>JBOGKJ010000355.1:0-29447 GCA_050745565.1 Terriglobales bacterium | reverse complement strand
GACCGCTTTGTGGCGCCAGGCGAGGGCGATGAACCGCCCACGGAGCGGATCAAAGTCGCAATTTCGGGTGGAGAGGAACTCCCCACTGGAGAATTGTTCAGCCAGGGATAACCGAGCGATAAGATGGTTATTTGAGGTAGCGCCGCGTGCGGCGCAGGTGGATTTTGTTGCATCGTCTGGCAGTACTCGCCGTTGTTCTCGCCGCCGCCTGCGGCGCGCGCGCTCAATACCAGGCGACTTGGACGCGCCCTGAACAGAGCGGGTGCGCGTTGCAACCCAGCGAATCCCGGCCGCAGCCCGACCAGCGGAAGGGGGTCCTGAGAAGCGCGGCCGCGCCGCCGCTTCGCATACCCGCAGGCGCCAGGCTGGAGATTGAGCTGGCGCACACGGTGCGGCTGCACCGGGTGGGGCAGGCGATCACAGCCGAGCTGGCCTCGCCGCTGTACGCGGGAAATCGCCTGGCGCTGCCCGCGGGCACACCGGTGCGGGGCGAGGTCACCGCCGTTCACGGGCCGCGCTGGTGGAAACGGGCCGACGCCGCCGTCGGCGGCGACTTCAGCCCGGCGCCCGCGGTCAGCGTGCGCTTTGACGCGGTGCAACTTCCCGTCGGTGGCTGGGCGCCCATGGCGACCCGGCCGGCCCCGGAATTGCCCCCGCTGCACATGGTGGCCGCCGCGCCGCCTTCCTCGCGCACCACGCGGCTGGAGCGCCGCGTCAGCCAGCTCTACCATCAACAGGAAGACGACGCCGAAAGCTTCCTCGACCAGCAGCGGCATTGGGCCACCCTGAAAACCGAGCTGATGCAGAGCCTCCCCTATCGCCCCACGCTGCTGCCGGCCGGGACCCGATATGCGGCCACGTTAACCGCGGCGCTCGAGGTGGACGCCAACCGCCCCGTGCCGCCGGCGGCGCCGCTGCCGCCAGCGCTGCCGGCGGGGCTGACGCTGCAGGCGCGGCTTGAGACCGGCCTGAGCTCGCAATCTTCGCGCTGGGGCGCGCCGGTCCGGGCGCTGCTGGTGGCGCCCGTGTTCGACGCGGCGGGCTCGGTGCTGATTCCTCAGGGGACCGAACTGCTGGGCAAAGTGGTGCAGGTGCGCCCGGCACGATGGTGGGGCCGCAGCGGCCAACTGCGCTTTCTGTTTTCGCAGTTGCGGCTGCCCAGCGGCGCCACCCGCCAGCCGGCAATGCGGCTCGCTGCCGCCGCAACGAGTGAGCCCATGACGCTTGATGGCGAAGGCGCTGCACGGGTTGCGCCCGCCGGCGGCGCATCGCCCTATCTGGCGCTCGGGGTGCTGACGGCCACGGTGGTGACCGGCGGCGACGCCGACAACGCCTGGAGCCTGAACGCCGGTTCCGGTACGCGGTTGCGGCTGTGGGGCGCTGCGGCGGCGGTGCTGATGGCGCGTGCCCGGCCGCTGGCGCTCGGCTTCGGGTTTGTGGGCGCCGGCCGGACGGTATGGCGGCGCTGGGTCGGGCGCGGTCCGGCCGTCGCGTTTCCCGCCGGCACCCCGCTCGTGATCGCCACCGCACCTGCCGCCGCGCATGGCCGTCCGCTTGCGGGGCCGCACCGCTAGCCCGGCCAAGTCCCCAATCGGCGCGGCCGCGGGCGCGCCAAAGCGGAACCACACCAACTCACGTTACGAGGTAACTTGGACGCGACCTGAGCCGAGCAGGCGCGCGTCGCGGCCCAGCGAGTCTCGGCCGCAGCCCGACCCCTGGGGCCCCCAAGGCGCCTGCGCCTTGGGGTGGGAGCAACGGGACGCATAAAGGCCGCCGCTCGCCTCCGGCAGGGGCCGCGCCGTTTGCACCGGGGCAAAGTCGGCGCAAAAAGCCCGCAAAAATCCGCAGGGGCGTGAGCGTTTCGGCCGAGCACGCGCTGGGGCCTCCGCGCAACCGGCCGATACGGTAGTAGACTGGTCCGCGAGTGCCCACCCGAGCCCCCGCCCGCCAACGCCGCCAGCCGCCGATGCCGGTGCTGCTCGCGCTCGGCACCGTCACCGACTTCTTCGACACGCTCGGCATTGGGTCGTTCGCCACCACGACCGCGGCGCTGTGCCTGGGGCGCATGGTGCGGGACGACGATATTCCCGGAACGCTCAACGTCGGGCAGGCGATCCCGACGATTTCCGAGGCGATCATCTATATCATCCTGCTCGGCGGCCTGATTGACCTGCCGACCATCATCAGCATGGTGATCGCCGGCGGCGTGGGCGCCTGGGTCGGCGCCGGCATCGTGGTGCGCTGGCCGCGGCGGCTGGTGCTGCAGGGCATGGCGATTGCGCTGCTGATCACCGCCGGCTTCATGGCCGTGCGCATGATAGCGAGCCTGTCGCTGGGCGCAGGCACGATCGGCCTCAGCGGCACTGCGCTGGCAATCGCGATTGCTGCCAGCCTGGTCATTGGTTCGCTCACCAGCCTGGGGATCGGCAATTATGCGCCGACCATGGCGGTCACCTTCATGCTCGGCATGAACGCCAAGGCGGTTTTTCCGGTCATGGCGGCTTCGGCCGCGGTCATCCTGCCGGCTGCCGCGATCCGCTTCTATCGTTCCGGCCGCTTCGACCGGCGCACGGCGTTGGGACTCGCCGTGGGCGGCGTGCCGGGCGTGCTCGTCGCCGCGTTCCTGGTGAAGGCGCTGCCGTTGACGGTGGTGAAATGGGTGGTGGTGGGCGTACTGCTTTACACCTCCGCCACCTTGTGGGTGTCCTCCCGCCAGCCCTCGCCGGCGCCGGCGCCAGTCCCGACGCGAGTTATTTCATGAAAATCTCCGCCATCCGCGCTTACCAGATCAACCTCCCGCTCCACGAAGGCAGCTATAAGTGGTCGGGCGGGAATGCCGTGTCGGTTTTCGATTCGACCGTGGTCGCGGTCGAGACCGATGACGGGTTGGTGGGTTGGGGAGAGGTTTGCCCGCTGGGGCCGGCCTACCTGCCCGCCTACGCGCGCGGCGCGCGTGCCGGTATTGCCGAGCTGGCGCCGCATCTGCTGGGGACCGACCCGCTGACGCTGGGCGAGCTGAACGAGCGGATGGACCGCGCCATGCGCGGGCACCCCTATGTCAAATCGGCGCTCGACATGGCCTGTTGGGACCTGCTGGGCAAGGCGAGCGGCCTCCCGATCGCGACCCTGATGGGCGGCCACGTGGGCGAGGATTTCCCCCTCTATCGAGCCATCTCGCAGGAGCCGCCGGCACAGATGGCAAAGAAGATCCGGGGTTACCGCAAGCAGGGGTACCACAAGTTCCAGCTCAAGGTCGGCGGCGACCCCGACACCGATATCGCCCGCATCCGGGCGGCGGCGGCCGAGCTCTCGCGCGGCGATGTGCTGATTGCCGACGCGAACACCGGCTGGACGCAGCACGCGGCCATGCGGGTTGCCGACGCGGTGCGCGACGTGGACGTGTATATCGAGCAGCCATGCCTGAGCTATGAACAGTGCCTGGCGGTGCGGCGCCACACCCCGCGGCCGTTCATCCTTGACGAGGTGATCGATGGCATTGACATGGTGGTGCGCGGCGCCGCGGACCACGCCATGGATGTGATCAACCTCAAGATCTCCAAGGTGGGCGGGCTGACTCGGGCGCGCCAGATCCGCGACCTCTGCGTTTCGCTCGGCATCGCCATGACCATCGAGGACACCTGGGGCGGCGACATCATCACCGCCGCCATCGCCCACCTGGCCCATAGCACGCCGGAGCGGTTCCTGTTCTCCGCCACCGACTTCAACTCCTACGTCACCGTGGCC
The DNA here is from genome assembly GCA_050745565.1 of Terriglobales bacterium. Lineage (GTDB taxonomy): Bacteria > Acidobacteriota > Terriglobia > Terriglobales > SCQP01 > SCQP01. Next base: position 25,703 of record JBOGKJ010000355.1, on the reverse strand, counting down.
TACGCCGCCGGCGCCCCGCAACGGCTTCAGGGCCGCCTGAAGGCGTCGCGGGAGCCCGGCCTGGGCGTGCGGCCGCGCCTGAAGATGCTGGGAAAGCCGGTCCTCGAGGTTGCGCGCTAGCGCGCCCCGGCGGCCAACCCGACGAGGCAACTTGGATGAGTGAAAGCGCCAGTGGCGCGTTCACCGGGCAGAGCGGGCGCGCGTTGCCGCCAAGCGAATTGCGGCCGCAGCCCCACCAACGCCAGGGCGGCAACGGGAGGGCGTCCAGAAAAGGGCGCCCTCCCGCTCTCTGCCATCATTAGTTGATGCCCGGCGGCTCCCGTCCCAGCGGTCTGCGGCGCACGTTGCGCGCGCTCGACCACCGCAACTACCGCCTGTATTTTGGCGGCCAGGGCCTGTCGCTGATCGGCACCTGGATGACGCGCATCGCCATCAGTTGGCTGGTGTACCGCATGACGCACTCCGCCATCCTGCTGGGCGTGGTTAGTTTTTCGGGCCAAATCCCGACGTTCCTGCTGGCGCCGTTTGCCGGCGTGTGGGTGGACCGCGTGAACCGGCACCGCCTGCTGAAGATCACGCAAGTGCTCTCGATGCTGGAGTCGTTCGCGCTGGCGGGGCTGGCCTTTACGCACATTACGGTGGCGGAAATCATCGCGCTCAGCGCGTTCCAGGGCCTGGTCAATGCCTTCGACATGCCGGGACGGCAGTCGTTCATGGTGGACATGGTGGAAGACCGCCAGCACCTCGGCAACGCCATCGCGCTGAACTCCTCGATCGTAAACCTGGCGCGGCTGCTGGGGCCGGCAATCGCCGGCATCATCATCGCCGTGGGGAGCGAAGGCGTGTGCTTTCTGATTGACGGGTTCAGCTACCTGGCGGTGATCGCCTCGCTGCTGGCGATGCGCGCGTTGCCGCGGCGGGAGGCGCCGCCGCGGCAGTCCATGATCCGCTCGCTGCGCGAGGGGTGGGAGTACGTTTCCGGGTTCGTGCCGGCGCGGACGCTGCTGTTGCTGCTGGCGGCGGTGAGCCTGATGGGGATGCCCTACGCGGTGCTGATGCCGATTTTCGCCGGCTCCATTCTCGGGGGCGGCGCCCACACCTACGGCTTCATCATGGGCGCGGCGGGCTGCGGCGCGCTGGTGGCGGCGGTGTCGCTGGCGGCGCGCGCCTCGGTTCGCGGCCTGACCCGCGTGGTGCCGATATCGGCGGCGCTGTTCGGCGCCGGACTGGTGGGCTTTGCGCTCTCGCGCTGGCTCTGGGTTTCGCTGCCGCTGATCGCGCTGGCGGGATTCGGCATGATGCGGCAGATGGCCTCGACCAATACCATCCTGCAAACCGTGGTGCCCGAGGCCAAGCGCGGACGGATGATGAGCTACTACACCATGGCCTTCACCGGCATGGCGCCCTGGGGCAGCCTGCTGATGGGCTGGCTGGCGAGCCGCATCGGGGCCCCGCACGCCCTGCTGATCAGCGGCGCCTGCTGCCTCGTGGGTGCAGCCCTGTTCATGCGGCGCTTGGGCGCGGTGCGGCAGGCGATCCGGCCGCTGTACCAGCAGCTTGGCATCGTGCCCGAAATGGCCGCCGGGGTGCAGGCGGCCAGCCAGTTGACTACGCCGCCGGAGGGCTGAGCCGCCGCAGCAGCGCCTCGATCTGCGCCAGCACCGCGGCGGTGCCGGAGGCGGTGAAGGGGACCTTGAGCACGCCCTCGGGGGAGAACTGCGCCCCGGCGGTGGCGGCCACCAGCGACGCCAGCCGCCGCGCGTCGAGCGCTGGCGCCGCCGCTGGCGCCGCCGCAACCAGCGGCGAAAAGCGCAGCCAGAGCTGGTCGCGCCGCCGCTCCAGCATGGTCAGCCCCAGCGCCTGGCAGCGCGGCCGGAGCGCGGCGTAGGCCAGCAGGTTCTGCACCGTCTCCGGCGGCGGGCCATAGCGGTCACGCAGCTCGCGCATCACGTCCTCGCGCTCGCTCTCGGTGCTGGCCTCGGCCAGGCGCTTGTACATCCGCAGGCGCTGGTTCTCCTCCGGTACGTACTCGGCCGGAATGCGGATATCCACCCCCAGGTGGAGCTGGACGTCGGTGCTGGGTGCCACCGCCTCGCCCTTGAGCTCGCGCACCGTCTGCTCCAGCATCTGCACGTAAAGGTCGAAGCCGACCGCGTCCATGTAGCCGCTCTGCTCGCCGCCCAGCATGTTGCCGGCACCGCGCAGCTCGAGATCGAGCGCCGCCAGCTTGAACCCCGCACCCAGGTCGCTGAACTCGCGCATCGCCGCCAGGCGCTTGCGCGCCAGCGGCGGCAGCTCGATTTCCGGCGGGACGAGCAAATAGGCGTAGGCGCGGCGGTTGGAACGGCCCACCCGGCCGCGCAACTGGTAGAGTTCGCTCAGCCCGAGCCGGTCGGCGCGGTTGATGAGGATGGTGTTGGCCAGCGGAATGTCGAGGCCATTTTCGATGATGGTGGTGGAAACCAGGATGTCGGCCTCGTGGCGCACGAAGCGCAGCATGACTTTTTCCAGCTCATCCTCGGCCATTTGTCCGTGGCCCACGGCGATGCGGGCCTCCGGTTGCAGGCGCTGGAGCAGCGCCGCCACCTCCCAGATCGAGTCCACGCGGTTGTGGACGAAGTAGACCTGCCCGCCCCGCTCCAGCTCTTGCCGCAGCGCCGCGGCGATCAGGTTTTCGTTCCAGGCCGCCACCACGGTTTGGATGGCCAGCCGGTCGCGCGGCGGGGTCTCGATCACCGACATGTCGCGCAGGCCGGCGAGCGCCATGTTCAGCGTGCGCGGAATGGGCGTGGCCGACATCGCCAGCACGTGGACTTCCTTCTTGAGCTGCTTCATGCGCTCCTTGTGGCGCACGCCAAAACGCTGCTCCTCGTCCACCACCAGCAGGCCAAGGTCCCGGAAGGCGACGTCGTGCGACAGCAGCCGGTGGGTGCCGATGACGATATCGAGCTTGCCCAGCGCCAACTGCTCGACGACTTCCTTCTGCTCGGCCCGGCTGCGGAAACGGCTGAGCAGCCCGACCGAGATCGGAAACGCGCGCATCCGCTCGCGGAACGTCTGCTCGTGCTGGAAGGCGAGCACCGTGGTGGGCGCCAGCACCGCCACCTGGCGCCCGGTGCTGACCACCTTGAACGCCGCCCGCATCGCCACTTCGGTCTTCCCGTAACCGACGTCGCCCACCAGCAGCCGGTCCATGGGGCGCGTGGCCTCGAGGTCCTGGCGCACCTCGCCGATGGCGCGCGCCTGATCGTCGGTTTCGATGTAGGGGAAGGCGTCCTCAAACTCGCGGTGCAGGTGGTCGTCGGGCGGGCAGGCAGCGACGGCGACCGCCTGGCGCGCGGCATAGAGCTTGAGCAGCTCGTCGGCCATGTCCTTCATGGCCTTTTTCACGCGGCTCTTGCGCTGCGCCCACTGCGTTCCGCCGAGCCGGTCGAGCACCGGCTGCGCGCCCTCGGCGGAGCGGTACTTCTGCACCAGGTCCATGCGTGTCAGCGGAACGTAGAGCTTGGCTTTGTCGGCGTACTCGAGCGCCATGAATTCGCCGCTGCGGACCGGGGCGGCCGCGCCGTGCCCATGCGGGACGCGGGGCGGCGCCGGGGACGCGGCCAGTCGCGGGTTGGGGCCCGCGCCAAGGGACTCGGCGCCGCTGCTGTCGAAGCTGGTCAGCCCGGTGTAGCGGCCAATGCCGTGCTCGATGTGGACGACGTAGTCGCCCGGGGTCAGGTCGCGGAAATCGTTCAGGAAGCTCGAGGCGCGGCTGCGGGACTGCGGCGCGGCGGCCGCGGCGCCGGCGTCCTGCTGAAACAGGTCGTTGGGTCCGTAAACGGTGAGGCCGGCCTCGGGCAGCGAGAAGCCGCGCAGCAGGCTGCCGGCGGCCAGCGTGGCCGCCGCCACACCGGCGCCGGCGTAGACTTTTTCAGAAAGGTAGTCGCCCGAGGTGCGCTCCTGACGCCAGCCGAACTGAAATGGCAGCCGGTACTCGGTGAACAGGTCGCCAAGGCGCTCGACCTCGCCGGCATTGGCGCCCAAAAACACCAGCCGCTCGCCGGCCGCGAGTTGAGCGCGGAACTGATCCACCATGCGCGCAATCGCGCCGTGATACCGCGGCGCAGGGCGCGTGAGCCATTCGAGCGCTGGCGGCGCGTCCGCGCCGCTGCCCAGCGCCAGCTCGCGTAGCGCCACCAGCGTGCGCTGCCCCAGGCGTTCCCGCAACTCGTCCGGGGTAAAGAAGATGGTCTCCGGCACCGGTCCTTCGCCCACCTCGCCATGGCGCTCGCGCAGCCGCTCCCACCAGCGCTCGAGTTCGGCCCAGAATGCTTCCGGCTCGGCCATCACCACCACCGGGTTGTCGCCGAATTCCAGAATGCTGCAGTCAAAACCGCGTGCGCCGGGGACGCGGAACTCCCAGCCGGGTCCGGCCTCGCCGGAGGCCAAATCCAGCGGCGTGGGCGTCAGCGGGAGCAGCACGGCCTCGGTGATGTCGCCCGCGACTGAGCGCTGGGTGCCGGGATCGAATTCCCGCAGCGACTCGATCTCGTCGCCGAACAACTCCAGGCGAATCGGCCGGGCGGCTTCCGGGCTGAACGCGTCGAGCAGGCCGCCGCGGATGGAAAACTGGCCCGGCATTTCCACCGGATCCTGGCGCTGGTAGCCGACCGACGTCAAATGCTCGGCCAGCCCGTCCAACTCCACCACATCGCCGCGCCGCAGCCGTAATGCCAGGCGCCCGTAATGCCGGGGCTCGGCCAGCCGGGTGGCGGCGGCGACTGCCGGCACCAGCAGCAACTCCATGCCCTGGCTGGCGCGCCAGAGCGCCAGAGCGCGCTGCTCCAGGATCGCCGGATGCGGCGACAAGCCCTCGTAGGGGTCAATCTCGAAGCCGGGCAGTACCAGCGGGCGCTCGGCCGAGCCGCTCAGATCGGCGAAGGTGGTCAGCGTCGGGCTCAGTTCCTCGGCCGCGCGGTTGTCGGCCACCAGCACGATCAGCGGCCGCCCCGTCAGGCGCTGGAGTTGCGCCGCCGCCAGCATTTGCGCCGAGCTCGTCAGCCCGGCGAGCTCGATCGGAGGCCTGGGGCCGGGCGCCGGCGGCGCCAGGCACAACTCGGCCACGCGCGCCAGCGGAGACTGGCGTGCCAAACCTGAAAACAATTCGCGCACGAACGGCAGCGTCATCTACGAAAGCAGCGCAGCGGCAGAACCGGGCCGCTGCGGGCAAGCCCCCATCTTAGCAAAGCCGGACGCACGCACCAGCACGGCTTGTCCGCGCCGGCTGATTTAGACTATGTAGTAACGATGCACGAGCATGCCCATCACGGCCATGCTGCAGCCGACCGGCGCACCCGCGCCATCATCACGTTCAGCGCGCTGGCCACGCTCGCCTACGTCGTACTGGCCTTTGTCGTCGGCCTGCGGGCGCACTCGCTGGCGCTGCTGTCGGAGGCGGGCCACAACCTCACCGATTTCCTGGCGCTGGCGCTGACTTTCGTCGGCGTGTACTTCCAGTCCAAGCCGCCGACGTCGGCCAAATCGTTCGGCTATCACCGCGCCGGGGTGCTGACGGCGCTCGCCAACGTGATCACGCTGTTCGTCATCACCGTGTTGATCGTGGTCGAGGCGGCCGGCCGGCTGCGCGCGCCCGAAGCCGTGGCCACCGGCGCGATGTTGTGGGTCGCGGTGATCGGCCTGGTGATGAACTCGGTCATCGCCTGGCTGCTGGAGCGCGGCCAACACGACGTGAACATTCGTGCCGCCTTCGTCCACATGCTGGGGGACGCGCTCGCGGCGGCGCTGGTCATCGTGGCGGCGCTGGTGATCGCGCGCACGGGGTGGACGATCCTGGACCCGCTGCTGTCGCTGGTGATTGCCGGCCTCATCCTGCTGTCGGGCTGGGACGTGCTGCGCGAAACGCTCAACATCCTGCTCGAAGGCACCCCCCGCGGGGTGCGCTCCGAACAGGTCGCAGCCACGCTGTCCGGCATCGAGGGGGTGCGCTCGGTGCACGACCTGCACATCTGGAGCCTGGGCTCCCAGTCCCACGCCCTGAGCGCGCACATCCGCATCGCCGACATTCCGCCCTCGGCGAGCGAAGCCATCCGCCTGCGGCTGTGCTCGGTGCTGCAGGAGCGCTATCACATTGGCCACGCGACGCTGCAATTCGAGGTGGGCGACTGCGCCGGCTGCGGCTTGGGGAAAGTTGAGGGTTGAGGGAGAAGGGCTGAGAGTAAGGTAGGGCCGGCTGCGGTTGCGGGGCGCCCCCCCCAAAAAGGGGGATGGACGGGTGCAGGGTCGAAGGTCAAAATTTGAGCGTGGAAGCGCATGCGCCCAATTACCGCGACCTGAGGGTCTGGCAGGAGGCCATGGAGCTTGTCCCAGAAGTTTACGGCCTCATTCAGCGGTTACCCAAGATTGAGACCTTCGCCATGGCGGATCAGATGCGGCGCGCCGCGGTTTCCATTCCGGCCAACATCGCCGAGGGCCAATCACGGCGGCACGCACGGGAATTTCTGCAGCACGTAAGCATTGTGCGCGGGAGCCTCGCCGAACTCGAAACCTTGCTGCTGCTGGCCGCACGGCTCGGCTATATTGCCAGCGAAGAGATGTCGCCAGTGGGCGAACGGCTGATCCAGCTCCGGTTCGGGCTTTACGCACTCAGCGCCGCGCTCGGCCGGAAAATCCGTTCCGCAGCCTGATTTTGGTGCCGCCCCAAAACGCGCCCGGCGGCCGCAGCCTGCCCCACCTTACCTTCAACCCTCAGCTTTCAACCCAACTTCACACCAGCGGCAGCTCGCCTTCCTCGCCCTCCTCGGCGGGGACGACGCTGGCGGCGGCGACCTGGTCGCCTTCGTCAAGGCGCAGGATGCGCACGCCCTGCGAGGCGCGGCCCACCTCGCGCACGGATTCGCTGCCGCAACGGATGATTTTGCCCTGCTGGGAGATGATCATCACTTCGGGCTTTTCCGACACCGCCATCACCGCCACCACCTTGCCGTTGCGCGAGGTGGTCTTGACGTTGATGACGCCCGAGCCGCCGCGGGTTTGCAGCCGGTACTCGGAAAGCGCCGTGCGCTTGGCGTAGCCGCCGGCGGTGACGCTCAAAATGAGCTGGTCGGGGTTGCCGGCCACCTCCATGCCGATGATGTAGTCGTTCTGGTCGAGGGTCATGCCGCGCACGCCGTGGGCGGTGCGGCCCATGCCGCGCACGTCGGTCTCGCGGAAGCGAATGCCCTGGCCCTCATGCGTGGCCAGGAAGATCTCGCTTTTGCCGTCGCTGAGCTTGGCCTTTACCAGCTCGTCGTCGCCGTCCACGCCCATGGCGATGATGCCGCGCGCCATCGGGTTGGAGAAATCCTTGACCGCGCTCTTCTTGATGGTGCCGCCGCGGGTGACCATCACCACAAACTCGTGCTCGCTCTCCAGGTCGCCGATGGGCAGCATCGCCCGAACTTCTTCGCCCTCCTGCAGCGCCACCAGGCCGTTGATGGCCTTGCCTTTGCTGGTGGCGCCGGCGTCGGGGATCTCATAGACCTTCAGCCAGTACACCCGCCCGGTGTTGGTGAACACCAGGATGTAGCTGTGGGTGGAGGAAACGAACAGGTGCTCGACGAAGTCTTCCTCGCGCGTGCCGGCGCCCCGGCGGCCGCCCCCGCCGCGGCGCTGCAGCCGGTAGGTGGAAGTCGGGGTGCGCTTCATGTAGCCCGAGTGCGTGACCGTTATGGCGACCTTCTCTTCCTTGATCAGGTCTTCGAGCACGATCTCGGCGACCGAATCCTGGATCTCGGTGCGGCGTGGATCGCGCTCGCCGCCGTACTCCTTGCGGATTTCCTTCAGCTCCTCGGCGATCACGTTGCGCAGTTTCTTGTCGCTGGCGAGGATGGACTCGAGTTCGATGATGCGGCCGCGGACCTCGCCCAATTCGTCCAGAATCTTCTGCCGCTCCATGCCCGTGAGGCGGTGCAGTTGCAGGTCCAGAATCGCCTGCGCCTGCCGCTCGCTGAGCTGAAAGCTTGCGATCAGGCCGGCGCGCGCCTCGCGCGGGCTGGCGGAGGCGCGGATCAGCTTGATGACCGCGTCCAGATGGTCGAGGGCGATCTGGTAGCCTTCGAGAAGGTGCTCGCGCTCCCGCGCCTTCTGCAGCTCGTAGGCGGTGCGCCGCCGCACCACGTCAATGCGGTGATCGAGGAATAACTGCAGCGCCTGCACCAGCCCCAGCTCGCGCGGCTGGCCGTTCACCACCGCCAGCAAGATCATGCCGAAGCTGGTCTGCATGCTGGTGTGCTTGTAGAGCTGGTTCAGGATCAGCTCCGGCTGCTCGCCGCGCTTCAGCTCCAGCACCATGCGCATGCCGTCGCGGTCGCTTTCGTCCCGGATGTCGCTGATCCCCTCGATGCGCTTCTCCTGCACCAGCTCGGCAATGCGCTCGATCAGCCGCGCCTTGTTCACCTGGAACGGAATTTCGGTGACCACGATGGCCTTGCGGTCCTTGCCGATGGCCTCCGTCGCCGCCCGCGCCCGCACCATAAACGCGCCCCGGCCATGCACATAGGCCTGCTGAATGCCGCTGCGCCCATGAATGATGCCGCCGGTGGGAAAATCCGGGCCCTTCACGTGCTGCAACAGATCGGTGAGCGAGGCTTTGGGGTTGTGCAGCAGCTCCAGTGCGGCGCCAATGACCTCGGTCAGGTTGTGCGGCGGAATTTTGGTCGCCATGCCGACGGCGATGCCGTCGGATCCGTTGATCAGCAGGGTGGGAATGCGCGTCGGCAGCACCACGGGTTCGGTGGTGGCCTCGTCGAAGTTCGGCACCATGTCCACCGTGTCCCGATCAATGTCGCGCAGCATCTCCTCGGCGATTTTCGCCAGCCGCGCCTCGGTGTAGCGGTACGCCGCCGGCGGGTCGCCGTCCACCGACCCGAAGTTGCCCTGGCCGTCCACCAGCAAGTAGCGCAAGGTGAAATCCTGGGCCATCCGCACCAAGGCGTCGTACACCGGTGCGTCGCCGTGCGGATGGTACTTTTTCAGCACCTCGCCCACCACGCCCGCGCACTTCGAGTACTTCTTGTTCGACAGCAGCCCTTCGCTGTACATCGCGTACAAGATGCGGCGATGCACCGGCTTCAGCCCGTCGCGCACGTCCGGCAGCGCGCGCCCGACGATAACCGACATGGCGTAGTCGAGATACGACCGGCGCATCTCGTCTTCAATGTTGACGGGCTGATGGGTGCGGCCCCCGTCCGGGGGACCCTGGCCATTGAGTGGTAGCTGGCTCGCGTCGTCGGCCATAAGGTCTTATTTTATCAGTGTTTACGCTGGTTTTACCAGCCCTGCCGCAACCTGCCTTCTTAGCGCGGGTATATCTTCACAGGTGATGCTGCCCAGCTCCAAAAAGTGGAAATTAATGGCACCGGGAGTAGCGGTGCTGGCATTGGCGCTGGCCTCGCCGGCCGTGGCGCCAGCGCCGCTGAACTCCACCCAACGCGTCCAGCAGGCGCTGCGCCGGTTGACGTGGGGCATCGAGCCCGGACAGGTCGAGCAGGTTCAAAAGTTGGGGCTCGATCGCTGGCTCAACCAGCAGCTCCATCCCGATAGCGTCCCCGAGAATTCGCAGTTGCTTTCGGTGCTGAAGCCGCTGGATTCATTGCCGATGTCCACGGCCGAGTTGATGGCGAACTATCCGCCGCCGCAGGCCATCAACCAAATGGCCAGCGGCCGCCGCCCGCTGCCCGCGGATCCACACCTGCGCTACGTGGTCGAATCCGAAATCGAGCAGCTTCGGGTTCGCCGCGACGCCAAGGCCGCCGCCGCAGGCGCCCAGCCGGGCCGGGGCAACGGCGCCGGGCGCGCAATGCCGCTGGTGATGAATGCCCCGCCACTCGACCGACTGCTGTCGCCGGAGCAGATCACCGCCATCGAAAAGGGCCCACCGCAGCGGCGCGCCGCCGCCTTCGCCGCCCTGCCCGCGGCGACGCGGCAGCAGGCGCTGCCCGCGCTGCCGCGGGCCGTGGCGCGGCCGCTGGCCGCCTGGCTGCCGCTGGCTGAAGCGCGGCAGATCGCCTATTACCTGCAGCCCCAGCAAGTCACCACGATGGACCTGGAATCGGGCAAGCTGCTGAACGCTATCTACAGCTCGCGCCAACTGCAGGACGTGCTGACCGATTTCTGGTTCAACCATTTCAACGTTTACATCCGCAAGGGGCCGGAGCGCGATCTGCTCGCCCCCTACCTGCGCGATGCCATCCGCCCCCACGTACTGGGCAGCTTTCACGACCTGCTGCTGGCCACGGCCGAGAGCCCGGCCATGCTGTTTTTCCTCGACAACTGGCAGTCGGTGGACCCGCAAGTCAACAAGCGCGGCATCAACGAAAATTACGGCCGCGAGCTGATGGAACTGCACACGCTCGGGGTCAACGGAGGCTACACCCAGCAGGACGTCATTGCGGTGGCGCACTGCTTCACCGGCTGGACCATCCGGCAGCCGTTCGGCCAGGCCTCGTTCTTCTATAACGACCGCCTGCACGACCACGCCGCCCAGGTGGTGCTGGGCACCAGGATTCCGGCCGGCGGCGGCATGAACGACGGCCTCAAGGTGCTGGACATGCTCGCCTCCAGCCCCGCCACCGCCCACCACATCGCCTTCGAGCTGGCGCAGCGCTTCGTGGCCGACGACCCGCCGCCGGCGCTCGTGAACCGCATGGCGGCAACCTTTCTGAAAACCCATGGCGACTTGCGCAAAGTCATGGAGACCATGATCCATTCGCCCGAGTTTTTCGCGCCGGCCTACTACGACAACAAGGTGCGGTCGCCGCTGGAGATGGTGGTGGCCGCGGTGCGCGCAACCGGCGCCGATGTGATCAACCCGATGGGGCTGAACCAGGAGCTGAACCAGATGGGCGAGCCGCTGTTTGCCAAAGAACCGCCGACCGGCTATCGCAACACCGGCGACCAGTGGGCCTCCAGCAGCGGGCTGCTGGATCGCATGAAGTTCGCCAGCCGCCTCGCCAACGGTCAGCTGCCCGGCGTCCAAGTGAACCTCGCGCCCCTGGCCCAGGACCCGGCGCTGCTGTTGAGCCAGATCTCGGCGCTCACCCGCGCCGCAATTGCCAAAGACACCGCCGGCGACACCAACCTGCAAACCCGCCTGCGCCAGACCGCCGCGCTCACCCTGGGCTCGCCCGACTTTCAGAGGAGGTAACCGCATGGCCGCCACCCGCCGCATTTTCCTCAAGAACTCAGCCCTGACCATGGTCGGCATCGGCGCGCTGCCGCACTGGCTGGCGCGCTCGGCTTGGGCTTCGACCCTCGGGGCGCGCAAGAAAATCCTGGTGGCGATCTTTCAGCGCGGCGCCGCCGATGGCCTCAACATCGTGATCCCGTACGGCGAACAGGCCTACTACGCCACCCGGCCCTCGATCGCGATCGCCCGCGGCGCCACACTCGACCTCGACGGCTTCTTCGCCTTTCACCCGGCGCTGGCGCCGCTGCTGCCGCTGTGGAAGCAGGGGGCGCTAGCGTGCGTGCACGCCGCCGGCTCGCCCGACCCCACCCGCTCGCACTTCGATGCCCAGGACTACATGGAATCGGGCACGCCCGGACGCAAGGCCACCGATGACGGCTGGCTCAACCGCGCCCTCGGCCTGGATCAATGGGCCAATCACTCCCCGCTGCGTGCGGTGGCCATGGGGCCGCAGGTGCCGCTGACGCTGCAGGGCCCGGTCCCGGCGGTGGCGATCAACAATCTCAGCGCCTTCCGCGGCGCCCCAGGTCCGGTCGGCGCCGATTTTCAAGCGATGTACGACACCACCAGCAATGCGCTGTTGCGGCCCGCCGGTCAGGACACGTTTGCGGCGCTGCGGCTCATGCAACATCTGGACCCAAAGACCTACCAGCCCGCGCCCGGCGCCGATTACCCTGCCGGCGGGTTGGGCGCCAGCCTGCGCCAACTGGCGCAGATCATCAAGGCGGATGTGGGCGTCGAGGTCGCCTTTGCTGATGTCGGCGGATGGGATCACCACGTGGCCGAAGGCAGCACCCAGGGCCGGTTGGCCAACAGCCTGCATGGGTTCGCCCAGGCGATCGCGGCCTTTTGGGCCGACCTGGGGTCGCGGCAACAGGACGTGGTGCTGGTGACCATGAGCGAGTTTGGGCGCACGGTGCGCGAGAACGGCAACCGCGGCACCGACCATGGCCACGCCAACGTGATGTTCGCGCTCGGCGGCGATGTGCGCGGCGGCAAAGTCTATGGCGACTGGCCCGGCCTGAAGCCGGAGCAACTTTATCAGAACCGCGACCTCGCCGTCACCACCGACTTCCGCGACGTGCTGAGCGAAGCGGTGATGCGCCATCTCGGCGTTGCCGATCTGGGCGGCGTCTTCCCGGGATTTCAGGCGAACCCGGCACGCTTCCGGAACTTTCTGCGTCGCAGCCCATCACCCGCTGGCGCTTAATGCGGAATCAGCGTAGGCGTAGCCCGCTTCGTGCGGCAGCGTGCAGCTTTTTTCTGGTGGGAAGCCGTATAAGGCCTGGCCTGCCGGGCTACAGTGGGGCTGAGTCAGCACTAATCCGCGGCGCCGGCCACGGTGGCGGCCCGGGCGGCCGCCAGTGGCGCGGGCTGCTGCATCAGCGCCTGCAGCGGCACGGCCATGGCCGACCGGCCGAGCTGCCAGCCCAGGCCGCTGCGCAGCACATGCAGGCTATGGGCGCCCATCCGCACCGAGAACATGCATCCCAGCACGCGGTTGCCGATGCGCTCGTGCAGTCGCAGCGAGGCGCGGTTGGTGCACTCAATCTGGCCCAGCACGGCGGCCATACCCTCGCTTGACAACTGCCGCCAGACGTAGCGCACCAGATCGGGGTGCGTCCCCAGCGCCAGCGGATTGGACCAGCTATCGTACGCCCACGCCGCTGCCGGCGGAATGACCCAGCGTGCGCCGGTGGCGGCGGTGATTTCGGTCGGGCCGCTCGCAATCCAGGAATAGGCGGCGCAGCGCCCCTGCCCGCTGCTGCCGAATCGAAGTCCGGCCCCAAAGCAGCGGTGGCCTTGCCGCCAGCGGGCGGCAAATTCCCGCACGCGGGCCGGCTGCAATTCCGCGAGCCACGGCAACTGAGCCGGGCCCACCTCGCCCAGCCATAAGCCATCCTCGTCCCAGCCGGAACACTTTAGGCCCAATTCGCGCGAGATTAGCAGTTCGCAACAGTACATGCCCACCCAGCGCTCCAGCCGGCTGCGTTCGAGCCCGCGTTTGACGGTCGCATAGACGCGACGCTTCCAATTCAGCCTGCGCACGTCCGGTTCAGAGCTCGCCACCCGCGCCAGAGCTGCCCGCAGTTGCAAGATGCTCGATGGCGGTTCCCGATCTGGTAACCATCGTGGATATCCGAGCAGGTCTGGGCTTGGCGGCAACGCGCGCCCGTAACGGCAATCCACTCGGGTGGGGCTGGCCGCAACCGCTACCGCAGCTCCCACGGGGTTCAGCGCGAGAACTGCAGCATGACGAGGCAATTTGGACGCGCCCTGAGCAGAGCGGGCGCGCGTTGCCGCCAAGTGAATTACGGCCGCAGTCCGACCCCCGGGGCCTCCAAGGCGCTTGCGCCTGGGGGTGGGAGCAGCGGGAGGGCGTAAGAGAAGGGCGGCCGCGCCGCGTCGGCGCCGCCCCGGTGCCTTCGGCTGCGGTCGGGATCGGCTTGGCCGGGCTGGCGCCGGTGGCTGTTGCCAGTCCTATTACCTATTCCTACAGCGGACCTAAGCTCACCAGCACCGGCGGTGGCTATCCGGCTGGCAATAGCGTCCAGGGCAACTTCACCGTGCCAAACAAACCGTTGGGGTCAGCGACGGCTGGAGCATCACCGCGACGCTGAACAGCAACAGTGGAACCTGGATCAACTTCAGCAATGGCGACTCCACCTTCGTGCAGCATGCCGGCTCTGGCGTCGAGACCGCCGATTCCGGTAGCGGCAGTTGGACCTCACCCCTGATCGCCACCACGCCCGAACCCGCGAGCTGGGCGCTGATGGCCACTGGCGCGCTCGCGCTGCACGGCCTGGCTTGGCGCCACCGCGCAGCCCTGAGTGAGCGAACCCTGAACGAGGCAACTTGGACGCGCCCCGAGCAGAGGGGGCGCGCGTTGCCGTCAAGCGAATTTCGGCCGCAGCCCGACCAACGGGGTCCCCATGGCGCTTGCACCTTAGGGCGGGAGCAACGGGAGGGCGTCCAGAAAAGGGCGGCCGCGCCGCAATTCGCGGCGGGGGGCCGTTTCCCGGCGGTACCATGGGAAGGGTTCGCCCATGGACTGGAACACCCCCAGCATCACCCACCTGCTCGAGCGCGCGCTTGAGGAAGATCACGCGCTCGCGGACGCCACCACGCGGCTCACGGTCCCGGCCGAGCTGACGGCGCAGGCAGAAGTGTACGCGCAGCAGCCCTGCGTGCTGGCGGGGCTGGGGCTGGCCGCGCGCGTGTTTGCGGTGTATGCGGCGCTGGCGCGGCAGGCGGGCACGCCGGCGAGGCCGCCGGTGGTGGCCACCCACCGCGCGGAAATCTTCGACGGTGTGCGGCTGCAGCCGGGCGACACCGCGCTGGTGCTGCGCGGACCCGCCCACACGCTGCTGGCCTGCGAGCGCCTGGTGCTAAACCTGCTGCAGCGGCTGAGCGGCATCGCCACCCTCACCCGGCAATATGTGGACGCGGTGGCGGGGCTGCGGGCAGTGATTCTGGACACGCGCAAAACCGCGCCCGGGCTGCGCGCGCTCGACAAGTACGCGGTGACCTGCGGTGGGGGCCGCAACCATCGCACCGACCTCTCCGCCGCCATTCTGGTCAAGAACAATCACATCAAGCTGGCGGGCGGGGTCGAGTGCGCGCTCGAGCGCGCGCGCGCCGGACGCCGCCCGGGCCAGAAAATCGAGATCGAAGTCCGAACGCCAGCCGAAATCGCTGCCGCGCTGGCCGGCGGCGCCGAACGCGTGCTGCTTGACAACATGAAGCCGGAGCAGGTGCGCGAGGCCCTGGCGCTAATTGCCGGTCGCGTGCCGGTGGAGGTGTCCGGCGGCGTCCGGCTGGCGACGGTGCGCGCCTATGCCGAGACCGGCTGCGATTTCATCAGCGTCGGCGCGATTACCCACTCCGCGCCGGCGGCGGAGCTGGCGATGCGCATCATTCCGGTCGGGGACGGCGCCGTCGGCGGAGGCACGCGCGGCGGTGCGAGCGTCTCAGCCGAGCACGCGCTGGGGTCCGCGCCGCTCCATGGCCAGGACGCCTGAACTCGGCGCCGCGGCCGGGTGGGGCGGCAACCGCCGCCACCTCGCCTCCGCCGGCTCCACCCAGCAGTTGGCGCTCGCGGCCGCGGCCGCCGGCGCCCCCGAAGGTGCCCTCTTCACCGCCGATGCCCAAACCGCCGGCCACGGCCGCCACGGCCATGCCTGGGTTTCGCCTGCAGGCGCCGGCCTCTACGCCAGCGTCGTCCTGCGCCCTCCTGGTGGCGTCAGGCATCTGCTGCCGCTGACGCTTGCCTCCGCGCTGGCGCTGGCCGATGCCGTGATCGAGATTGCTGGGGTCTCGCCGGAAATCCGCTGGCCCAACGACCTGCTGCTGGGCGGCCGCAAGGTTTGCGGCATCCTGATCGAGGCCGAGGCCGGCTACGCCGCTCTCGGTTTCGGCATCAACCTCCAGGCTCGCGCGCTGCCGCCTGCCCTTGCGCCCGAAGCCACCGCGCTCGACGCCCACGCCCCCAGCCCGGTGGCCCCGGAGGCGCTGCTGGCCGCCGCGCTCGACCAGCTCCAGTCGCGCTGCCAGGCCTGCTACCGCGGCGAGTCGGCCGCGCAACTGGCCGAATTCGAGCGCCGCTCGCGCTACGCCCGCGGCCTGCCGGTGCGCGTCGGCGGCGAGTTCACCGGCGTGACCGACGGGCTCGAGCCCGAAGGCTTTCTGCGCGTCCGCCTCGCCGATGGCACCCTCCGCGTCGTCACCCACGGCGACGTCCGCCCGCTCGCGTAGCGAGGCAACTTGGAGGCGCCCTGAGCAGAGCGGGCGCGCGTTGCCGCCAAGCGAATTCCGGCCGCAGCCCGACCTCCGGGGCCCCCACGGCGCTGGCGCCTTGGGGTGGGAGCAACGAGAGGGCCTCCAGAAAAGGGCGGCCGCACCGCAGCGCTTGGCGCGCCACCGCCACGTCAACCGCGGCGAGGCCGCGCTCGGGGCCCGCGCCAGCCGCAGTAGGCCACTTCCGCTATCCTGAGGGAGTGCGACTCGGCATTACCTGTTATCCCACCTACGGCGGCAGCGGCATCGTCGCCACCGAGCTTGGGCTCGAACTCGCCCTGCGCGGCCACGAGGTGCACTTCATCACTAGCGCCAACCCCATCCGCCTCGATCCGGCGGTGCCCCGCATCCACTATCACGAGGTGGAAGTCTCGAACTATCCCCTGTTCCAGTACCCACCCTACGCGCTGGCGCTGGCCTCGCGCATGGCCGAGGTCGCCAGTTGCTACAAACTCGACCTGCTGCACGTCCACTATGCGATCCCGCACTCGATCGCCGCCCTGCTGGCGCAGCAAATGCTGGCTGCCCGCAGCCACCGGCGCCTGCCCTTCGTAACCACGCTGCACGGCACCGATATCACGCTGGTGGGCGCCGACCGCTCCTATTTTCCGATCACGCGGTTTTCGATTGAGCAATCCGACGGCGTCACCGCCATCAGCGAATACCTCCGGCAGCAGACCGAGGAGGTCTTCGGCATCCGCCGCCCCATCGAGGTGATCACCAATTTCGTCAACTGCCGCACCTACCGGCCGGCGCCGGAGCCGCGCCGCCGCCGCGACACGCTGCTGCACGTGTCCAACTTCCGCCCCGTGAAGCGGGTGCTGGACTGTATCCGCATCCTGCAGGAGGTGCGGCGTCAGCATCCGGCGCGGCTGATCATGGCCGGCGACGGGCCCGACCGCGGGCCCGCCGAGATGCTGGCGCAGGAGCTGGGCGTGAGCGAGTACGTCAGCTTCCTGGGGAAGCAGGACCACATCGAGCGCCTGATGCCGGAATGCGACGTGCTGCTGCTGCCGAGCGAGCTGGAATCGTTCGGCCTGGTGGCGCTCGAAGCCATGGCCTGCGGCGTTCCCACCGTGGCCACGCGCACCGGCGGGGTGCCGGAGCTGATCGAGCATGACGTGGACGGCTTCCTGGAGCCGGTCGGCGCGGTGGACCGCCACGCCGCGCGCGCGCTCGAGCTGCTGCAGGACGACGGGCTCTATGCGCGCATGGCGCGCGCCGCCCGCCACACCGCCGAAAGCCGCTTTGACGCCGAACGCATCATCCCGGCCTACGAGCACTTCTACCAGGAAGTGTGCGAGGCGGTGCCGGCGTGAGGATTCTCGCGGTCGGCCCGCATCCGGACGATATCGAATTCGGTTGCGCGCCGCTGCTGCTGCTCGAGCGGCAGGCGGGGGCGGAGGTGAAGCTGCTGGTGCTCTCGCGCGGCGAGGCCGGCTCCGCCGGCGCCCCCGAGCAGCGCGAGCAGGAAGCCCGCGCCGCCGCCGAGCTGCTCGGCGCCGAACTCGAGTTCCTGGATTTCCGCGGCGATTGCCACCTCGATGCCACCCCCGCCAACGCACTGCGCCTCGCCGCCGAAATCCGCCGCTGGCAGCCGGCAATCGTGCTCGCCCCCCATCCCGACGCCAACCAGCACCCCGACCACCGCGCCGCCGGCCAGCTCATGCGCGACGCCTGCCGGCTGGCGCGCTACGGCGGCCTCGACGACCTCAAGCAGCTCGCGGCCCACAAGATCAGCCAGCTCTACTTCTACGACATTACCCAGCACGGCGTCCGCGCCCCCGATCTGGTGGTGGACATCACCGAGGTGGTCACGGCCTGGGAGCAGTTGATGCGCTGCCACGCCACCCAGACGCAGTCCAAAAGCTACGTCGAGCTGCAACTGGCCGCCGCCCGCCTGCTGGGCCTCACCCTCGGTGTGGACTATGCCGCCGGCGTCTATGCCAACGACCCGGTGCGCGTGGCGCGCCTGTCCGAGCTGAGCCTCACCTCGCGGAACTTCTGATGCCGCCCTTCTCCGCCGCCGACGAAGCCGCCATGCGCGAGGCGATCGCGGTGGCGCGCGCCGGCATGGCCGCGGGTCAGTCGCCATTCGGCTGCGCCATTCGCGGCGCCCGCGGCGAAGCCGCGCTGCTTGCCGCCGCCCACAATCAGGTCTGGGCCCGGTGCGATCCCACCGCCCACGCCGAAATCAACGCCATCCGCGCCGCCGCGCAGCGGCTTGGCAGCGTGCACCTTGCCGGCTGCACCCTCTACTCCACCTGCGAGCCCTGCCCCATGTGTCTCGCCGCCATTCACTGGGCGCAGATCGCGCGCGTGGTTTATGGCGCCGCCATTGCCGATGCCGCCGCCGTCGGGTTCAACGAGCTCAGGATTCCCGCGGCTGAACTCGTCCGGCTGGGCGGCAGTCCGCTCGCTGTGGACGCCGGCTGCCTCGCCGCCGACTGCCGCGCGCTGTTCACCGACTGGCGCGCCGCCGGTGGCCGGGCCTACTGAGCGACGCAACTCGCGGGAGTCGCGCCGTTTGCACCGCGGGTAAAATCGGCGCGAAGGGCCGCGGAATTCCAACGGGGTGAAAGCGCCAGTGGCGCTTTCACCGCTCCCGGTACACGAGGCTCGCGCCGGCTTGGGCTCACCGGGCCCCGGGCCGGTGCGAGCCCAACCGGGATGCCCGGCTTAGCCGGGGCCCGCGCCCGGCAATCGAAGCGGCGCGGCCCCCCTCCGGGGCCGAATCAACGTAGGTGTGGCAAAACTAGCAGCCTTCCGACCGGCGCCACCTCCCGTGGGGCGGGTCGCCGACCCGCGCGTCGGCCGCCGGCCGGCGCCACGCGGCAGTTCGGGTGGCCACAACAACCGTGATTCCGCCGTAGCGAGATGCCGCTCGCGCCCCCTTGGCTCACCGGGTCCCGGGCCGGCGCTCCACAGCCCTTCGAGCGGGGGCGCGACGCTGCGAGCGTCTCAGCGAGCAGGGGCAGGGGCCCGCGCCCGGCAATTTGGACGGGTGAAGGCGCCGGTGGCGCGTTCGCCGGGCAGAGCGGGCGCGCGTTGCCGCGCCGGGATGGCAACGGGAGGACGCCCAGAGAAGTGCGGCCGCGCCGCTGGCCACCAGCCGCTGGCGATCAGGGCGTCCACGTCCATCGCACGCCCAGGCGGCCGGTAATGCGCGGCTCGGGAAAGCCAATGACCTCCTGGTAGCTGCGGTTCAGCGCGTTGTCCACCGCGCCCAGCAGCACCCATCCCGGCCGCACGCGCCAGGTCCCGCTCATATCCACGACCGAGAACGCCGGGTCGAGGTTGCGGTTGGGCAACAGCAGGGTGTTACCGAAATTGGCGTCGGTTAAAAACGTGCTGTCGTCGCGCCGGCTCTCCCAGTAGCCCGATACCAGCCCGCTGAACCGGCCCCGGTTGTAGCCCGCCTGCCAGCCGGCGGTTTGCGGCGGCGCCCGGAACGGGCGCCCGCCCACCAGGGGCGCGAAGGCGCCGATTGGAACGTTGGGGAAATCGGGGTTGAACGAGGGCGCTTCCGCATCGAAGGAAAAACTGCGCAGCACTTGCGCCGCGGTGGCGGTGTAGCTGGCGCCCAGGCGCCAGTGCGCGGCGGCGCGCCAGCGGGCTTCGAGTTCGAGTCCGCGCGCGCGCTCGCTAAGCGAGTTGTACTCGCCGCCGAAGGGCGCCGCCTGCGCCACCGCCGCCGAAATGCCGAGCAGGGGAAACGCCGAGGCTGGAATGTCCTCCACCAGGTCGTAGTAGCGCTGGTCGAACCAGGTGGCGCTCAGCTTGCCGCGTCCCCCGGCGACATACTGATCAAGCCCCGCATCCCAGTCACGCGCCCGCTGCGGACGCACCGGCGTGAGCGCAAGCTGCCTCGCCAACGCCGCGCCGGCCGGCCCGGCCAGCACTTCCTGGTAGAGCGAAAACTCTTCTTCCTCGAGCGATGGATCCTTGAGCGCCGTGCCGGCACTGGCGCGCAGCCGGGTTGCGTTCCAAAAGCCGGTGCTGGCCAGCCGCGGGTACCAGGCCACGCTCGCCTGCGGGTTTGCGGTGGTGCCGAAAGGCGTGTTGCGGTCGGCCGATACCCCGGCGGTGACAAACAGGCGGCTCCCCCATCCTCCCGCCGCCATCGTATAAAAGCCATGATCGTGGCGGCTGAGCGCGACGTTGGAACTGAGCCCGCGCTCATCGTCGTAGCGATAGCCGCTGATCAGCCTCCAGCGCGGATTCACCGCCACCTCCGACTCCCAGTTGAGCCCGCGCCGCAGCGTGTCCGAAGGGCTGGCTTGCGGGAACGGCCCCCCAAAGCTCAATATCGCCTGCCCTTGCACCGTGTAGCCATTCGCACCTGCGATCGTCACCGGCAGCCCGTCGTAGTCGCCCAGGCCGTCGGGCACGCCCGTCGGCCCCGGAACGACCGAGTACAGGTTGGCCTGCGCCTGGCTCACCGTCACCCGCTGGGTCCAGGCGGGCGTCCACTGCTGCTGCCACTCCACGCTCGCGTAGGTTTCGCCCTGGTGCTTGAAGTCACCCTCCGGCAGGCCATAGAACAGCACCGCGTTGGGCTGGCCTGTGTCGGCGTAGCTGCGCTGCAAATTCAGGCGCAGGCGGCTGTGCTCAGTCGCCTTCCAGCCAACGCTTGCGCCGTAGGTGTTGTCGCGGAAGGCTGCCTGCGGCTGCTGGTTCCGGGTGTCGAGGTAGCCGTAACGCAGCGCATAGTCGAAGCGCCGCCACTGTCCCAGCAACTGGTTGTCCTGCACCAGCGTATGGTAGGCGCCGGCTTCAGTGGTGCTGTCGAACTCGGGCGCGCTCACGTCACTGCCACGCCTGGTGGTCAGCGCGATGACGCCGGCGGCGGCATCAGAGCCATACACCACGCTGTCGGGGCCGCGCAGCAGCGCGACGCTTTCCACGCCCACCGGCAGCAGGTTGGAAAAATCGTAGCCGCCGAGGTCGAGCCGCTGGATGGGCACGCCGTCGAGCAGCACCTTGGTGAAGTCGGCGGGCGCGCCGCGTAAGAACACCGAAGTCACCGCCCCGGTCGCCCCGCTCTGGATTACGCCCACCCCCGGCTCCAACCGCAGCGCCGCCGCCGTCTGCAGTGGTTCGAGCGCCAGCAGGTCGGCTCGGCTGATCGTGTCGGTGGTGTTGCCGAGTTGGGCCGCCGCCAGCGGCACGCCCAGAGCGGTGACGTTAATCGTGGTGGCCGCCGCCTCCAGGCCAAGCACCAGCACCGCCGGATGCGCGCTCACCGCCTGGCGCGCCGTCGCCAGCCCGCGGCGGCTGGCTTCCAGCTCGATCGCGCCCGTCGGGACCGCCACTTGGTAATTTCCGGACGCGTCCGTGCTCGTTCGCGCCAGCACGGCGCCGCCCGTGCCCAGCACCTCGACTGCGGCTCCGGCCACCGCTCGCCCGAGCGCGTCCTGTACCGTGCCGTTAACTGCGGTTTTTTGGGCCACCCCGGCCAACGCCAGGGCAAGAAGGGTCAAACTTGTCCGCCAAAACACATGCAACCTTGCCTTCCAGGCCGACCCGCGTCGGCCAGAAATCAGCGCTCCGCGCCAGCCGTTCCGGCGCCGAGCTAACTACCCTGGGCAGGTCTCCTGACTCGCGGTTCCATCGCCCCTCGCCTTCCCCACGGATCCCGTGAGTGGCACTTCGAGGAGCGGCTATCCGCATACAGTGGCGGGGCCGTGCGGGCTTTTCACCCGGCTTCCCTTTTCAACGCCTCGCCGCAGCGGCTTGGCGTCACCCAAAGCACTCGTGAACATCTAAAACTGTATCATGGAAAAAAGAGGCATTAGATGAAACGAGCTATCCGAATGGAGTTGATCGGGGTCGTGTTGCTGGCGCTGGCCGGCGGACTCTGGGCCGCGGCCGCGCACTTCGACCTGATTTCGGCGCAGGCGAAAACCTACAACTCCGGCTATAAATTTCCCGCCACCAGCCCACAGCTTCGCGCTGATAAGATCCACAAGCAGCTCAGCATGGACACCGTCAACAACGTCCATGTCACCGCGCTGGCAGGGCCGGCCAGCGACATGTTTTCGTTCCAGATAGACTTGCTCACCAACCCCACCATCCAGATCCCCAACGGCAGCCGCCTCACCCTCAACGTGATCAATGTGGATGACGACATGCCGCACAATTTCTACCTCACCACTCTGGCGCCGCCCTATCCGGCCAAGTTCACCGCCGGCAAGACCGGGAGCGGGACCCTCAAGCCCTACGACGGCAAAATCTATCACGGCGCCGACCTGATTCTGAAAGCCACCCAGCCCGGCACGCTCTACTACGTCTGCACCATCCCCGGCCACGCCAAGGGCGGCATGTACGGCAAGATTGTCATCACCCCCTGACCCGCGCGCCCGCCATGACCTTCCCGCGACGCACGCTCGGACGCTCCGGCCCCGCCGTTTCCGCGCTGGGGCTGGGTTGCATGGGCCTGTCGGAGTTTTACACCACCCTGCCCAGCGACGAGGAGGCCATCGCCGTCATCCATCGCGCCCTCGACCTGGGCATTAATTTCTTTGACACCGCCGATATGTATGGGGTTGGCATGAATGAAGCGCTCCTCGGCCGCGCCCTGCGCGGCCGGCGCGACCAGGCCGTGGTGGCCACCAAATTTGGCAACCAGCGCGGCGTCAACGGCGCGTTTCTGGGCGTCAACGGCCACCCGGACTACGTCCGCTCGGCCTGCGAGATGAGCTTGCGGCGGCTGCAGGTCGAGACCATTGACCTCTATTATCAGCACCGGGTGGATCCCAACGTGCCTATCGAAGAGACCGTAGGCGCAATGGCGGAACTCGTGAACGAGGGCAAGGTGTGCCATCTCGGCTTGTCGGAGGCGGGCGCGGCCACGCTGCGGCGGGCGCACGCCACCCACCCCATCGCGGCGCTGCAATCGGAGTATTCGGTGTGGACGCGCGACCTGGAGGGCGAAATCCTGACCACCTGCCGCGACCTGGGCATCGGGTTTGTGGCCTATAGCCCGCTGGGGCGGGGCTTTCTGCCCGGCGGCGTGCGCAGCGTGGACGACCTGGCGCCCAATGACTGGCGCCGCCGCCTGCCGCGGTTCCAGCCCGAGGCGATCGCCGCCAACCGGCGCCTCGCCGACACGCTCGCCGGCCTGGCGCGCGAGCGCGGCTGCACGTCCTCGCAGTTGGCGCTCGCCTGGCTGCTGGCGCAGGGCCCCGACATCGTCCCCATTCCCGGCACCAAACGCGTGCGCTACCTGGAGGAAAACGCCGCGGCCGCAGCCCTCGCGCTCGCGCCCGACGAGGTGGCGCGCGTCGGCGCCGCCCTGCCGCCGGGCATGGCCCTCGGTGCGCGCTATCCGGAAGGCGGCATGGCGGCCGTCAACCGCTGACCGTGAACCCCGCCCCCAAGGTTCCACTGGCGCCGCTGACGACGCTGGGCGTGGGCGGCCCTGCGGCCTTCAGCATCCGTATCGAGCGGGAAGCCGACATCCCGTCCGCGGTGGAGTGGGCCGCCGCGCGCGGGCTACCCTGGATGGCGCTGGGCGGTGGCAGCAACCTGGTGGTCAGCGACGCCGGCTATGCCGGCCTGGTGCTGCGGATCGGCCTGCGCGGCCTGCGTGAGCTGGCGCCGGGCGTGCTCGAGGCAGCCGCCGGCGAGAACTGGGACGCGGTGGTGGCGTACGCGGTGGCGCTCGAGTGGGGCGGCATCGAGTGCCTCAGCGGCATCCCCGGCCTGGCCGGCGCCACGCCGGTGCAGAACGTCGGCGCCTATGGCCAGGAGCTCGCCGAGGTGGTTGAGCGGGTCCGGGCCTGGGACCGCACCAGCGAAACCTTTGTGGATCTGGCCCCGGGCAGCTGCGGCTTCGGCTATCGCGCCAGCCGCTTCAATCAGCTCGACCGCGGCCGCTTCCTCATCACCGCCGTACGATTGCGCCTGCGGCCCGGGGGCGCACCGGGGCTGCGCTATCCCGAGTTGCGCGAGCGCCTTGCCGGGCAGGCGTCGCCTCCCAACGCGGCAACTTTGACGCGCCCTGAGCAGAGCGGGCGCGCGCTGCCGCTGAGCGAAATTCGGCCGCAGCCCGACCCAGGAGAGGGCGTCCAGAAAAGGGCGGTCGCGCCCACGCTGGCCGATGTGCGCGCCGCCGTGCTCGCCATCCGCCGCTCCAAAGCCATGGTGCTCGACCCCAATGACCCGGAGAGCCGCAGCGTGGGCTCGTTCTTTAAGAATCCGGTGGTGGCCGCCGCCATCGCCGGCGATCTCGAACGCCGCTGCGGCGCCGTCCCCCCCCGGTACCCGGCCGCGGATGGTCAGATCAAACTCTCCGCCGCCTGGCTGCTCGAGCAGGCCGGCTTCCACAAGGGCTTCGCCCTGCCCGGCAGCCGCGCCCGCCTCAGCCGCCGCCACGTGCTCGCCATCGTCAATGACGGCGGCGCCACCGCGGCGGAGGTGCTGGTGCTGGCGCACCACATCCAGGCGCTTACGGCTGAAAAAACCTGCATCCGATTGGAGCTGGAACCAGAGTTGGTGGGGTTTGCCGATGGCGCCGCCGGGCGCTGATCCGACCGCGGGAGTCGCGCCGCTTGCATCCGCCCCCGGCACGCACTTGCGTTCTGGGGTGGTCGTAAGTCCGGAGGGGTGTCCGAGCAAAGCCCAAGTGGGATGCCCGGCGTAGCCGGGCACTGGCCCGCGCCCGGCAATGATGCGCGGCATCGCCGCGTAGGGGCCCGGGCCAGGCCATGGGACAACCCGCTGAGTTGGGTCGGTTTCTCAGTCGTTATGAGGCCATCGGGCCCAGGGTGTGTGCTGACTGGCTGCATGCTGCTTGCAGCGCTGCTGGCTGCGCAGCAGCCGGCCAAGCCGCCAAAACTGCCGGTTGAGCCCGGTGGCAAGGCCGCGGGTGCGGCCAGCGCTGCGTCAACGCCAGCCGTGGCCGGCTCGCAATCGCCGGCCACACCGACGTCGCAGTCGGCCATGGCCGCACAAATGCATACCAACTTGCGAATGATGATACTGGTGGGCCGAATGGCCCGCCGCCAGGGCGCCACCGCGGCGGTGCGTCGTTGCGGCGATCGCATCGCGCGCGACGCGGCCCTCGCCGACCGCATGCTTTTCTCGCGCGCGGACGCCTTGGGAATGCACCTGAGCATGTCGCCGCCGGACATGAGCAGCCTTCAGCCGCTCATGAATCTTAGCGGGCCGGTCTTCAACCAGCGCTTCCTCACCATGATGTCCCAAAAGGATCAGATGATGATCCGTATGCTCAGTGCCGCGGTTGCGACCGGCGGCCAATCGCCCATGACGGACCTGATTCGCAAGTTGTTGCCAGTGGTGCGCGTCCACTGGCAGTTGGCCCAAAATCTATTGAAGCCGGGAGCGCCGGCATGAGCGGACCACGCCAGCCACAGAGCATCGGCGCCGTGGTCGGCGGTGGTGCCGTAGCCGGCGTCATAGCGGGCGCGGTGATGCTGCTGGCCGGTATGGGTCTGGCCGCAGGCATGGGCGCCGGCGCTACACTGCCGGTGCGCGGGATCGCGGCCGCGCTCAGCGGCGTGATGGCGCTGGTCGGGGGCTTGGGCACCCTCATCGAGGGCTGGCTCGTGCAGTTGGCCGTGTCGGCGGTGCTGGGCCTGATCTACACCGCGATTGGCTGGAACCTCCGCAAATATCGCTGGGTGCTGATCTGGGGCATTCTATATGCCAT
>JBOGKJ010000354.1:0-3997 GCA_050745565.1 Terriglobales bacterium | reverse complement strand
TGCCCGCCGTGCAAACGGCGCGACTCCCACGACGCGCGTGGCAGCGGCTGGGTTGGTGAGAAATGCGGACTAGCGGCCCGACGAACTATCCGCGCGTCATCTTAGTTGGCGCTGGGCCCCGGTGCGGCCCCGGGCATTCCGAACGCGGCCCGGCGTCTTGCGCAACAAGGGCGGTGCGATTTGTCACGGAACGATGTAGACTTGGGGCGTTGTCCCTGGAGAACTCTATATGACGGGTCGTTCGCTGCGTTGGGTCGTATTCGCATGGCTGGGGCTGTCGGTGGCCGCATTGGCCCAAGTCAACCCTCAACTTTACGCTGGAGTGCAATGGCGGAACATCGGTCCGTGGCACGGCGGGCGCATCGCCTCCGTGGCCGGCGTCATCCAGCAGCCGGGCGTGTATTACGCGGGCCTGCCGCAGGGGGGCATCTGGAAAACGACCAGCGCCGGCGTCACCTGGTTTCCGATCTTCGACCAGGTGCGGTCGGTGGAGGGCATTGGCGCGCTGGCGGTGGCGCCGTCGGATCCGAATATCGTCTACGCCGGCACAGGGGATGCGACCGCCGGCGGCAACGGCGACGGCATCTGGAAATCCACCGATGCGGGCAAGACCTGGAGCCATATCGGGCTGGAAGACACCGTCAAAATCGACAAGATCTTCGTGGATCCCCAGGACGCGAACCTGGTGTTGGCCTCGACCCTGGGCGATGAGGCCCACCATGGCGGCGGCATTTACCGCTCGACCGATGGCGGCCAGACCTGGAGCAACGTTCTTAATCCGGCCGGCTATGGCGGCACGCGCGACCTGGAAGGCGCCTACGACGTTCCCAAGGTGATGTTTGCCGCCACCATGGGGCAGGGGGCGGCGCGCTTCGGCCCGCCCACTCCCGGCGCCAAGACGCTGCCCGCCGAGGTTTTCAAATCCACCGACGAGGGCCTGACCTGGACCCAGCTCACCGGTGTACCGGTGATGAACGACCGCATCGTCATCTCGGTGGCGCAAAACACCAACGCCCAGCGGCTCTACATTCTGGGCGGCCGCTACCAGGGCGGTTCCGGGCTAATCCGGTCGGATGACGGCGGCGCCTCCTGGCGGCACATGGCCGCCTCCGACACACGCATCGTCGGCAGCGGCTATACCGCCGGCGTTTTCACCGACACGAAAAACCCGGACGTGGTCTACACCAACTCGACCGCGGTTTACCGCTCGAGCGACGGCGGCAACAGCTTCACGGTTTTCAAGGGCGCACCCGGCGGCGAGGACTATCACCGCATGTGGATTGACCCGCTCGACCATAACCGCATGATGATCGGCGCCGACCAGGGCGCCACCGTCTCGCTTGACGGCGGCAAGACCTGGAGCCTGTGGTATCACGAGCCGTTCGCGCAGCTCTATCACGTCAACACCACCAACTCCTATCCCTACTGGGTGGTGGGCTCGCAGCAGGACACTGGCGCGGTGATGACCCGCGACCGCAGCGATTGGGGCGAGATCAACGTCACCGACTGGTCGCCCTTCCCTTCCTCGGAATTCGGCCCCATCACGCCCGACCCCGTCCACCCCAAGATCTTCTACGGCGTGGGCTACGGCCCCGGTGGCGGCAGCGGCTTGATCAAAATCAATATGGCCACGCGCCAGTGGGAGAGCATTAACCCCAATTTTGGGGTGCGCGCCGCCGACTACCGGACCGCGGGCGACGTCTGGAAAAAGTTCGACACCAGGTTTGACCCGTCGGCCCTCTACGTTGCCTACCAATGCCTGCTCGTCACCCACAACGGCGGCCAATCCTGGAGCGACGCCAGCCCGGACCTGACCACGGCGAAAGGCGCGCCGCGGGTGGCCTGCGGCACGCCGCCGCCGCCCTCGGCGGCGCCGCCCAGCCGCTTCAACCGCGGATCGGCGATCGTGGACTTTTCGATTTCGAAGGCGCAAAAAGGGGTGATCTGGACGGTCAGCACCAACGGCCAGATCTATAACACCGTGGACGGCGGCAAAGTCTGGACCAACGTCAGCAACGTTCCGGATGTGCCGGCCAACTTCGCCTTCAACACCATTGCCGCCGGATTGACGCCGGGCAGCGCCTATGTCTCCGGGCGCCTGGGCGGCCGCCGCTCCACCGTCTATCAGACCGCGACCGAGGACGGCAACACGCCCTGGATTTGGCGCACCGGTGATGGCGGGCGGAGCTGGACGAAGATCGTCGCGGGCCTGCCGAGCGACCAGCGCAGCGGCAGTTGGGTGAACGTGGTGCTGCCGGATCCGCAACAGCCGGGGCTGCTGTTCTGCGGCACCGAATCGGCCGTCTACGCCTCGTTCGACGACGGCGGCCACTGGCAATCGCTGCAGCGGAACATGCCGACGATCTCGATCCAGGACATGGTCTTTCACACCTACAACCATATGAGCGACCTGGTGATCGCGACCTATGGCCGCGGGTTCTGGATCATGGACGACACCACCCCGCTGCGCGCCCTGGCGGCCCACGCGGCCACGATTGCCGCGGCCTCACCCGCCTATCTGTTCCAGCCCGGCGATGCCATCCGCGCCCGCAAGAACGTCAACTGGGATCAGCCCTTCAACCCCGAGGAGCCGCACTCCGCCAATCCTCCCTACGGCGCGCTCATCTACTACTACTTGAGCCAGCCGCCATCGGGCACGATTACGCTCGACGTCTACGACGCTCACGGCAGCCTCGTCCACAGCGAATCCAGCGTGGCGCCGCCGCCGGTGGCCGACGCGCATTACCCGGACTACTGGCTGTCGCCGCCGCAGGACCGGTCGCTGGCCAGTACGGCGGGCATGCACCGGGTCAACTGGGACCTGCTGTACAACGATCCGCCCGCGTTCCAGACCGATCTCGAGAACCAGATGAATATGGTCGAGGGCTCGGTAACGGCGGGGCCGCACGGTCCGCAGGTGATTCCGGGCGAGTACACGCTGAAACTTACCGTGGACGGCCACGTCTACTCGCGGACCTTGACCGTGATCAACGATCCGCGCGTGGGCCAGGGTCCGCAGGTGATGGCCGATCTGCAGAAGCAGAATGAACTCAACATGGACGCCTACCACGCCATGCAGGGCGCCTACGCCGGGCATGCGGCGGTGGCCGAGGCGCAGACGCAGGTGAGCGCGCTGGGGCAGGCCAATCCGCCGGCCGAGGTCGCCTCACAGGCCAAGGTGATCGAGGCGAAGCTCGCCGCCATCGGCGGCCGGTCGCCCGCGGCCGGGGGAGGGTTCCGCCGCGGAGGGCCAGCGCCCAAGCCGGGGCAGTTGGAGTCGTTCGTGGAGGAGAACAACGCCTTCAACGCCCTGGTGAGCATCGTGCAGGTGGGCATGGACATGGCGCCCACGCCAGCCCAGATTGCCACCTGGGAGAACGATTGCCGGCACTATAACCAGACGGCAACGGCCTGGAATCAGATGAAGACCCACACGCTGGTCGCGTTCAATCAACTGCTGAATCAGAACCATCTGCAGCCGATTGCGGTGAGCTCGAAGCCGATGGAGGACCCGAGCTGTTCGGTCAAATAGGCGGGGGCGGCTTTGACGGGCGCGGGCCCCTGCCCCTGCTCGCTGAGACGCTCGCAGCGCCGCGCCCGCACTCGAAGGGCTGTGGAGCGGCGCCGGCCCGGGGCCCGGCGAGCCCGAGGGGGCGCGAGCGGCTTTTGGCTGGGGGTCGGGCCGTGCCGCTTCGTTTGCCGGGAGCGGTGAAAGCGCCACTGGCGCTTTCACCCCTTTTGAATTCCGCGGCCCTTCGCGCCGATTTTACCCGCAGTGCAAACGGCGGGACTCCCGCTGGCGGTCGCGTTTCTCAGGCGGCCCTCATTGACGGGCGCGGGCCCCTGACCCTGCTCGCTGAGACGCTCGCAGCGCCGTGCCCGCACTCGAAGGACTGTGGAGCGGCGCCGGCCCGGGGCCCGGCGAGCCCGTGGGGGCGCGAGCGGCCTTTGGCTGGAGGTCGGGCCGCGCCGCTTCGTTTGCCGGGAGGGGTGAAAG
>JBOGKJ010000353.1:0-3185 GCA_050745565.1 Terriglobales bacterium | reverse complement strand
GGGGGGCGGTGCCAGGGCCGCCCGCAGCGGCAGGTAGGCGGCGAGGGCGGCGGCGGCGCTGCGGCCGAACGGCACCAGGCGCTGCTTACGGCCCTTGCCGGTGACGCGCAGCATGCCCTGGGCGGTGTCCAGGTCGCCGGTTTCGAGTCCCACCAGCTCGCTCACCCGCAGGCCGCTGCCATAGAGCAGCTCGAGCATTAGCCGGTCGCGCTCCGGAAAGCTGGAGCGGTCGCGCGGGGCGTCAAGCAGTCCATTGACCTCGGCGGTGGAGGGGATGGCGGGCAGCGGGCGGCCGCGGCGCGGGGAGCGCAGCGTGCGGGCGGGATTGGCCTCGAGGTAGCCGGCGCGGGTGGCATAGCCCAGCAACGAGCGGATGGTGGCAAGATGGCGGGCGGCGGTGGCCTTGCCGCAGCCGCGGGCATAGAGCGAGCCCAGGAAGCCGCGGATGCGGCCGGCATCAATCGCCGTCAGCGCCAACTCCGGACCGCAGAAGGCGACGAACTGGCGCAGGTCCACGCCGTAGTTGCGCAGCGTGTGGGGGCTGGCGTTACGCTCGCCGCGCAAATAGCGGCCGAGGAATTCACTGGTGAGCGCGGCCACGGTCATGCGGCGCGCTCCTGCTGCCGGAGCCAGGCCGTGCAGGCGGCCAGGGCGGCCGCGCACTGCGCCTGGCGCCGGCGGCCGCGGTCGCGCTCAGGCGCCGCCAGCGGCGGCAGCAGATCGAAGGTGATGTTGACCGGCGTATAGCCGGCCGCCCCCTCCGCGCGGCCATGGCGGATGTAGTGCAGCAGCGAGCCCAGCGCGGTCTCCCGCGGCGGGGCCGCGAGCGGCTGGGCCAGCGCCGCGGCGGCGGCGAAGCGGCCGGCAAGCCAGCCGGTGGCGATGGCCTCGACGTAGCCCTCCGTGCCGCAGAGCTGGCCCGCCACGAAGACGTTGGGCTGCGCGCGGAGCCGGAGCCGCTCGTTGAGCAGCGCAGGGGCGTTCAGGTAGCTGTTGCGGTGTACCTGCCCTAGCCGCAGCCAGCGCGCCTGCTCGAGGCCGGGGATCAGGCGCAACAGCTCGGCCTGCGCGCCGAAGCGCAAATGGTTCTGAAAACCGACGAGGTTGTAGGAATCGGCGCGTAGGTTTTCGCGCCGTAACTGCACCACCGCGTACGGCAGCCGCCGGGTGCGCGGGTCGGCGAGGCCAACCGGTTTCATGGGTCCGAAACGCAGCGTATCGCGCCCGCGGCGCGCCAGCACCTCGAGCGGCAGGCAGGCCTCGAAATAGCGCGGCTGCTCGAACGGATGCAGCGGATAGGACTCCGCCGCCAGCAACGCGTCGTGAAAACGCTCGTACTGGGGGCGGTCGAAGGGGCAGTTCCAGTAGTCGCCGCCACTGTCGTCAAGGGGCGCGGGCCCCGGCACGGCGTTGCCGCGCGACCCGCTTGTGCCCGGCTGGTCTGGGGCCCCGCCCGCCCCAGTCCAGCCGGCGCCGTAGCGCGAACCGGCGTAGCCGCGGCTGCGGTCCACCGAGTCGGCCTCGACGATGGGGCTGATGGCGTCGTAGAAGTAGAGGTGCTGGCTGCCGGTGAGCCGGGCCAGCGCCTCTGCCAAGGGGCCCGAGGTGAGCGGACCGGTGGCCAGCACCATGAGCGGCGACTCCGGCAGTGCGCGCACCTCCTGGCGGCGGATCACCACCCGGGGCTGCTCGGCCAGCGCCTGCTCCACCAGCGCCGAGAAGCGCTCGCGGTCCACGGTGAGCGCCTGCCCGCCGGGCACCGCCGCGCGGGCGGCACAGTCGAGCAGCAGCGAACCACCCAGTCGCAACTCCTGCTTCAGCAGCCAGGGGGCGGAATCGGCGGCTTCCGATTTGAGCGAGTTGGAGCAGACCAACTCGGCGAGCGCCGCGGTCTGGTGCGCCGGGGTGGAGACCTGTGGGCGCATTTCCCAGAGCTCGACCGCAAGTCCCTGGCGCGCGAGCTGCCAGGCCGCCTCCGGGCCCGCCAGCCCTCCGCCAATGACCCGCACCGGCGCCGGCACCGCTACACCCCCATGATGTGGTAGCCGGCGTCAACGTAGAGCGTGTCGCCGGTGACGCCGCGGCCCAAATCGCTGAGTAGAAACAGCGCCGCATCGGCCACTTCGGCGGGCGCCGGCACCCGCCGCAGCGGCGCGCGCTCGGCCACCAGGTCCAGAATCGAGTTGAAGTTGCGGATGGCGCGCGCCGAGGCCGTCTTGACCGGCCCGGCGGATATCGCGTTCACCCGGATGCCGGCCGGTCCGAGCTCGCTGGCGAGATAGCGCACGCTGGCTTCGAGCGCGGCCTTGGCCACGCCCATGACGTTGTAGTTCGGCACAACACGCTGGGCCCCCAGGTAGCTGAGCGTGACGATGCTGCCGCCGGCGGCCATGAGGGAGGCGGCCCCGCGCGCGACGCTCACCAGCGAATAGGCGCTGACCTCGAGCGCCTGGCCGAAACCCGCCCGGCCGGTCTCGGCAAAGGGACGATCCAGGTCTTCCTTTTGCGCGAAGGCCAGGCTGTGCACCACGCCCTGCAAGCTTCCGGGCTCGCGCGCCAGGGCCGTGAACAAGGCCGCGAGCGCGGCATCGTCGGTGACCTCGCACGGCAGCACCGCGGCCGCGCCGAGCCCATGGGCCAGTTCCTCCACCGAGCGGCGCACCCGTTCGGCCTGGTAGGTGAGCACCAGCCGCGCGCCCTCGCGCGCCAGCGATTCGGCGATGGCGTAGGCCAGGCTCCAGCGGTTGGCCACCCCCATCACCAGCACGCTTTTACCGCTCATCAACTCGGGCATAGGATCCTTCCAAGTGTATATTCAAAGTGGAGCCTGCATTGAACAAGACCGTATGGTTGATGAGCGCCCGGTGCATTGCGACCGGGCTTTTGCTTTCCCTGTTGTCGGCGGCGGCGATGGCCGCAGCACCGTTGCGGCCGAACCTGCGGGGCGAGGTGATGATCCTCGTTTACCACAATTTCGGCAAGGATGCGCGTTGGAGCCGGAGTGTGGCGTCGTTTGACCGCGACTTGGCGCGGCTGGACGCGGCCGGCTACCGCCCCGTCACGCTGCGCCAATACGTCAGCGGCGATTTCGCACTGCCGGCGGGCGCGACGCCGGTGGTGCTGACCTTCGACGACAGCTCGAAATTCCAGGTGCGCTTCACCCCCGACGGCGCGCTCGACCCGGA
>JBOGKJ010000352.1:0-17695 GCA_050745565.1 Terriglobales bacterium | reverse complement strand
GGCGCCACGCGGCAGTTCGGGTGACTACAGCAACTGTGCTTCTGCCGTAGCGAGATGCCGCTCGCGCCCCCTTGGGCTCACCGGGCCCAGGCCGGCGCCGCCCTTCGAGTGCGGGCACGGCGCTGCGAGCTTCTCAGCCGAGCAGGGGCAGCGGCCCGCGCCCGTCAATAGATTGGTCGGCCTCGGCATTGCAACGAAAGACGCGCTCGGTCCAGCCCCTGCGGCTGGCGTCCTGGTTGGCCACGCCCGCTCTATGCCACCGCCCGCTGCCATGGCCCAGCGTCAGAGAGCAGAGCCTCCGCAATCGCGAAGTCGCCCTTCGCAAGCAGAGCTCGGCCTGAAGCTCAACCTGAGATCCATCAGGAAGCACGCGCGTCCTCCCGGCCCCCGTCACAGGCGGGTGCCGCCGCAGCCTGCAACGGACAGGTCTGCTCAGGCCTTGCGCTTGGGTCCGCGCCCGCGCTCGGCGGCGACCCGCTCCGCCAGATACACTTTGAGCAGCGACTGATACGGTACGTCCCGCTCGTTGGCCAGCGCCCGAAGATCAGCCAGCAGCGGTGCCGGCAGCCGCAGCGAGATGGTGGTCAGCGAGGGGCGGAGCCGCGGCATGGTCGGGCGCCGTGCTGGCCGCCAGTCAAGATAGTCGGCGGTATCGTGGCCGAGCCAGAACTCCCGCTCCTCGTCCTCCGATTTAAATGCCGGAATCGGCTTCGTCTTGCGTCTGGCCATAAATCACTCGTTCCCTTCTGCTCATGGGGCGAGCCGAGATAACGCGAACCCTCTGTCCGCGGACTGTGAACACAACCATGAGCCGCCGCCCGGCTGCGGTTTCGCCCAGCGCGTACCAGCGCGACTCTGCCGCAGAATGAGTCGAGTCGGGCGCCAGTACCCATGGCCTCCGCAGCAGCACCTGCTCCGCCTCGGCCGGCAGCACGCCGTGGCGCTCCCGGAGCTTGTCGGCATCCCCGGAGTCCCACTCGAAGGCGGACACGCCGTCCAGAATCGTATTCGGATCCGCCACGACTGTATATGGCTATTATACACATGCAGGTGGGCTGAACAGGTGGACTGACCGCCCACGCCCGATCGGGACCAGGTGGCTGGGCCGGAGGGTAGGGTGTGCGATGGCGGAGCCAGCGAAGCAATGGCACGGTCGAGCTCGCGGTTGCCGGCCTGGATCGGCTTCTGCCACATGCACAGCATGGCAAGCAGGCCGCGTCCAACCTTATCTTGTCGTATCGCTTCCTGCCTTTGCCTTACTGTCCCCCGCGCCGGCCTCCGCGGCCCCGGCCACGCGCGCCGCGGCCGGCGCTGGCGCCGGCGTCGAGGTGGTTGTAGTTCATGGCCGCGTTGAACAGCAGCGAGAACTCGCCTGAGTTCTCATTGCGCCGGAAGGGGTTGCCTCCGAACAGCACGATGTGTCCCTGGCCGTGGCGCGCGTCCACCACCAGCGGCTGTCCGGCGATCGCCTGTCCGCCCACCAGCAGTCCGCTCAGCAGCAGGTCCTGCGCCTGCGGCACGAACCGCACGATCACGCGTGGCGGCGGCCCACTCGCCCCGCCCCGCCCAAAGCCGCCCCGGCCCGCCGCCGCGCCCGCCGGCGCCGGCTTGCCGCCCAGCGACTCCCGCAGCAAGTCGGCGTTCGAAGGCCGCGTCTGCATCACGTCCGGTATCGCCAGGCTGCCGATGCCGCTGGTGCGCTCGGCCGCGCCGCCGCGTCCTCCGCGGCCCCCGCCGAAGCCGCCCCGGCCACCGCCGCCCGCCACCAGAATCGGGTTGGTGGAGTAGTACACATCCAGATCAGGACTGTAGCCATAAGCGATCGGGCTGCCTAGATCAGTGACTTGGGCACGAATCACGTCGCCGCGCGCCGTCAGCCCGGTTGCCGGCCGCGTCGAAACTCCCGACGCCAGCCCGGTGTCGGCCGCCACCGCCATGCTGTTACCCACCGCGATCAGCAGCCCACCCTGTTGGACGAAGTCAGCGAGATGTTGCAGGCCGTCAAGTCCCAGCCCGCCGCGGATGTCGGTGGTCGAGTCCAGTCCCGGCGGCGCCAGGTCCGGCATGTCCGGCGTGTTCATCCACGGAATCGGCTTGCTGCCGCCGATGCCGTTCAGCATGCTCGAAAGCGAAAAGCCCATCGGCGGCAGAATGATGACGTCGTATTGGCTGCGCAGGTCGCCGTGCTGCCGCAGCCAGGTGTCGGCGATGTAGCTGTAAGGAACGTGCAACTCGTCGAACGATACCCGGTACCAGCCGTCGTCGGCCGTACTCTGCCAGTTGTGGACGATGGCAATCCGCGGTGCCTCCAGCGCATGCATCGGAACGTCGGGCGCGCTTGCCAGGCCCACCGCTTCCACGCCGGCAGATTTTGCGGCATTGGCCACCGCTTCCGCGTCCGCGCCCTTGATAATCACCGTCCCGGCGTTGAAATGGCGCCCGTTGACCTCGAACCCGCGTTCGGCCACCTGCATCGGCGTTGAGCGCAGCGCAAATCGGAAAGTCGCCAGGTTGGGGTCCGAGTTGGCGTTGATCGCCAGTACGCTCCCTGATCCCTCGACTCCGCCCGGTGCGGCGATGGTCCCGTCCACCTTCGTCATCCCCACCTTGAGCACCGCCGGATCCTCGACCTTCACCGTCGTCACATCCGCCAGCGCGCCCATGGTCCAGCCGGTGTCGTCATAGGGCGAGGGCGCCGTCGGCGCGTAGTACTCCTGCCCCAGCAGCATGTCCGCCTCGCGGCTGTAGGGCTGATCCATGCGGATGATGTAGCTGCCGGCAGGGAAGTGACGCTCGCTCGCCTTCGCATCGCCGCCCGGCACCGTTCCCTCGGCCGTGAACGCTGCCGTGGCGCGGTCAATCTCCACCCCCTCCAGTTGAATCTGATCCAGCAGCCGCGCCTGCAGCCCCGGCCGTGGATCATTCGCCGGGAATATCCATGCCGCCGGGCCTTCGGTCGTGGCCTTGTCCACCGAGTGCAGGCTCTTCAAGTAGAAGTCGCGCAGGAACTCGCTGGCGTTGGTAGCCACGTTGCTCATGGCGAACAGAATGCCGCTCTCCTGCATGTTGATGTTGTCGCGTGCCGACCAGTTCACGCGCGGCAGCGGCGGGCTGGGCCGGTACCACTCCCGGCTGGTGTCGCTCGCCGGGGTCGAGATCACGCGCGTGTCGGCGCCGCCGTTGCCCTGGGTCTCGTAGAACCGCCCCACGGCGTTGTGCCCGATGGCGACGTAGAGCATGTAGTTCGGCGCCCAGCCGTCGAAAAACCCGTGCGTCCAGGCCCCGATCACGCCCTGCTGGTTCAGATGGTCAATGTCGTAGAACGCCATGCGCTGCCATTCGTTGATCTCCAGCGGGTCGAGCCACGGATTGTAGGGTCCGGTGCCGGTGGAGACATACAGATAGGGCACCGACTCGTGCAGGTCGTGCAGCACGGTCGCGTGCCACTGCAAATACGTCTTCATCATGTTGCGCGACAGGTCCGTCGCCAGCGTCAGCCCGTCGCGGTTGTCGTCGTGTGCCACGTAATGGCCCCACCAGATCAGGCTGGGCTGCGGATCGTCCGCATGCGCCTTGTGGTGCATGTACAGCTCGACCTCGCGGTCCCGCCCGTCGGTCTGAGTCGCCGGCGTGATTAGCACGATCTCGTGCTCGCGGATGTTGCGGATGAACGGCGAGTCCTCAACCGCCACTCGATACGCCAGCTCCATCAGCATCTCCGGCGAGCCCGTCTCGGGCGAGTGGATCGAGCCCGCCGCCCAGTACATCGGCTTGCCCTGCGCAATTAGCGCGTCCGCCGCCGCCGCCGTCAGCCCGCGCGGATCCGCCAGCCGCGCCGTGATCTCACGGTAATGGTCGAGGTGGGCGATGGTGGCCTCGTCCGCCACGGCCACCAGGATCATCTGCCGCCCCTCCTCGCTCTTGCCCATGTCGAACACCTTCACCCGGTTCGACTGCGATGCGAGATGGTTCATGTAGGCGTTGATCGTCTCGATCTTGTCGAGCACGTCGGGCGCGCCCACAATGTGGCCCAGGAACTTCGCCGGCGAGTCCACGCACGTGTTGACCGGCATGTGGTCGGTCAACGTCGTGTCGAACTCCGGCAGCGTGGTGTCCTTTTTGATTTGGGCGGTGTAGCTGGCGTCGGCTTGCGTGACGCACTGCTGGGCCGCGGCGGGCAGCACAGCGGCCACTCCCGCGGCCAGCAGCGTAACGGCGAGACATGACGAAAATGAGCGCAGGCGCATGCGGTGGTTCCCCCGCATGGTTTATAGCAGAACTGCTCCCCACCGCACCAGCAGAATTCGATTCGCGGGGGCCGCGCCTAACGGCACCGCGGGCAAAGGAGGCGCGGAAGGCCGCGGAACTCCAACGGGGTGAAAGCGCCAGTGGCAAAACCCAGCCGCCTTCCGACCGGCGCCACCTCCCGTGATCGTATAACGACGGCCGCCGGCCGCCGCCGCGCGGCAGTTCGGGTGACCACAGCAACCGTGATTCTGCCGCCGCGAGAGGCCGCTCGCGCCCCCTTGGGCTCGCCGGGCCCCGGGCCGGCGCTCCACATCCCTTCGAGTGCGGGCGCGGCGCTGCAAGCGTCTCAGCGAGCAGGGGCATGGGCCCGCGCCCGGCAATCGCCCGCCCACCGGCGCAAATCGGGGGCGGGACGGTGGTGCGAGCGTCTCCGTGAGCACGCGTCGAGGCAACTTGGACGGGTGAAGGCGCCAGTGGCGCGTTCACCGAGCAGAGCCTGCGCGCGTTGCCGCCAAGCGAATTCTGGCCGCAGCCCGACCCCCGGGGCCCCCGAGGGGTGAGAGCAACGGGAGGGCGTCCTGAGAAGGGCGGCCGCGCCGCCTGGAGCCCGCGCCAACTACTGGAGCGACGCCAGGCCAGATGCGCCGGGGGCCGGTTTTATGCGATACTCCACGCCAGAACTGTTCTGGAGGATCCTACCCGCATGCCCATCCGCTCCTTGTTTGGCCGCGCGCTGGCGCCGGCACTGATGCTGACCGTGCTGGTTGCCGCCGCCGCCGCCCAATCCGCCCCTAGGACGGTCACCGCGGCCGATTACGCCCATGCGGTGACGTTTCTCGGCTTCAATACCACCCCGCTCGTGGACGGGGCTTCGGTGCGCCCCGGCTGGCTGCCGGATGGGCGGTTGTGGTATGAGGTCACCCGCGCCGACGGCAACGACTACGTGCTCGTCAACCCCGCCCGCGCCACCCGCGAGCCCGCCTTCGACCGGGTGAAGCTGGCCGCCGCCCTCTCCCAGGCCAGCGGCGCCCACCAGGATCCCACCCAGCTCGCCCTGACCAATCTGACCTTTTCACCCGACGGCCGCATGGTCTCCTTCACCAGTGGCCGCAAGCGCTGGCAGTGCGACCGCCAGGGCGGCAGTTGCGCCCCAGACACCCGCCCGGCCCCGCCCGAGCCCGCCGGCGGCCGCGGCTTCGGCCGCGGCGGCTTTGGTCGGGGCGGCGGCCGCAGCGGCCAGCCCCCGGTGTCTCTGGCGCCCAACGGCAAAGTCGGGGTCTTCATCCGTGACTGGAATCTGTGGATGAAGAACGTCGCCAGCGGCCAGGAAACCCAGCTCACAACCGATGGCCAGCCCAACTTCGGCTATGCCACCGACAACGCCGGCTGGACATCGAGCAACCGAGCCATCGTGCTGTGGTCGCCTGATTCCACCAAAGTCGCCACCTACCAGCAGGATCAGCGCGGCGTCGGCAAGCTCTACCTCGTCCCGGTCATGATTGGCCATCCCCAGCTCACCACCCAGATCTATCCTCTGCCCGGCGACAAGGTGGTCACCACCATCCAGCGCGTCATCATTGACCTGCCCAGCGCCGCCAACAGCGATCAGCCCAAGCTGGTCCGCCTGCAGATGCCCCCCGATCAGCACCGCTCCACCACCGCGGACAACCTCGCCTGGGGCCAGGACCAGGACGTGCAGTGGAGCCCGGATGGCAGCACGCTGGCCTTCATCTCCACCTCGCGCGACCACAAGGACGAGCACCTGCGCATCGCCGACGCCGCAACCGGCGCCGTCCGCGACGTCTATGAAGAAAAAGTTGCCACCCAGTACGAGGGCGGCCAGGGCGGCAGCAATTTCCGCTATTTGCCGGAGAGCAATGCCTTCATCTGGTACTCGCAACGCTCCCGGCCCGCCGGCCTCGGCCAGCTCTATCTCTATGACGCCACCACCGGCCAGCTCAAAAATCAGATCACCGCGCTGGCCGACGGCAACGTGGACAGCGTCGTGCGCCTTGACGCCAGCGCCCGCCAGGTCTATTTCCTGGCCACCGCTGAGAAAGGCGAAAACCCCTACTATACCCACCTCTACCGGGCTTCGCTCGACGGCGCCCACCAGCACTTGCTCACCCCCGAGGACGCCAACCACACCGTCCGTTTCTCCCCTGACGGCCAATACTTCCTCGACACCTATTCCACCCCTGACCAGCCCCCCGTCACCGTGCTCCGCACCAGCGCCGGCAAGCTGGTCCTGCGGCTGGAAAAAGCCGATATCTCCCGCCTGCTGGCAACCGGCTGGAAGCCGCCCATTCAGGTCAAAGTCAAGGCCCGCGATGGAACTACCGATATCTATGGTTTGATGTTCACGCCGTTCAAGCTCGAACCGGGGCGCAAATACCCGGTTATCAACCACATCTACCCCGGCCCGCAGACCGGCAGCGTGGGCTCGCGCAACTTCTCCGCCGCCCACGGCGACTGCGAGGCGCTGGCGCAGTTAGGGTTCGTGGTGGTCGAGTTGGACGGCATGGGCACGCCTTGGCGCGGGCAGACGCTTCATGATGCCTACTATGGCAACATGAAGGACAACACTCTCCCCGACCAGGTCAAGGGCATGCAAGAGCTGGCGGCCACCTACCCGTTCATTGACATCAACCAGGCCGGCATTTACGGCCACTCTGGCGGCGGCGATGCCACCGCCGACGCCATGTTCCGCTACCCCGATTTTTTCAAGGTCGGCATTGCCGAGAGCGGCAACCACGACCAGGCCGAGTATGAGGACGACTGGGGCGAGCGCTACATGGGCCTGGACGTGCCCACCGGCCCTCACACCACCACCTACACCGGCCAGTCCAACTGGGAAGTCGCGCAGAACCTTAAGGGCCATCTGCTGCTCGCCCACGGCACCATGGACAACAACGTGCCGATGAACAATACCTTGATGGTGGTGAATGCCCTGATCAAGGCCAACAAGGATTTTGATCTGATCATGCTGCCGAACGAGCCCCACGGCTACGGCGATGACAGCGACTATATGATGCGCCGGCGCTGGGACTACTTCGTCCGCTACCTGGAGGGCGCCACGCCGCCACATGAGTTCAAAATCGAGGAGCCGCCGCGGCGGCGTTTCGGAGGATAGCGATTGACTGCAATGGCTACAGCAACCGGGCGCGGGACGCCGGCGGCGCAGTTGCTGATCGTGGACGATGAGCCCATGGTGCGGGAGCTGCTGTGCTCGTATCTTTCCGGCAACGGCTATGCCTGCGACACCGCCGCCAGCGTTGATGAGGCTTGGGCGCGGCTCGACCGTGGCGGCATTGACCTGGTGATCTCGGATCTCCACATGCCGGGCGGCACCGGCATGGAGCTGCTCGCCCGCGTGGCCGAGCGCTATCCCGAGGTGGGCTTCCTCATGGCCACCGCCGCCCCCGAAACCAGGACCGCGGTGCAGGCGATGCGGACCGGCGCCAGCGACTTCCTGATGAAGCCGCTGGATTTGAAAGACGTTCTGGCCACGGTCGGCGAAACCGTCCAGCGCCAGCGTCAGCGCGCCGCCGTCGCCGCCCGCCGCCAGGAGCTCGAACGGCTGCTGACCGAACGCACGCAGCAGCTCGGCTCCGCCCTGCTGCAGGTGCAGCAGGCCTCGGCCGACACCCTGCAGGCGCTGGCCATGGCCCTGGACGTTCGGGCCCGCGACGTGGCTGGACATTCGCTGCGCGTCAGCCGCTACGGCGTTGAATTGGCCCGGCGTATGGGCTACTCCGACCAGGATCTGGCCCGCATCGAGTACGCCTCCTATTTGCACGACATCGGCAAGCTCGGCATCCCCGACGCCATTCTGAACAAGCCCGCCAAGCTGAATGAGCAGGAACTCGAAGTGATGCGCTCGCATGTCCAGATCGGCTTCGACCTGGTGACCCAGGTGCAGTCGCTCGCCTCCGCCGCCGATCTGGTGCTGACGCACCAGGAGCATTTCGATGGCAGGGGCTACCCCCGCGGCCTGGCGGGCGAGCAAATACCGCTCGATGCCCGCATCTTTGCCGTCGCCGATGCCTTTGACGCCATGACCTCGGATCGCCCCTACCGCCGCGCCCTCAGCTACGAACATGCCCGGCGCGAGATCGCCAGCCAGTCGGGCCGCCAGTTTGATCCGGCCGTGGCGGAGGCGTTCCTGGCCATCCCGGCGGAGCGCTGGCGCGATTTGCGCGCCGAAACCGACATGCCCACCGCGGCGGCGGGCCCGTCCCGCATCTGACGGAAACAGAATCAGCGCCGCTCGCGGGAGTCGCGCCGTTTGCACTGCGGGCAAAGAACGGCGCGAAGGGCCGTGGAATTCCGACGGAGTGAAAGCGCCAGTGGCGCTTTCACCGCTGCCGGCAAACGAAGCGGCGCGGCCCGACCTCTAGCGAAAGGCCGCTCGCGCCCCCTTGGGCTCGCCGGGCCCCGGGCTGGCGCTCCACAGCCCTTCGAGTGCGGGCGCGGCGCTGCGAGCGTCTCAGCGAGCAGGGGCAGGGGCCGGCGCCAGTCAATGCGGCTTGCCGGTCAGGAAAAGCCGCGCGTCGCTGCCCAGTGCGCCGCACCCCTACGCTGCTTCTCCGGTTGACCGCGTCAGGCAACCCCTCGACGCCGACAAAAAAACAGGCCGACCCATTAAGGGTCGGCCTGGATACCTAGCTAGCGCTTCCGGTTAGAGACCGGAAGGGCTCGACACGCAGTTGTCGCACTTCGTGGCCTGATGCACCACGACGCCGGTGACCACCGCGGCCGCAGCGGCCACGGCAATCGCAACCGGCACGGCCATGGTCGCGCCACCAGAGGCAGCAGCAGCAGCCGGAGCCTGAGCATCACTAAACGTCACGGTCTCGCCGGTGTGCACCGTGTAGGAGCTGTGCGCTGCCTTCACGGACACGGTGCCGGCCACCGTCTCAACGTAAACTTTCCCCGAAAGGTCGTAAACATTGAAACGGGTGGTGCTCGTGGCGGGAACCACAGTCCGGGTGTTCAGGGCGACGGGCAACATCCCCGCGACCTCCACCTGACCTTGATTCAAGCGGATCTGAGTCGCGCTGTTCACGCTCTCCATCCGGAAATTGGTGTTAGATGCGGCAATGACAGAACCACCCGGCAGCACCATGCGAGCGCTGCCAGTGACGCTGGTCGAGACCAGATCGCCTGCGACGATAGCGGAGCCCGCAGTAACCGGTGTGCCATTGACACTCACGGAACCGGCCATCGGACTCAAAATCGCCCCACTGGTGCCGAACAGGGGCAGGCAGGCAACTACGCCAGCCAGTCCCATCGCCATCAACGAACGGCGAATCTTCATCGAAACCTCCTTACAAACGGGCAGAAACAACAGCAATACTACCGCTTACTCTTGTACCATCGGCAGGGGCTCGAAGCAAGCAAAAAGCACCAGCTCTTGCCCCTTCACCTTATCGTGCGTAGTAACTTCCGAGATTAGGCCAATGGCCCTTGGTAGTGGAAGACATCGTCACCTGGGGTCGTTCGAGTCTCTCATAAAACGGTTCGGGTTTCTGGGGCGACGGTTGGCCCGGGGGTACAATCGCAGCAGGATCGTATGGACCCAGCAAAATTTATCCCCGCCACGGTAACCGCGCGGCACGAAGTGAGCCACGACCTATGGAAGGCGCGGCTGCGTCTGCCCGGGCCGTTTTCCTTCAAATCAGGTCAATATGCCACCCTGGCGCTGGAGGATGACGAAGGCGTGCATGAGCGGCCCTACTCGATCGTCTCCAGCCCGGCCGAGGAGGAGTTGGAGTTCTATTTTGAATTGGTGCCGCACGGGGAACTGACGCCGCTGTTGTACCGCCTGCAGGTAGGCGACACGGTGTACCTGCGGAAGTCGGCCAAGGGACTGTTCACGTTGGACCGCAAGCGCGGCCACCAGCAGCATCTGATGCTGGCGACGGTGACTGGCGTGGCGCCGTTCGTCAGCATGCTGCGGAGCTGGACGCGCGATCCGGCCTGGGCGCCCGAAGGCACGCGGATGGTGCTGATCCTGGCGGCGAGCCGCTCGTGGGAGTTTGGGTATGCGGACGAATTGAGGGAGCTGGTGGCCAGGCTGCCGGGCGTGGAACTGGTCCTCTCGGTCTCGCGTCCGTGGGAGGACGCGGAATGGAGTGGCGAGCGTGGCCGGGCCGAAGACCTGCTGCGCAAGTATGCCGATCGCGCGGCGTTTGCGTCCGGCGCCACCGCCGCCTATTTGTGCGGCCACCCGCAAATGATTGAGAACGCCAAGGGCATCCTGACGCGCTGCGGCCACACCAAAGCCGATCTGCACGAGGAGATTTACTTCATCCTGCCCAAAGCCG
Organism: Terriglobales bacterium; assembly: GCA_050745565.1. Lineage (GTDB taxonomy): Bacteria > Acidobacteriota > Terriglobia > Terriglobales > SCQP01 > SCQP01. The sequence continues at coordinate 7,118 of JBOGKJ010000352.1, read as the reverse complement.
GCGCGGAAAAAGCCAGCGCCAGCATCGGCTAGAGCCCAAACAGCCCCGTGAGGCTCGCGCCCCCTTGGGCTCGCCGGGCCCCGGGCCGGCGCTCCACAGCTCTTCGGGTGCGGGCGCGCGCTGCGAGCGTCTCCGCCGAGCAGGGGCAGGGGCCCGCGCTTGGCAATTGTTTGCTGTGCCAACGCCGTTTTTGCTCTGCTCTGGAGTGGCTCGGTCAACGGGCGCGGGACGTGGCGGGCAGACCGACCCGCTGCGGCCGTTCCATCAGTAATAGCCGCACCCGCCCGGCGCCGCATACGCCGACGCTGATTCTGCACTTAACCCAGCCCCATCGCCCGCGTTCCACTACGCCCCGTTCCCCCACTGTCCGCTTCCCGCTTTCCCCTCACCGGGTCGTAAACTCCGCCGCCGGCGCCGGGTCCACATTGCGCGACGCAGGCGCTTCTTGCAATCGGTACAAATGGTTCACCGGCCCCGGCCCCGGCCCAATCGCATAGGACTGCTTCAGCGCCGCCGTCAGATAGGCCTTAGCCTGCACCACAGCGTCCAGCGGCGGCTTGCCGTTGGCGAGGTTGGCGGCCAGTGCCGCTGAAAACGTGCAACCGGTGCCGTGGGTGTTGTCGGTCCGGACGCGGTCGGCGCTCAACATGGTAGCGCGCTCGCCGTCGTAGAAAAGATCCACCGGCTTGTCCCAGTGTCCCCCCTTGATGACCACGTAGCGCGCCCCCATCTGGTGCAACCGCACTGCGGCCATTTCCATATCCGCCGGCTTGGCGATGTCCACCCCGGTCAGCGCGGCTGCCTCCGCGAGGTTCGGGGTCACCACGCTCATGCGCGGAAGCAAGCTTTCCTTCATGGCCTTCCATCCGGCCGCATCCGTCAGCCGGGCGCCGCTGCTGGCCGTGTCCACCGGGTCCAGCACGGTCCAGGCGACTGGATGCCGCTCCAGTTGCCGCACCACCGCCTGAACCGTCGCGACACTGCCCAGCATGCCGATTTTTACCGCCCGCGGCTGCAGCTCGGACAGCAGTGCATCCAGTTGCGCTTCCAGCAGTTCGGCCGCCACCGCCCGGTAGCTGGCTGCGCCGCTCGTGGTCTGCACCGTCAGCGCCGACACGCATCCCAGGCCGTAGGCCTGGTTGGCGGCGAAGGTTTTGATGTCGGCCAAGATGCCCGCCCCGGCGGTCGGATCCAGCCCGGCGATGGACAACACTAGGGTCGGCGCATTGACAGCGGGCATAAATCATGTGTAGTCCCAACGAAGGCCAATTGCAAGATCAATTGCAACCCCGTCGCACTCGCCGCCCTTCTGCTCTCCTGAATGCTTGGCATTGTACCCGCCGCGGGCAGCGCCAGCCGACTGCAGCCGCTGTCCGGCTCAAAGGAGTTGCTGCCCCTGGGCCACTCCGGCTCCGGCCGCCTGCGGGTGGTTTCCGACTATTTGGTCCAGCGCATGCTTTTGGCCGGAGCCGACCGCATCTGCCTGGTGATTTCCGCCGACAAACCCGACCTGCTCCGCTATTGGGGACAGCTCCAGTTGGCCGCGCGGGTGTTTTTTCTGGTGCAGCCACAGCCGCTAGGACTGTGCGACGCGGTGTTCCGCGCCGCGCCCTTTGTCGAGCCCGGCGAAAGGGTGCTTATCGGCCTGCCCGACACCGTCTGGTACCCGGAGCTGGCCTTCCGGTTCGGCCTGCGCGACTCGCCCCATCTGATCACCTTTCCCGCCGCGCGGCCAGAAGTCTTTGACGCCGTCATTCCCGCTCCCGGCAGTTGCGTCGCCCGGGTTGAGGTCAAAGCGCCGGGATCGGCTCAGCGTCGCGTCTGGGGGGCCATTACCAGCCCCGGGCGAGACTTTCTCGCTCTCAAGCAGTTGTGGCGCCAACGCCGATGCCAGGATCACTACCTCGGCCATCTGTTCAATGCCTGGATTGCCGGCGGCGGCCAGTTGAGCTATGACGATCAAGGCACAAACTATTGGGATATTGGCACTCCGGCCGGCTATGAGCGCGCCCTGGCCGACCAGGTGTGGGACGCGGTGCGCTGGTCTAGGCCGCAGGCGCAACCGGGGGAATCCCAGGCGGAGGCGCCTGGGGCGGGATGATAACCTGCTGCGAGCCTTCATAGCTGCGCCAGCGCACCCATAGCACCCGCAGCGTCGCCATCGCTGGGATGGACAGATACACCCCGATCACCCCAGCCATCTCCGCACCCGCAAATACCCCGAACAGCACCGCCAGCGGCGCCAACTGCACCTGGCCTCCCATGATGCGCGGGGAATTGTAGTAATCCTGCATCAGCCGCCACGCCCCCAGAAATATAGCCAGCACGAGCATATAGCGGTAGTCCAGAAAAAACGCGGTGGCGAAAATGATGATGTAGGCCAGCAGCGGCCCTAGCATCGGTATGAACTCCAGCAGCCCGCCCAACACCCCCAGGGCCACCGCATACGGCAACCGCATGAGTTCGAACCCGGCGAGATAGACCACCAGCGCGAGGCCGGTCAAAATGATCTGCCCGCGGATATAGTTGGCCAGCACGTCGTGAATGTCGTGCAGCAGGTTGGCGACGAAGGTTCGCTGTCGCCTGCGGGCGAGTTGGTCCAGCAGCGCCGCGGAAAACCTGCCGCCGCTCATCAGAAAGAAAATCGCCACGATCGGGATCAGCGCAATCCACACCACGTTGCCCGCCAACTGGACCACTTCGCCGAGCAAATCCTGTTCCCAGTGCGCCAGATCCTGCTGGTGGCTGGCGATGAACTGCTGCACCCGCTGTTGCACTCGCGGGCTCCAGCCGCGTTCTCTGCCAATCCGCTGCACCAGTTCGCCGCTGGCCATGCGGGCCGAAAGCTTCGGGGCGAGCGCACTCAGCCGGTTGGCCTGCTGCACCATGTTGGGCCCCACCAGGAACAGAAAGATGGCTAAGCCGCCAAAAATCAGCAGGTACAGCGCCGACACCGCTTTGCCGCGCCCCATCTTCAGCCGGCTCTGCATCCGGGCCACCACCGGCTCCAGCAAATAGGCAAACAAAATGGCAAACAGGAACGTTAGCAACGTTCGCCATGCCAGGTAGATGAACGCCAGCACGAGCCCGTAGAGCACTATCGTGGCGAGTGCGCGCGCCGTGCGGGCATCAAAGATCAGCATGGCGCAGCCCGAAATGCGAGAATGGACGCGAGCCCCGCCTGACGAGGCAACTTGGACGCGCCCTGAGCAGAGCGGGTGCACGTTGCCGCCAAGCGAATTTCGGCCGCAGCCCGACCCATGGGGCCCCCAAGGCGTTGGGTCTTTGGGGTGGGAGCCACGGGAGGGCGTCCAGAATAGGGCGGCCGCGCCGCATTTGCCCTGGCGGCGCGCGAGACAAGACTGGGGGCGGCTTCGGCCATGTTGACCAATGCTGAGCAGGGTTGGATGCTGTTGCTGTTCGTGGCGGTCAACTTTGCCATCGCCGGACTGGGATCGAGGCTAGGCGAGCGCGGCCACGGCAGCGAGGTCTGGTTCGAAAGCCTGAAAAAGCCGCCGGGCTATCCCTCGCCGACCTTCTTCAGTCAGGTTTGGACTTTGGTCGCCATTGCCACCGGCGTGGCCGGATGGCTTATCTGGAGCTACATGGTCAGCGGCGGCGGCATCACTGCCCTGGCCCTATACGGCTTTCAACTCCTGATGCTGGCCACCTGGCAGGGCGAGACCATCGGGCTGCGCCGGCTGAGATGGGGCATGACGGTAGGCGGCGTCCTACTGGCGATCGTGACCCTGACCATGCTGGCGGCACTCCCGGTACCGGGTTGGGCTTGGTGCTGGCTTGTGCCGCTGTGGCTTTTGGTGGCTTGGGGGCTGCGCCTGAACGCCGCCCTTTACCGCCTCAACTACGGCCCCGCACCCACCCCGCCCCAGGCCGCTCCCCAGCCGCCACCGCCGACCGAACCTGCCCAACCGCCCCAACCCTGAGCCTTCCCACTTCCCACTTCTCACTTCCCAACGAGGCAACTTGGACGCGCCTTGAGCAGAGCGGGCGCGCGTTGCCGCCAAGCGAATTCCGGCCGCGGCCCGACCCCGGGGCCCCCCAAGGCGCTTGCGCCTTGGGGTGGGAGCAGCGGGAGGGCGTCCTGAGAAGGGCGGCCGCGCCGCCTTCTCACTTTGCTTCCCCTTCCCACTCTGCCGCTTCCCCTGTAGTCTGGAGGTGGCATGCCGCACCCTCCGGTCTACCTGGACAATCACGCGACCACGCCGCTCGATCCGCGCGTGCTGCAGGCCATGCAGCCCTATCTCACCACGGTGTTTGGCAATCCGGCCAGCACCAGTCATTCCTTTGGATGGGCTGCCGCCAAGGCGGTCCAAAAGGCGCGTCAGCAGGTCGCCGCGCTGATCGGTGCGCAGCCGGCGGAGATCGTCTTCACCAGCGGCGCCACCGAGAGCGACAATCTGGCCATCAAGGGGGTCGCGTTTGGGCCGCGGGCGGCCGCTGTCACCGGCAGTGGGCGAACTGCCCACCTCATCACCTCGGCCATTGAGCATAACGCCGTGCTGGATCCCTGCCAGCGCCTGGAGGGGCTGGGCTTTGCCATCACTCGCCTAGGTGTCGCCGCCGACGGTCGCCTCCGGCTCGCCCAACTTGAAGCCGCGCTCCGGCCCGAAACCGTTCTGGTGAGCGTCATGGCCGCCAACAATGAAATCGGCGTGCTGCAGGACATGGAAGCAATTGCCACTGTGACCCGCCCGCGTGGCATACTGTTCCACTCCGATGCCACCCAGGCCGTTGGCAAGGTGCCGGTGGATGTCAACGCCTGGCACGTAGATCTACTCTCGCTCTCTGGCCATAAAATGTATGGCCCCAAAGGTGTGGGTGCACTCTATGTCCGCGCCGGTACCGAGCTGTGCTGCCAGCAGGATGGCGGCGGTCACGAAGGTGGCATGCGCTCGGGCACGCTGAACGTGCCCGGCATCGTCGGCCTCGGCGCGGCAGCGGAATTGGCCCGGCTCGAGTTGGGCGATGAGTGCACTCGTATCGCCGCGCTGCGCGACCGCTTGTGCGAGGCCATTCTCACCCGCCTTGATGGGGTCAGCGTCAATGGCAGCCGCACCCATCGCGTTCCTCACAACCTGCATCTCATGTTTCAGGATGTCGAGGCGGAAGCGCTCATGATGAGCATGCAGTCGGTGGCAGTCTCGTCCGGTTCAGCCTGCAGTTCGGCTTCCCGCCACGCCTCCCATGTCCTGTTGGCCATCGGACTTTCGGCCGAGCAGGCGCAACATTGCCTCCGCTTTGGTCTCGGCCGCTTTACCACCAGTGACGACGTGGATTACGCCGCCGACTCTGTGGTGGAGGCGGTGCAGCAACTGCGTCAGCTCAGCCTGCCCTGATGTGAGCCTGGAAAGGCGGCCAGAGTGCCCGACGAGTTGAGCTGGGATGATGCCGACGAAATTGGCGCGCTGCTGCGCGCCCGCTTTCCCGATACCGACCCGCAGTCGGTTTCCGAACTTGAAATCGCCCGCTGGACTCGCGAGATTCCCGGTTTGGTGGGCGAGCCCGCCTCCGAACTCCACTTGCAGCAGCAAATCGAAGCCATCCGCGACGCCTGGTCCCGCGCCTGATCGAGGCAACTTGGACGGGTGAAGGCGCCGGTGGCGCGTTCACCGAGCAGAGCGGGCGCGCGTTGCCGCCAAGCGAATTCCGGCCGCAGCCCGGCGCCCGGGGCCCCAAGGCGCTTGCGCCTTGGGGTGGGAGCAACGGGAGGGCGTCCTGAGAAGGGCGGCCGCACCGCTCCGGTGCAGTCTGCTCGCTATACTAAAAGCCATGGGTCTCAGCGAGCGCATTCAACAGGACGCGGTGGTGGCCATGAAGTCCCGCGCGGAGTTGCGGCTCTCCACGCTCCGGATGATGAAGGCGGCGATCAAGAACCGCGAAATTGAGCTGCGCCACCCGCTCGATGAGCCCGGCATTCACCTGGCGCTGGCCGCCATGATCAAACAGCGCCAGGATGCCGCTACCCAGTTCGCCGCTGGCGGCCGCCCGGAGCTGGCCGACAAGGAGCGCAGCGAGATCGTCATCATCGAGAGTTATTTGCCCGCCGCGCTCGGCGCCGAGCAGGTCGAGGCCGCCGTGCGCGCCGCCATGGCCTCCACCGGCGCCGCTTCCATCAAGGACATGGGTAAAGTCATGAAAGCCGCCATGGCGCAGTTTCAGGCCGCCGAACAGCGCGTGGATGGCAAGCTGGTGAGCGATACGGTCAAACGCCTGCTCACGCCCCCCGCCGCTTCGGCATAGCCGCAACCATGAACTCCTCCGACGATGAACGCGATCCTCGCGGCGAAGCCGCCGAAACGCGTTCGGAGCAAGGCGCGCCCGAGCCGCAAGCCGCGGCGGCGGCTGCGCGCCAGCCAGCCTGGCATTCGTGGCGGCGTCGCCTGGCGCGCGAGTTGGCCTATATCGTGATCCTGGGCACGCCGGTGCTGTTGTTTTTCCTGATTGCCCAACCCCGCTCCCAGGCTGGCCGGCTGCTGAAGGAGCTCAATGCGATTGAAGTCAGCCGCACCCATTTCCGCCAAGTGGAGCGCCTGGCAACCCAATATGGCGGCAATGCCGCCTGCGTCGCCGACAACTGCCTTTTCCAGTTTCAAAATGCCTGGATGAACCGTTTGCATCTGGCGCCGCTCACCGAATTCAGCGTCATGATCGAGCGCAGCGGCAGCCCATCGGACGCGGGCGGCGGTGGTATTCGCGCCATTGACATGGCAATGCTGGTCAGCCGGCGCGATCCGGGCGATTGGCCCGGCAGCGGCACCATCGCCAGTGCGCTGGTGTTTGACCGCGGCGGCTTTTCCGGTGAGCGCCCTTTTCAGGCCAGCATCACCTTCGGTGTGAACGGCGTCCCTGGGCGCACGGTCGTCCGCATTGCACCGAAGGCGACGCCCAGCCAGCGTGCCCGGGCCCGCGCCTTCAATCTCCGCTGCCTGACGCGCATCGGTGGCTGCAATAGCAGCCGTGAGCTGCTGCCCGGCATCTGGAGTGGCGCCGAGCGCATCCAGGAAGCGCTCGCTGCCCCCGGCCGCCCTGCACCGCCCGTATCCACAGCCAGCCACTATTGATCGGCGCGGGCCCCTGCCCCTGCTCGCTGAGACGCT
>JBOGKJ010000351.1:0-2505 GCA_050745565.1 Terriglobales bacterium | reverse complement strand
GGCCGGCGCCGCCCTGCGAGTGCGGGCGCGGCGCTGCGAGCGTCTCAGCGAGCAGGGGCAGGGGCCCGCGCCCGGCAATAGAAGGGCGGCCGCGCCGCTTCCGGCCGCGGCCGGCCGGCGGGAGGGCGTCAGGAAAAGGGTGACCACGCCGCACTTGCGGCCGAATGGGTTGCCGGCAGCATGGCGAGCAATGTCGCCCCCGGCGGCGGTTGCGACAGAGCCTGGACGGTGCCGCCATAGGATTCAATGATGGCGCGCACAATCGCTAGGCCAAGACCGAAGCGCGCCGGGCCGCGCGGGTCGGCTTCGGCGGCGGCGCCCCGGCGGAAGCGCTCGAAGAGGTGCGGCAGATCATCGGGGGCGATGCCGCTGCCTTGGTCGCGCACCGTCACCTGGGCGCGCCCGCCGGGTGCGGCGGCGCAGCGCAGCTCGACTGTGCTGCCTGCGGGGCTGTGCTGCACGGCGTTCTCCAACAGGTTCACCCAGGCCTGTTCCAGGTCGTCGGCATCCGCCCGCAGTCGGAAGGCGGCATCCAGGCCGTGCGTCTCCAGACGCACGCCGCGGGCTTGCGCCAGCGCCTCCACCCGTTCCACCGCCGCCTGGCAGGTTGCCCCCAGCGCCACCTCCGGTAGCGGAAGCGCGGCGCCCGGCTGGCAGTCCAGCCGTGCCAGCCGCAGCATGCGCTGCAACAACTGCTCCAGCCGCTCCACATCCTGCAGCGAGGCCTCGGCGGCGGCCGCGTAGGCGGCCGGCTCCCGCGGACGCTGCAGCAGCGACTGAAGGGTGGATTTCAGGATCGCCACCGGCGTTTTCAAATGGTGCGCGGTATCGGCCATGAAGTCGTGTTGCTGGCGGTGGGCGGCCTCGAGCCGCATCAGCATGCGCTCGAGGGCCTCGGCCAGCGGTTGCAACTCGCGGGTGCGGCGGCTGGCGAGGCCGGGCTCAAAACGCCATTGCTGGGGCGAAATGGCCGCCGCCTGCTCCGCCAGTTCGCGCACCGGATCGAGCCCCCGCCGCACCGCCCACACCGCCAGCAGCGAGGTCGCCGCCAGCAGCGCCAGGCTGACCAGCCCGATGGCCAGGCCCGCGCGCGCCACCTCGCCAGCTATGTCGGTTTGGGGGGCGGCGTAGTAGACCGTCAGCCGTGTCGGCGGCCCGGTGCGCCCTTCTTCGGCATCGAGCACGGGCAGTTGCGTCAGCTCCAGCCCGCGATAGTGCACGCCGCCCAGGTCAAAGCCGAAGTAGCGGGCCGCGCGCCCCGGCCGCGGCAGCACGATCGAGGATGGAAACGTGCCCGCCAGCGCCGCTCCGGTGCTCACTACCCTATAGAGGGGCGGGTGCCGCGGGTCGCGCGCCAGCGGCAGCAGCGTCGGGTCGAACACCAGCCCGTTGCCCACCTCGGCGTAGCGCACCAGCGCCGCCACGCTCTTCACCTGGCTCTCCAGCCCGGAGTCGAACGCGCGCAGCAGTTGACGGCGGGTGAACACGATCCCGGCCCACACCAGCCCGGCGGCCAGCAGCAGTTGCGCCACCACCACGCCGGCCACCAGCCGAACCGTGAGCGATTGCGGCCGGCGGTGCGTCATGGCTCCGGCGCCCGCAGCACATACCCCTGGCCCCGCAAGGTGTGAATGAGCTTTTGCGGAAACGGGTCGTCCAGCTTGCGCCGCAACCCGGAGATGTAAACCTCGATGACGTTGCTGAAACGCTCCCAATTGAAGTCGTAGAGGTGCTCCAACAACTCGGTCTTGGGGACGACGGCGCCCGGCCGGTGGGCGAGGTACTCCAGCACGCGATATTCCATTGCGGTCAGGCTTACCGGTTTGCCGTTGCGACGGACGGTGAGATCGGAGGTGCTGATCTCGAGATCGCCGATCCTGAGCACAGGGGTGCTTTGTCCCTTACCCCGCCGGATGAGCGCCTTGGCCCGCGCCAGCAGCTCTCCCAAGTCGAATGGCTTGGCGACATAGTCGTCGGCGCCGGCATTCAGGAGCGCCACCACCGACTCTTTCTCATCGCGGGCGGTCAGCACAAGCACGGGAACCGCCGAACCTGAATGCCGTATGCGGTGCAGCACCTCAAGACCGTCGGCCTTTGGCAGCATGAGATCGAGAATGACCAGGTCGTAAGCGTTCGCCGTGCCCATGAAGATGCCTTCTTCACCGTTGAAGGCAAGATCGACGGCGTAACCCGCACTCTCACGCAGGCTGCGACCGATGTTCTCGGCCAGGCGGCGCTCGTCTTCCACGACCAGGACACGCATCAGAGTTATCCTAAGCCGAATTGTAGATATGGAAAGCTGAATGTGAGCTTAACGCGCAGGGCCAAGCGGGCCGGACAGCATCTCTCGTCCAACCTGCGGCCCAATGCGCGCGTCCTATCAGTGTCATGGGTCTCGCAGCTTCCATCGCAATTCTTGCCAATTTTGTGCTGATTGTCGGACTGGTGTTCTACGGGTTTACGTTCTTCGCGCAATACCATGCCACTGGCAAATGGGCCAAGAAC
>JBOGKJ010000350.1:0-12243 GCA_050745565.1 Terriglobales bacterium | reverse complement strand
TCCCCGACCGCCCGCTGCTGCTCGACGTTACCGCCATCGTCTGGCACTGCCTCGACATCACTTGGGTGTATCTCTACTGCGTGCTGCTGCTCTACCGTTGACGGGCGCGGGCCCCTGCCCCTGCTCGGCTGAGACGCTCGCAGCGCCGCGCCCGCCTCGAAGGGCTGTGGAGCACCGGCCCGGGGCCCGGTGAGCCCAAGGGGGCGCGAGCGGCCTTTCGCTAGAGTTCGGGCCGCACCGCTTCGTTTACCGGGAGCGGTGAAAGCACCACTGGCGCTTTCACCCCGTTGGAATTCCGCGGCCCTTCGCGCCGATTTTGCCCGCAGTGCAAACGGCGCGACTCCCGCGCGAGGCAACTTGGACGGGTGAAGGCGCCGGTGGCGCGTTCACCGAGCAGATTGGGCGCGCGTTGCCGCCAAGCGAATTCCGGCCGCAGCCCGACCAACGGGGCCCCCAAGGCGCAAGCGCCTTGCGGTGGGGCCAACCGGAGGGCGCCCAGAAAAGGGCGGCCGCGCCGCCCTTGGCTGCGCCAACGCGGTTTTCGTTCTACCCGGTGAGCCCGTGCCGCTCGACGTAGAGCGCCGCCTGAAGCCGGTCGCTCAGGTGCAGCTTGTGGTAAACGCGGTTGAGGTGACTTTTGACGGTGGCCTCGCTGATGGCAAGCTGCGCGGCAATTTCCTTGTTGCGCTTGCCCTCGGCCAGCGCCTCAAGCACGATTAGCTCACGCGCGGTGAGCGGCGCCGGGGGCTCCGCCGGGCTGTGCAGCAGGGTGAGGGCCACTTTCCGCTCCGCCCACAGCTCGCCCGCCTGCACGCCGCGGATCGCCTTCGCCAACACGGCGAGCGGCGACTCCCAGTCCAGATAGCCGCTAGCCCCGGCACGCAGTGCGCGCGCCGCCAGCGCCGGGCGCTGTTCACCCAGCACCAACACCCGTACCCTTTCGCCGCGCCGGCCCCAACTGGCCAGCTTCTCCCAACCCGCGCGCGCGCCAGGCAGGGCCGTCACCAGCACGCCGGCGCTGCCCGCCGCCGTGGCCGTCGGCGGCGCCAGCACCGCCGACGGACCCACCGTGGCCTCAAGCCCGGGAAGCTGGTTGAGCGCCTGCGCCAACAGCCCGCTCCAAAGCGCCGAGGGGAGACATATCCCGACCGCAATCGAGACCGTTGGGCCGGTTTCGGCGCCGGCCCGGGGCCAGGGGCGGGCGGTGGGCGTGGAGGGAAGGCGAAAGTTGCGCTCCGGCAGCGTCAGGGCGATGGCCATGACGAGCTTAGATGAGCACTGCCGGCAACGGCTGCTACAACCAAGGGTGGATTTTTGCCTCCAACTTTGTTGTCGCGCCGCTCCAACCACAGCAGAATTGCTGGCTGCCGAGCGCGCTCCTACACTCGATTTTGGTTGCAGCAAAGTGCGGCAGCCAGTCAGGAGGCGTGAGGCATGGCGGAACTACAGGGGTGCAACCAGAGGCGGGGTTCATGGCGCTTGGCGGGTTGGGCGGCGCTGGGGGCGCTGGCCATGATGATGGGGCTGGCGCCGGGGGGCGGGGCGCAGACACTGCCGGAGTTGGCGGCGGTGCCGCTGTCGGCGCCGCTGCCAGCCCCGAGCCCGCTGCAGGTGTACGGGGTGGCGACGACGGCCGATCCGGTCGGAGCCGGCGACGTGCTCGAGGTGCGGGTGTTCGGGCAGCCGCAGTTGAGCGGCGATCTGCGGGTGGCGGCCAACGGCGAAATTGCCCCGCCGTTTGTCTCCAACCTGGAGGTGGCCGGCGAGCGGCCGGAGGAGATCCAGGCGGCGCTGACGACTGCCTATGGCCGGCTTCTGACGCATCCGCTGGTCAGCGTCCGGCTGGTGGAGAACAACAGCCGGAAGGTGAGCGTCAACGGCGAGGTGCCGCGGCCGGGCGTCTACGCCTTTAGCGGCCGCCTCACGCTCCTGCAGGCGCTGGCGATGGCGGGCGGCGTGAACCGGGTGAAGGCGAGCAATGAGGTGCTGTTATTGCACACGGCGCCGGTGGCGGCAAGCACGGGAGCGGGGGGCGAGCCCGTCTACACCGCCAACACCGTGCTGGAAACGATTGACCTGAGCCAGATGGCCGCCCATCCCGAACTGAACCGCGGCATTCATCCCGGCGACGTCATTGACGTCCAGGAGGCCGAGCAAGTCTACATTTCTGGCGACGTCATGCGCCCCGGTTCCTCGACGCTGCTGCCGGACATGACGCTGACGCAGCTCATCAGTCAATCCGGCGGCATGCTGCCGCAGGCCGACGGCGGGCACGTGCGCGTGCTGCGCCTTTTGCCCAATGGCCAGCGCCAGACGCTGGTTGCCGACGTCGGGGCAGCGCAAAAGAACCGCCGGCCAGAGCTGGCGCTGAAGGCCAACGACATTGTGCTGGTGCCGGGCTCGCTGCTGCGCATGACCGGACTCGAGCTTTTGGACTTTTTCACCGAAACGGGGCGCTGGCGCGTGAACCAGACCGTGGCCAACAAAATTTTCTAACCGCGCCACGGCCGCCTCGCCCGAGGCGGCCGCGGCGGGACCGAAGCTGCGAGGTGGTATGTCCTACATGAGTGTTCCTCCGGGGAGCCCGGCTCCCGCGCTGCAACCGATCTATGAACTCGAGCCCGCCCCGGAGCGACCGCCGCGGCGCCGGCAACTGGCGAACGCGCTGTACCGCCAGCGCTGGCTGGGACTCGCGCTGCTGGTGTTCTTCCTGCTCGCCGGGGCCTCGCTCAGTTGGTGGTTGCGCCCCTACTACGAAGCCACCGGCTCGCTGATGATCACCACCCCCAGCCTGCACCCTACCGAGCTGACGCCGGTGGCCTACCAGGCGGCGCCGGATCCGGACCGCGAGATGGAGACCGAGCTCACCGTACTGGGCAGCCGCGCGGTGGCGATGCCGGTCATCCGGCAACTGCAACTGGAGCAGCGCGACCCGGAAATTGCCGCGGCGGAACAAAAGACACGCCAGGGGCTGGCGCACCGGCGCCAGGGGCTCGACCCGTCGTTGGCCGACGACATTGCCGTCGGGGTGTTCGGCTCGCAGCTCAAGTTCGCACCGGTGAAGCTGAGCAGCACGGTGCAGTTGAGTTTCGGCTCGCGCAATGCGGCGCTGGCGGCGGCGGTGGTGAACGCCACCGCGCAGCAATTTCTGGCGCAGTTGCTGGCGGCGCGACAGGCGGCGGGCGAGGAGGCGACGCACTGGATGCGCCAGCAGGTGGCGGACGCCCGCCAGGCGCTCGCCCAGGACAACCAGGCGGTCGAGGCCTTCCAGCAAGCCCACGCCTACACGCCGTTGCAGTCGCCCGGCGGAGCGCAGTCGGAGCTGCTCGACCGTTTGAGCGACGCCAACCACGCCCTGGCCGCCACCAAGGTCGAGCGTATTGCCAACCAGGCGGCGGTGGCGAGCTACAAGGGAGGGGTGCTGGCGGCGCTGCCGCCCGACCTGCGCAACCCGGCCATCGAACGGGCCGCCAACGACGTGGGCGCGGCCGCCTCGCAACTGGCCGCGCTGGAGACCACCTACAAGCCCGACTTCCCGCTGGTGGTCGAGGCGCGCCAGCAGTTGACGAGCGCGCAGAAGGCGCTCGACGGCCAGCAGCAGCAGGTGGTGGCCGGTCTCGATCTGCAATTGGCGAGCAGCCAGCAAAAGGAATCCCAGATGCAGCAGTTGGTTGAGGCGCTGAGTCGGCAGGCGGCGGCGGCGAGCGGCATCGAGATGCGCTTTGGCGTGCTGCAGGCCGAGGCGGCGGCGCAGCGCGAGCTCGTGGCCGCGCTGCAGCAGAAGGAGGCCGAGCTCGAGCTGCAGGCCACGCTGCCGCCGAGCAACGTGCAATTGCTGGACCGGGCGGTGACGCCGGTGGCGCCGAGTTACCCCAAGTTGCCGCTGGATCTCGGGCTGGGCCTGGTTGCGGGCCTGGTGGTGGGCCTGGGGGCGGCACTGATGCGGGAGCGCTGGAGCGAGCAGTTGACCGCGACCGAGGCGGTGAAGGCGGGCCTGGGGCCGGCGCTGGCGCCGCTCGGCATGGTGGCCGAGCACCGGGTGGCGGCCGCGCCCGCCCGCGCGCTGCTGCCGGCGGCGGAGGCGGCTGCGGCCGACCCGTTCGGCTACCAGAAGATTGCCGCCAACCTGGTGGGGCGGGCGGGGCCGCCGCCGCGGGCGATCCTCATCACCAGCGCCAATGAGGGGGAGGGTAAGACCACCTCGGTGTGCCAGTTGGGGCTGGCGCTGGCGCAGTCCGGATGGCGGACGCTGGTGGTGGACTGCGACCTGACGCGGCCGGGCTGCCATGCCTTCTTCGGGCTGGCGCCGGCGGCGCAGGGGCTGGCGGCGGCCGAGGCCGGGCGCAAGGTGGCGCCAATCGCGGTGGCGCCGCATCTGGACCTGATGCCGGCCGAAGTGGCGGCGTCCGGGCCGCTGCAGGCGCGGCCGATGGCGGCGCTGCTGGAGCAGTGGCGGGAACACTATGACTACATCCTGCTCGACTCGCCGCCGGCGCGGGTGGCGGGGGCGGCGGTAACGCTGTCGGCGCTGGTGGAGGCGGTGGTGGTGGTGCTGCGCTGGGGGCGGACGCGGCTGCCGGAGGCGCAGCAGGTGTGCGAGGAGCTGGCGCGGGCCCACGCCCCGCTGGTGGGAACGCTGTTCAACCGCGCCGATCAGGGCGCGCCGTCATTCCGGGCGTACCAGCGCCGGCCGGCGCGGCTCGCCTAGGGAGGTAGCCATGGCATGGTTTGGCCGCACCACCCCGGTCCCGCTCGGGATCCTCGCCTCGCGCCAACGGGCACAGCCGGCGCTGCTGCGCATGTTCAGCCGGGCACGCCGCCACCAGACGCCGCTGGCGCTGGTGGCGATCGGGGCCTCGCCGGAGGCGGCCGCCGGCGCCCATCAGCTGTTTCTGTGCGAGCTGGCGGCCGAGCTGCGCCTCTGCGATCTCGCCTGGTGGGAGCCGGGCGGGGTGGTGTTGGTGCTGCTCGAGGCTGCCGCCAGCGCGGCGGCGCTCGAGCGGATGCAGCGGCGGGCGCTCGCGAGCGGGGCGCGCCCGCGCTGGCGCATGGCGTGCTTTCCGCAGCAGGGCCTGACCCTCGATGCGCTTCTGCAGGAGGTCCAATGGCCACGCTGAAGCCGGTGGGGCCGGCGGCCGCGGCGACGGCGCTGCCGCCCCTGCGTGTCTACCCGCGCTGGTCGCAACCGGAGCGCTTGCGCCGCCGGCAGTTGTCGCGCGGCTGGCGCTCCGGGCTCAGCCGGGGCGACCGCCGGCTGAAGCGCGCGCTGGATTTGGGGCTGTGCGCGCTGCTGGCCGTGCCGGTGGCGGTGGTGGTGGCGATCGCGGCGGCGGCGGTGCGGCTCGATTCGCCCGGCTCGCCCTGGTTCATCCAGCTGCGGGTGGGCGAGAACGGCCGCGGCTTCCGCATGTGGAAGCTGCGCACCATGGTGCAGGACGCGGAGGGGATGGAAAAGAAACTGGCGCACCTGAACGAGTTGCCCTGGCCGGATTTTAAGATCTGCCGCGACCCGCGCGTGACGCGCGTGGGGCGCTGGCTGCGGCGCAGTTCGATTGACGAGCTGCCGCAGGCCTGGAACGTGCTGCGCGGCGAGATGAGCTGGGTGGGACCGCGGCCCACGAGCTTCGGGTTGAAAAACTACGAGCTCTGGCATACCGAGCGTCTTTCCACGCCGCCCGGCATCACCGGGCTGTGGCAGGTGCTCGAGCGCGCCGCCTGTGACTTCGACCAGCGTCTGCGCCTCGATCTGGCCTATGTGCGCCACTGGTCGCTGGGGTTGGAGCTGGCGATTTTGTGGGCCACGGTGGGCGCGGTGGCGGGCGGGCGGGGCGCGAAATAAGGAGGCGGAGCGGCATGGGAGCAATCAGCAATAGCTGGAACCGGGTGCGGGCGGGGGCGCAGGGCGGAGCCCAGTCGCCGCGGCAGTGGCCGGGGGCGCTGAGCTGGGGGCTGGCGGGCGCGGCGGCGGCGGTGCCGCTGGTGATGGCGGCGGCGCGCGATCCGCTGCACGCCGGTTGGGTGACGATGGCGCTGCTGGGATTCGGGGTGCTGACTTGGGTGGTGCTGGAGCAGCCCGCCTGGGGCGCCTGCCTGCTGATCCTGCTGGTGTACTGGAACGTGAGCGACGTGCTCGCCCTCAACTTCAACTTCAGCTGGCTGCTGCGCCTGGCGATTGCCGGCGCGGTCGGGGCCTGGGCCCTGAACCACCTGTTGCGCCCGGGGCGGCGGCTGCGCTGGCCGCTGGTGGCGCCGCTCGCCGCCTGGGGTGCGGCGCAGGCGCTGGCGGCGGTGGGGGCGGCTGACCGAGGGGTGGCGGCGGCGCAGTTGGGCGAGTACGCCAAGGCGTTGGTGGTGTTCTATCTGGTGGTGAACATGCTGGACACGCCCCGGGTGTGGCGATGGGGGGTGAACGCGGTGTTGCTGGCGGCCTCGTTGATGTCGCTGCCGGTGATCTATCAGGGGCTGACCGGGAGCCGGAGCACGTTCGCGGGCTTTGGCACCATGATTTACGCCTCCGTCGTCAACGGCAAATTCAGCTGGCGTCCGGGGGGCACACTGGGCGACCCGAACTTCCTGGCCATGGTGCTGGTGGCGGCGCTGCCGCTGGCGGCGCTGCAGGCGCTGGAGCCGCGGGCGGGGGTGCGGCGATGGCTGGCGCTGGCGGCGCTGGCGCTCGGGGCGCTGGGGGCGCTGTTCACCTATTCGCGCGGCGGTTTCCTCGGCATGCTGCTGCTGGCCATCGTGCTGCTGTTGCGCCACCGGCGGCGGCGGCTGGTGGCGCTGGCGCTGGTGGTGGTGGCGGCCGGGGCGGTGGCGGTGGCGCCGCACACGCTGTGGGCGCGGGTGGCGACGCTGTTCCAGAACTCGATCACGCAGCCCGGCCAGCAGATGACCGATCCCAGCTTCCGCGACCGGCGGCACGAAATGCTGGCCGGGGCGCTGATGTTCCTCGACCACCCGCTGGTCGGGGTGGGGCCGGGCAACTTCGAAGACCAGTACCTGAAGTACTCGGCGCGGGCCGGGCTGAGCGGCGAGACCACGGTGCGCGATCCGCACAGCCTCTACACCCAGATTGCCGCCGAAACCGGCCTGGTGGGCCTCGCCGCGTTCGTGTGGCTCGTGGTGGCGGCCTTCGCGCTGATGGAGCGCGGGCGGCGGCGGGCGCGGGGGGCGGGGGCACAGAACTTCGCCGGCCTGATCACCGCGCTCGAGCTCGGCGTGGGGCTGTATCTGGTCATGAGCACGTTCCTGCACGATGCCTATTTCCGGCATTTCATGCTGCTCGTGGCCCTGGGCGCGACCGGCGCGGCGCTGGCGCTGACCGCAGGCGGCCGGAGGCGGGCGGCAGCGGGCGCCCTGCCGGCGCTGCGTTGAGGAAGGAGAGAAGCGGATGCACGCGAAGGCGGGCCGGGATGGCCGGCTGGGGGCGGACGGGCACGCTGCGGCGGTTGCCGCAGGCGGCATGAGGGCGGGGCAGTGCAGTCGGCGCGCGGTATGGGTGGTGGACGCGCTGCAGTTGGGCGGCGCCGAGCGTCTGGCGTTGCGCTTCCACACTGCCGCGGCCCGCGGTTGGGCGCTCGAACTGGTGGCGCTGCAGCCGCCGCGCGCCGGAGCGGCCCGGGCGTTGTGGGGCACGGCCTTGGCGGCGGTCCACAGCCCGGTGCGCGAACTCGCCATGCGCCGCCTGACCGACCTCGGCGAGTGGCGGCGACTGGCGCGCCTGCTGGCGCCGCGGCCGGGCGAGCGCACCCTGGTGCATTCGCATCTGCACTATGCCACGGTCTGGGCGGGGTGGGCGGCGCGGCGCCACCGGCTGCCGCACGTGGTCACCGTGCATGTGGGCCGGGCGACGGAGGCGCCCGGCCGGGAGTGCGGCTGGCGCGCGCGCGCGCTGGGGCGGCTGGAGCAGGGAGCGCGACGGCGGGCAGCCCGCGTGGTGTATGTGAACGAACTGCAGCGCGACGGCTGGGACCGGCAGGCGAGGCGGGAGCGGGCGGTGGTGATCCCGAACGGGGTGGAGCTGTCCACGGAGCCGCGCGAGCCGGCGCGCCGATGGCTGCTCGAGCGGCTGGGCGCTCCGGCCGAGGCCACGGTGGTAACAACGGTGGCGGTGGTGCGGCGGCAAAAAGGCTGGCAAAGCTGGATCGAAGCTGCCGAGCGCGTGACAGCGGCGCGGCCCGGGGTCTGGTTCGTCTGGGTGGGGGCGGGACCGGACTTCGACCGGCTGCGGCAGCAGGTGGCGGCGAGCGGGGCGCGGACGCGGATCGTGCTCGCCGGGGCGCGCGCGGATGTCGGCCGCTGGTTGGCGGCAAGCGACATGTTTCTGTTTCCCTCCGAAGCCGAGGCGCAGCCCACGGCGGTGCTCGAGGCCATGGCGGCATCGCTTGCTGTCGTCGCCACCGATCTCGACGCTTCGCGGGCGCTGCTGGGCGGCGCCGGCCAGCTCACCGCCCCGGGCGATGCCGCGGCGATGGCCGGGGCGGTGCTGGCCTGGTCGGGGCCGGAACGGGCGGCGGCGCGCCAGGCGGCGGGCGAGGCGGGGCGGCGGCGGGCGGCGACGGAGTACAGCGAAACCGGGTGGCGGGAGCGGCTGCTGGATTTGTATGAGGAGGTCGGCGATGCATGGTGGGGCAAGCGAACCGGAGACGGGGGCGCAGGGAGCCGGGAAGGGTGCACGGCCGCGGATCCTCATGGTGGAGATGTTCGGCCGCGGGGGGCTGCTGCACTATAGCTGGCAGCTCGCCCAGGCGCTGGCGGAGCGCGGGCTGGAGGTGACGCTGCTGACCGGCCGGGCGCGCGAGCCGGGTGTAGGCGAGGGCGCGGCCCCGTCCGGCGCGCGGTTGCGCGCCGAACTGAATACCTGGAACCCGCAGGGGCGGCCGCGCGGGCTGCCGCCTGCGCTGCTGCGGATGGTGCGCGGGGGCCGCTATCTACTCGCCTGGCGGCAGGTACTGGCGGTGGCGCGGCAGCAACAGCCGCAACTGGTGCTGCTGGGCGACCTCGAGCATCGGCTCGACGCCTGGGCAGTGGGGCGGTTGCGCCGGGCGGGCCGCTGGCAGTTGGCCGACATCTGGCACAACGTGGAGATGTTCGAGCGGCGGCGGCCGGGCCGCGTGGTGCGACGCGCGGCGTGGCGGTGGCGGATGGCGCGCGCCTTTGACCGGGTGTTCGTGCACGGCGAACGGCTGCGCGCCGAGCTGGAGCGGGCGACCGGGGTTGGGGCCACGGTGATCCCGCATGGCAACCAGCAGTGGCTGCTGGAGCTGGCCGGGCCTGACCCGGGGCTGCGGGAACGGCTGCAGATTGACCCGGCGCGGCCGGTGGCGCTGTTGGTCGGCGCACTCAGCGCGTACAAGGGGGTGGGGGTGTTGCTGGAGGCGCTGGCGCTGGTGGCCGCGCGCGAGCGCCCGCAGGTGGTGGTGGCGGGCATGCCGACCGCGGGCGTGCGGGTCGAGCCGTGGCGGCGGCAGGCCGAGCGGTTGGGCGTAGCCGCGGCGCTGCGCTGGGATCTGCACTATGTGCCGACCGCCGAGCTGGCCTGGTACATGCGGCTGGCCGATTGCGTCGTGCTCCCTTATCTGGCGGCGTCGCAAAGCGGGGTGGCGCACCTGGCGATGACGGCGGCGAGGCCGATAATCGTCAGCGATGCCGGCAGCCTCGCCGAGCTCGTGGACGGCAATGGCCTGGTGGTCGCCGCCGGCAGCGCGCCGGAGCTGGCTGCGGCGCTGCGGCGCCTGGCGGGCGATGCGGCGTTGCGGCGGCGGATGGGCGAACGCAGTCGCGAGTTGGCGCTGACGCGGCACAGTTGGCAGCGGGTCGCGGCTGGCGTTTGCGCCGCCTGCGGCCTGGCGCCGGACGCGCCGCTGCCCCTTTCGGGACGGGGCGGAGGCACAGCTTCAAAAGCCGAGTGCATACCCACGGCCAAGGTGGCATCTGAAGAAGCAGCCTCACGCGAGCTGTTGCGCCTATGAGCTTGGGATACGTGTTGTCGCGCTATCCGTTGTTGAGCGAGACCTTTATTTTGCGCGAGATGTGGGCCCTGGAGCGGCAGGGCGAACGGCTGCGCGTCTATCCGTTGCGGCGGGTGCGGGGACCGCGGCACGAGCGGGTGGCGACGATCGCGGCGCCGGTGTGGTGGGCGCCATGGCTGGCGCTCGCCAGCCATCTTTATTGGCTGCGCCGGCAACCGGCGCGCTACCTGAGCACGCTGGCAGCGGTGCTCTGGCGGAACCGCAGCGACGCCAACCTGCTGGCGGGGGCCTTGGCTTATTGGGGCAAGGCGGTCGCCATCGCGCGCCAGATGGAGCGCGACGGGGTGCGGCATGTTCATGCGCACTATGCCACCCATCCGGCGCTGGTGGCCTATATCGTGCACCGGTTGCTCGGGGTGCCGTTCAGCTTCACCGCGCATGCGCATGACATCTATTGCCACCGCGCGATGCTGGCGGAAAAACTGCGGCGCGCCCGGGCGGTGGCGGCGATTAGCGAGCACAATCGCGAGCTGCTGGCCGAGGCGGCGCCGCCGGGCGAGCGGGAGGCGGCGCGGGCCAAGCTGCACCTGGTGCACTGCGGCATCGAGGTGGAGCGCTACCGCGAGTTGGCGGAGCGGCGCTGGCAGGCGCCTGGGCCGGCGCCCGGGCCGCTGCGTGTGCTGGCGGTCGGGTCGCTGCAGCCCTACAAGGGCCACACATATTTGATTGCCGCCTGCGGGCGGCTGCGGGCGGCCGGGGACGGGTTCGCCTGCCGGATCGTGGGCGCAGGCGAATTGCGGCGCGCGCTCGAGCGGCAGCGGGACCGGCTGGGGCTCGGCGAGGCGATCGAGCTCACCGGTCCGGCGACTGAGGGCGAGGTGATGGCGGCGCTGGCATGGGCGCAGGTGCTGGCGATGCCCAGCATAGTCGAGCGCAGCGGAAAGATGGAAGGCATCCCGGTGGCGCTGATGGAGGCGATGGCGGCGGGCGTGGCGGTGGTGGCGAGCCGACTGCCGGGCATCGCCGAGCTGATCGAATCGGGCCGCGACGGGCTGCTGGTGCCTGCCGGCAGCGCCGAGGCGCTGGCCGAGGCGCTGGGCGTATTGCGCGATGCGGCCTGGCGCGAGCGGCTGGGGCGGAGTGCGCTGCTGCGGGTGGAAGCCGGTTTTGAACTGCAATCGAACGTACGCCGGCTGCGCCAGTTGTGGCAACCGGCAGGCGCGCCGGTGGGGGCAGCGACATGATGGAGCCGGGCGCGCTGCACGTGTTGTGGCAGTTGGACGGGGCGGCATTCGTCGCCTGTGTGCTGCTTTTGGCCTGGACTTGGGTGGGCTATCCGCTGGTCGTGGCGGTGGTGGCCCACTGGTATCCCTGGGTGCCGCGGGTGTTGGCGCCGGAGGCGCCGGCGGGCGCGTGGCCGCGGCTGACGGTGGTGGTGGCGGCGCACAACGAAGCCGCATACATTGACGGGCGCATTGAGAACCTGAAGCAACAGGACTATCCGGGCTGGTATGAAATCCTCATCAGCGAGGATGGGTCGAGCGACGACACCGCCGCGCGGGTGCGCGCCTGGACCGTCGGCGTGGCGGGCCGGGCGCCAGTGCGGCTGCTGAGCGTCGAGCGCCGCGCGGGCAAGTCGGCGGCGCTGAACCGGGCCGTGCAGGCGGCGCAAGGCGAGGTGGTGGTGTTCACCGACGCCAACAACCGCTTTGCGCCGCAGGCGCTGGCGCGGCTGGCAGCGCCGTTTGCCGACAGCCGCGTGGGCGCGGTGGTGGGGCGCAAGGGGGTGGAGGCGCAAGCGGGCGTGGGTGGCGGGGAGAGCGTTTATTGGCGCTACGAGGGGTGGCTGACGGGGCAGGAATCAGCCAGCGGGTGTGCCGCCGGCTTTTACGGCGAGGCGCTGGCGCTGCGGCGGCGCGCCTACCAGCCGCTGCCGGCGGCGCAGATGGTGAACGACGATCTCTGGCTGGGGCTGGCGGCGATGGCGCGGGGGTGGCGGGTGGTGGCGGCGCCGGAGGCGCACTCGATCGAGCTGGGCTCGGCGCACGCGCGGGCGGAGTGGGAGCGGCGGCGGCGGATGGCGGTGGGCCACTGGGCGGCGCTCGCGGTGCTGCGGCGCCGCTGGCAGCGGCTGGGGCTGGCAAACGCGGCCAAGCTGGTGTGCCACCAGATACTGCGGCCGCTGTCGGCGCTGTGGCTGCTGTTGGCGCTGGCCAGCGGGCTGCTGGTGCTGGTGGCGCCGGCGGGCGCGGTGGATGGCGGGGTGCGCGCG
>JBOGKJ010000349.1:0-7671 GCA_050745565.1 Terriglobales bacterium | reverse complement strand
CCTCGACGGTGATGCTCCGGGTGAGGTCGCCCTTCGTCACGCCGGTCGCCACCTCGGCGATCGAGCGGACCTGGCTCGTCAGGTTGCTCGCGAGCTGGTTGACGTTCTCGGTGAGGTGCCGCCACGTCCCCGAGACGCCCTCCACCTCCGCCTGGCCGCCGAGGCGACCCTCGGTGCCGACCTCGCGGGCGACACGGGTGACCTCCGAGGCGAACGCCGAGAGCTGGTCGACCATCTTGTTGATGGTGTTCTTCAGCTGGAGGATCTCGCCGCGGGCGTCGACCGTGATCTTCTGGCCGAGGTCGCCCTGGGCGACGGCGGTGGTCACCTGGGCGATGTTGCGGACCTGGTCCGTCAGGTTGTCGGCCATCGAGTTCACCGAGGTGGTGAGGTCGCGCCAGGTGCCGGACACGCCGCGCACCTCGGCCTGGCCGCCGAGCTTGCCCTCGGTGCCGACCTCGCGGGCGACGCGGGTGACCTCGCCGGCGAAGGCGTTGAGCTGATCTACCATGGTGTTGATGGTGCTCTTCAGCTCCAGAATCTCCCCCTTCACGTCCACGGTGATCTTGCGGCTGAGGTCGCCGCGGGCCACCGCCGTGGTCACGGCGGCAATGTTGCGCACCTGGGCGGTGAGGTTGCCGCACATGGCGTTGACCGAGTCGGTGAGGTCCTTCCAGGTGCCGGCGACGCCGGGCACGATGGCCTGACCGCCGAGCCGGCCTTCGGTGCCGACCTCGCGGGCGACGCGCGTGACCTCGCTGGCGAAGCCGCGCAACTGGTCCACCATGGTGTTGATGGCTTCCTTGAGCTGCAGGATTTCGCCGTGCACGTCCACGGTGATCTTCTTGGAGAGATCGCCGCTGGCCACGGCGATGGTCACCTCGCTGATGTTGCGCACCTGGGCGGTGAGGTTCGAGGCCATGAAGTTGACATTGTCGGTGAGGTCGCGCCAGGCGCCGCGCGCCATCCGCACCTTGGCCTGGCCGCCGAGCTTGCCGTCGGTGCCCACTTCGCGCGCGACGCGCGTCAGCTCGTTGGTGATCTCGGCGAGCTGGCGGACCATGGTGTTCACCAGCGTGGCCGAACGCAGGAACTCGCCCGCCAGCGGGCGGCCTTCGGCTTCGAGCGGCACCAGGCGGCCGAGATTGCCTTCGGCCAGCGCCGCCACGGTCTGGGTCATTTCGGCGGTGGGCCACAGCAGGTCATCAATCAGGCTGTTCAAGCCCAGCTGCATCGTGGCCCAGGCGCCGGCCCCGTCGAGGTGGACGCGGTGTCGGGTCTGGCCGCGCCGCCCCACCGCCTCACCCACGCGCTCAAGTTCGCCGGCGAGGTGCGCGTTCTGCCGCGCCAGCAGATTGAAGGTATCCGCCAGGCGTCCGGCCATGCCCGGCAGCGGAGCCGCCAGGCGCGCCGAAAAATCTCCGGCGGCGAGCTGCTGCAGGGCGCTCAGCAGGGCGGTCGCAAACAGAATGCCGTTGGCGGGCGTGGCGGCGGCGATGGCCTCGGCGCCGGCGGCCTGCGGCGGTTGGCGCCCGGCCGCGGCGTTGCGGCGGTGGCGGGCGGGGGCCGCGACGGGGCGCGGTTCAGGCGTGGTGGTCGCCATGAGGGCTCCTTTGGCCGCCGGCGGCGGAGGCCGGGGGCACCGGCAGCTTGGCGCTGGCTTGGGACATGTCTCGCCGACGAGGTGGCGCAACCTGGCGCGGCTAGCTCATGAGCCAATTACCTTGACCTGGCCCCACTAGCATACCAATAACTGGGGTCTGCAAACACTCTGGAGCAGAATCAGCCCCGCGAGGCTCGCGCCGGCTCGGGCTCGCCGGGCCCCAGGCCGGCGCTCCACAGCCCTTCGAGTGCGGGCGCGGCGCCGCGAGCGTCTCGGCGAGCAGGGGCAGGAGCCCGCGCCCGTCCATGATGCGGCGCCAGCCTGCCCGCCGCCCCTGGTCCGGGCGCGGGTCACACCGCCGCCGCGAGGCCCCGCAGCAGCGCCAGCAGCTTGTCCGGCCCCACCGGCTTGATCAGGTGGTGGGCAAACCCGGCGGCCCGGGTGCGCGCCAAGTCCTCGGGCTCGCCCCGCCCGGTGGCCGCAATTAGCACCGCCTGAGCTCCCCACGGCTGCGCCTGAATGGAGCGCGCCACCTCAAAGCCATCCACGCCGGGCATGCCCAAATCGAGCAGCACCACGTCCGGATGAAACTCGCCCGCGACCCGCAGCGCCTCGGCGCCGCCCGCGGCGGAGCGCACGTCATAGCCGTTGTGGCGCAGCAGAATCGCGAGCCACGTGGCCACGTCGCCACTGTCGTCAGCTACCAATATGCGCAGCACAGCGACATTGTAATCCAAGTCGCAAGTGATGAGTAGATGCCGGGAAGTGGGAAGTGAGTAGTGGAAACTGCCGGGTCCGGAGGGCCCCGGCGGCCGGCCCGGCTGGGGGCAGAATCAGCGTCGGTTCGCGGGAGTCGCGCCGTTTGCACGTCGGGCAAAATCGGCGCGAAGGGCTGCGAAAGTACGGAGGGGTGAAAGCTCCACTGGCGCTTTCACCGCTCCCGGCAAACGAAGCGGCGCGGCCCTCTTCTAACCATGCCGCTCGCGCCGGCGTGGGCTCGCCGGGCCCCGGGCCGGCAATAGATGGGCGGCCGCGCCGCATTGGCCGCATGCTGATTCTGCGCTAGTGCCTGCCGCCGAAACCAGCTACAATGGACCCATTTTCGGCAACGTAAAGGGGCGGCAATGGAGATTTCGGTTGGCAAATTCGATCTGCTGAAGGAGCTGTTGCTGCTGCAGGGAGCGGTCGAGCGCAAGACCACGATCCCGATCCTGGCCAACGTGCTGGCCGAGGCCACGCCCGAGGGCCGGCTGCTGCTGGCCACCACCGATCTCGAGATCGGGCTCGAGACCTCATGCCGCGCCACGGTGAAAAAAAGCGGCGCCTGCGCGCTGCCCGCCCGCAAGCTGCTCGACTATGTGCGCCTGCTGCCCGACAGCGCCATCACGCTCAAGCTGCTCGAAAACCACTGGGTGTCGGTGCGCTGCGGGCGCGCCAACACGCGCATGGTGGGGATGTCGCGGGAGAATTTCCCCGAGCTGGCCACATTTCCGGCCTCCGGAGCGGTCCGGCTCGAGGCGCGCCCGCTGCTCGCCATGATCGCCCAGACCATCTTTGCCATCTCGACCGAGGAAACCCGCTATACGCTCAGCGGCGCGCTGCTGGTGGTGAAACCCCATGCCGTGGCGCTGGTGGCGACCGACGGCCATCGCCTCGCCTACGCCGTCAACCCCGGCCTCACGGTTGAGGGCGTCAGCGGCGAGATCAAGGCGCTGATCCCCAAAAAGGCCATGGCCGAACTGCAGGCGCTGCTGCATGAGGCGCCCGAGGACGCCACCATTGAGTTTGCGCAGGATGAAAGCCGCCTGTTTTTCCGCATCCCGGCGGGCGCCGCCGCGGGCGAGGGCGCGGTCCGGCTGCTGACGGCGCGCAAGCTCAGCGGCCAGTTCCCGAACTATGAGGCGGTGCTGCCCAAGGCGACCCTGCAGTCGGTGACGCTGAACCGCGAGGAGCTGCGCCAGTCGGTGCGGCGCGTGGCCCAGTTTGCCGACGAGCGCTCGCGCGTGATCCGGGTGCGGGTGGCGGACAACAAGGTCGTGCTCGCGGCCTCGAGCGGCGACATGGGCGAGTCGGAGGAGGCGCTGGAGGTGAGCTACGACGGGCAGCCGGTGGTGATTGGCTACAACTGGCAGTACCTCGACGAGTTTCTGGAGGCGGTGACGGCCGATGAAGTGTTGCTGGAGTTCAAAGACGAGGTTTCGGCCGGGCAACTGCGCCCCCGCACGAGCGATGGGGCCGAGTATCGCTACGTGCTCATGCCGATGCGGATCTGAGCCCTCCGGGGCGGCCGCGGCCCGGAGTGCCCATGTGGGCCTAGCAGCCTTTATTTTGTTTGATTTAGAGCGGTCGAAGCCTTCCAATTTTGGCCCCCGCCGTGCTATGCTGTAACCAGCGCGGGCTGCCTTCGCGCGAGCACCCGGCGAACCACCGTGAGCACCAAAACCACCACTACAGTTGAACCCATCCCGATCGAAGAGGCCGACTACTCCGCATCTTCCATCAAGGTTCTGGGCGGCATGGCGGCGGTGCGCTTGCGCCCGGCCATGTACATTGGCTCGACCGGCGAGATGGGCCTCCACCATTTGGTGTATGAGGTGGTGGACAACTCGGTGGACGAGGCGCTGGCGGGGTTTGCCGACCGGGTCGAGGTCACAATCCACACCGACAACTCCATCACCGTGGTGGACAACGGGCGCGGCATACCGGTGGACACCATGGAGGTGGACGGGGAGACGCGCGGCGCGGCCGAGATTGTGATGACCAAGCTGCACGCCGGCGGCAAGTTCGACTCGTCGAGCTACAAGGTGTCGGGCGGGCTGCACGGGGTGGGGGTGAGCTGCGTCAACGCGCTCTCGGAGGCGCTCGACCTTGAGGTCTGGCGTGACGGCTACACCTGGACGCAGTCGTTTGCGCGGGGCGAGATTCTGGGGCCGATCGAACGCCGGGGCAAGTCCTCGCGGCGCGGGACCAAGATTACCTTCAAACCGGATGTGGAAATTTTCACCGTCACCGAGTACAACTTCGACACCCTGGCCAATCGGCTGCGCGAGCTGAGCTTTTTGAACCGCGGGCTGACGATCACGCTCGCCGACGAGCGCGGCGAGGAGGAAAAGACGGTCGAGTTCCGCTACACCGGCGGCATCACCGAGTTCGTCCGCCACCTGAACCTGGGCAAGCAGGTGCTGCACGACAAGCCCATCAGCATGGAGGGGCGGCGCGAGGTCGCCGGCGGCGAGCTGCAAATGGAGGTGGCGCTGCAGTACAACGACAGCTACTCGGAGACGCTGTTCAGCTTCGCCAACAACATCAACACCGTGGACGGCGGCTCGCACCTCTCCGGCTTCCGCAGCGCGCTGACGCGCACCATCAACAGCGTCGGCCAGCAGTTGAACCTGTTCAAGGATCTGAAGGAGAACCTCACCGGCGACGACGTGCGCGAGGGCTTGGTGGCGGTGGTGAGCGTCAAGTTGCCGCAGCCCCAGTTCGAGGGACAGACCAAGGGCAAGCTGAACAGCGACATCAAGGGCCAGGTCGAGGCGCTGATCAACGAGAAGCTGGCCGAGTACCTGGACCACAACCCGCCCGTCGCCCGCCGCATCATCAACAAGGCGATCGAGGCGGCGCGGGCGCGCGAGGCCGCCCGCAAGGCGCGCGACCTGACCCGCCGCAAAGGCGCGCTGGACTCGGGCGGCATGCCGGGCAAGCTGGCCGACTGCAGCGAGCGCAACCCGGAGCGCTGCGAGATCTTCATCGTCGAGGGCGAGTCGGCCGGCGGCACCGCCAAGCAGGGCCGCGACCGGCGCTACCAGGCCATCCTGCCGCTCAAGGGCAAAATCCTCAACGTCGAAAAAGCGCGCTACGACAAAATGCTGGGCCACGACGAGATCCGGGCCCTGATCACCGCCCTCGGCACCGGCATCGGCCCGGCGGCCGAGGACCTCGACTACAGCAAGCTGCGCTACGGCAAAGTCATCCTCATGACCGACGCCGACGTGGACGGCAGCCACATCCGCACGCTGCTGCTCACGTTCTTCTTCCGCCACATGAAGGTGCTGATCGAGCGCGGCAACATTTTCATCGCCCAGCCGCCGCTCTACCGGCTGAAAAAGGGCAAAAGCGAGCAGTACATCAAGGACGACAAGGAGTTCGTCAGCGTCATGATGCGGCGCATCACCGAGGACCGCTCGCTGCGCTATGGCGAGGGCGGGGCGGAGCTGAAAGGCGCCGCGCTGAGCAAGTTCCTGGTGCACCTGACCGACTACTACGCCGCCTTCGACAAGGCCGACCGCAAGCTGCGCCACCCCGTCCTCACCCGCCTGGTGCTCGAGGCCGGGCTCGAGCGCAAGACGGATTTCGAGTCACCCGACAAGCTGCGCGCCCTGGAGCCGGCCATGGCCGCCACTGCCGGTGTGGCCAAGCCGCAGTTGGCGCTCGACGAGGAGCACAACCTCTGGGAGCTGCGCTACCGCGACCACAACCAGCTCGAGCACAGAATTAACGCCGAGCTCGCCCTGCTGCCCGAGTTCAAGCTGGCGGTGAAGGCGCAGAAGCTGATCGCCGAGCACAACCACCCGCCCTTCCTGCTCGCCGATGGCGATGACGCCCCGGTCGAGAAGGAAGACGGCCGCGCGCTGCTCGCCTTCATCCTCGACGAGGGCAAGCGCCTGTTCAGCGTGCAGCGCTACAAGGGCCTCGGCGAAATGCGCGCCGACCAGTTGTGGGAAACCACCATGGATCCGGCCAAGCGCACGCTGCTGCTGGTGAAACTCGAGGACCTGCTGGCGTGCGAGCAGATCTTCTCGACCCTGATGGGTGACGACGTGGCTCCCCGCCGCGAGTTCATCGAGCGCAACGCGCTCGACGTGAAAAACCTCGACATCTAGCGCGGAACCAGAGACGCTGTGTTGTGGGGCGGGTCGCCGACCCGCGCGCCGGCCGCCGGCCGGCGCCACGCGGCAGTTCGGGTAACTCGCTCGCGCTCACCTCCGCCGCACCAGCACGAACCGGGTGAAGTTGTCGCGACAGTCGCCGATTGCGGCGGCGGCGATTTCAGCCCCATAGACCGCCGCCGCCCAGGGGCTGGCGATGGCGGCTAGCGCGGCGTCGCCCGAGGCCATCATGTCTTCGACCGAGCCCGCCGTGTCCCAGCCGGGTTCGGGCGTGATGGCCGGGTGCGCGGCCAGAAAGCGTCCGCACTGCGCCAGCGCCACCGGGTGCGAGCGCGCCCGCCGCACCTGCTCGAGCGCGCCTCCCGGGCGGACAATGAGCGCGAGCTCGATTCGCAGGCGGGTCTCGGCCTTGACTCGCACCGGCGCCCGGGCGAGGAGCGCCTGCGCTGCGCGCACCGGGCCGGCAACGGTGTTCTCGACCGGCAGCAGGGCGCACTCGGCGGCCGCTGCCGCGAGCGTGGCCAAGACGTCCTCGAAGCTTCGGCAGTAGACGAGCTCCGCAGCCCGACCCCCGGGGCCCCCAAGGCGCTTGCGCCTTGGGGTGGGAGCATCGGGAGGGCGTCCAGAGATGGGCGGCCGCGCCGCCGCCAGCAGTTGCCGCGCCGCCTGCTCGCTGAACGCGCCGCGGGCTCCCTGAATGGCGATGCGCATGGCGTCAGTAGTTGACATGGGGGCGGCGCAAGCCAGGCAGGGGCGAATGTGGGCCCCCGACGAGGCAACTTGGACGGGTAAAGGCGCCGGTGGCGCGTTCACCGAGCAGAGCGGGCGCGCATTGCCGCCAAGCGAATTCCGCCCGCAGCCCGACCAGCGCGGCCCCCGCGGCGCAAGCGCCTTGGGGTGGGTGCAGCGGGAGGGCGTCCTGAGAAGGGCGGCCGCGCCGCCCCGGCCGAGCCCAAGCGGGGCGCGCGGCGGAGCCGCGCAGGGGCCCGCGCCTAACGTCGCGCGCGGGCTCAGTAGGCATAACGAGGCAACTTGGACGCGCCCTGAGCCGAGCGGGTGCGCGTTGCCGCCAAGCGAATTTCGGCCGCCGCCCGACCAACGCCGCGGTCCCCCGCGCGCTTGCGCCTTGGGATGGCAGCGGGAGGGTGATCAGACAAGGGCGGCCGCGCCGCGTTCCCG
>JBOGKJ010000348.1:0-6310 GCA_050745565.1 Terriglobales bacterium | reverse complement strand
CGCCGGCCCCGCGCCCGCCGCGCCCGCGCGCCCGCGGCGCCTCCATGCGCCCGTCCCACACGTAGCGCGTAATGCCGGGCTGCGCCGCGAGCGTGACCGTCCGCGTCTGCCCGCCCGGGCTGGTGATGGCGAGCGTAGCCTCCCCGGCGGCCTGCGCGCCGAACCCCACCGTGATCACCGGCGTGTCCTGAATGTGCTGACGGTCCACCGAGTTCGGGTTGGGTGGCCGCACGTCGGGCGGGTTCTGCCCTGCATAGACGTTGCTGCCGGTCTGCCCGGTCGGGCTCATGTCCACCCACAGCGTTGCCCGGCGCTGTTGGAACACGTGCACCGGCTCCGCCGCCAGCGCCGGCTTCCACTGCTCCAGCGCCGTAATGTCGTCGAGGATGAAAATCCCGTGCCCGTGCGTGGCCAGAATCAGGTCGCGGTCCCGCGGCTGTATGATGGCATCGTACACCGCCGCCGTCGGCAACCCATTCTCGTCCATCCACGCCCAGCTCTGGCCCGCGTCGAAGGAAACCTCCAGCCCATATTCGGTCCCCAGAAACAGCAGGTTCGGGTTCTTGGCGTCCTCCAGCACGCAGTACACCGGCGCGCCGCCGTCGCCATGCCGCGCAAGCCGCGGCGATAAATCCGTCCAGTGCTTGCCGTAGTCGGTGGTCTTGAACAGCCAGCTCTGGTAGTTGTCGCTGCGATGCCAGTCGAACGTCACATAGGCCGTGCCCGCCTCGGCCGCCGACGCCTCGACGCGGCTCACCCACAGCCCCGACGGCACATCCGGAATCCGTCGGTCCACTTCGCTCCAGTGCCCGCCGCCATCCCGCGTTAGCCACAGGTTGCCGTCGTCGGTGCCCGCCCAGATCAGGCCCTTCTCCAGCGGCGATTCCGAAATCGTGTAAATGGTCGCGTACCCTTCCGCGCCGGTGGCGTCCGGCGTCAGCCCGCCGGTGCCCACCTGGTTCTGGCTCGGGTCGTGCTTCGACAAATCCGGGCTGACGATGGTCCAGTGCTGGCCCTCATCCGTGCTCGTCAGCAGATAATTGCTCCCGTAATACACACGCGCCGGATCGTGCGGCGAAATGATGAACGGCGTGGTCCAGTTGAAGCGCAGCGCCTTGGCGGCGGCGGACGCCTCCGGCGCCGTCCCGGTCGCCGGTTGGAAATTCGTGATGTTGCGCGGCGTCGCCCGGCGTGAGCTGTCGGTGTGCCCGATCGGGTCCACCACGCGGAACGTGCCCTGCGTCCCTTCCGAGTAGATCACCCGCCAGTTGCTCGGGTCCACGGCGGCGTACTGGCCGTCGTCCCAGTGCATCTTCCAGGCCGCCGAGCTGCGGATGCCCACCACGTCACGGGTGAAGCTCATCGTCCCCCACGAGCCGTCGTCCTGCAGCCCGCCATAAATGGCGTAGGGGTCGCGCGAATCGGTGGCGACCTTATAGAACTGCTCGATGGGCAGGTTGAGGAGATAGGCCAGCGTCTTGCCGCCGTCCTGGGTGAGCGCCAGGCCTTTGTCGCCGCCCACGTAGAATCGGTCGGGGTGGTTGGGGTCAATCCACAGCGCATGGTAGTCGTAGTTGGGCCCGAACGGCGCCGTCCGGCGCTGGAACGTGCGCCCGCCGTCGTGCGACTCCTGGAACATCTCGGTTTCCAGGAAGACGTGCTGGTCATTTTTGGGATCAATGCGAATCTGGCTGAAGTAAAACGGCCGCTGGTCGTAGCGGTTCTCGAACGTCCAGTGCGCCCCACCGTCTTCGGAGCGGTACACGCCCGAACCCAGCTGCGCCAGACTGGCGCAGCTGGGCTCGTTCGCGGCCCCACGCCCTGCGCACTGCCAGCCGAAGCTGGCCTCGACCACCGCCATCACCACCCGCGGGTTGCTGCGCGAAATCGCCAGCCCGATCCGCCCCGTTGGCCCTTCTGGCAGACCGTCCGTGAGCTTCGTCCAGTGCGCCCCGCCGTCGCTGGTCTTGAAAATCCCCCCGTCCGCGCCGCCGCTTTCGAAACGCCACGGCCGCCGCAGCCGCTGGTAAAACGCCACGTACAGCACCTCCGGGTTCGCCGCATCCATCACCAGGTCGGTCGCCCCCGTCGTGCTGTCGTTCGGCAGGCCATGCGTCAACTGCTGCCACGTGCGCCCGCCATCGTTGGTCTTGAACACGCCCCGCCGCCCGCGGTAGCCCCATAGGTCGCCCGTGGCCGCCACGTAGACGACGTTGGGGTCGGTCGGGTGCGTCACCACCCGCGCAATGGTGTAGGTGTCGTCGAGGCCCATCTTGGTGAACGTCGCCCCGCCGTCGGTGGATTTATAGACGCCGTCGCCCCGCAGCACGTCGTTGCGGTTGTTCGCCTCGCCCGTGCCAACCCAGATAATATTCGGGTCGCGCTGAAATATCGCCACCGCCCCCACCGCCGACGAGCCATAGTGCTGGAATATCGGCGTCCAGGTCAGCCCCATGTCCTCGGTCTTCCACGCCCCGCCGCCGGCGGTCGCCACCACGGCGATACGCGGGTCACTGTCGAGCCC
Source organism: Terriglobales bacterium (assembly GCA_050745565.1). GTDB lineage: Bacteria > Acidobacteriota > Terriglobia > Terriglobales > SCQP01 > SCQP01. The sequence continues at coordinate 3,786 of JBOGKJ010000348.1, read as the reverse complement.
GCGGACATCGGTCACCCGCCCCCCGGCCGCCGCCGGCCCAATCGAGCGGAAATGGTAGTCGCGCAGCAGCGCCGCCTGCGGGTTCGAGGTTTGGCCAATCGCCGGCGCCGCCAGCGCAATGAGCATCAGAACCGAAAAGCGCATAGCGGGATGATTGTACTAAAGAAGTGGCAAGTGGTAAGTGGCTAGCAAACGCGCGGCAGCTCTCAGCCTGCCCCCCTGCCGACCACCGCCCCCACCCCCGCGCCTTCCACTAGCCACTAACCGCTAGCCACTAGCCACTTTTTTTACGCCAGCAGCTCGTCGAAGGCGGCCGCCCACTGCGGCGCCAGCACCATGCGGTCCCAGCGCTCCACCATGTCCTGCCGTGCCCGCCGCGCGCGCTGCCGCGCCGCCGCCGGGTCGGCCGCGAGCTGCCGCAGGATCTGGCTGAGATGCTCGGCACTGGGCTCGGCCCATCCCTGGCCCAGATACACGTCGCGGTCGGTGGTATTGGGAACCGGAACCACGCCCTCGATGTCAATCAGATGGCTGTTGCCGTCGTTCAGGAAATCCAGATGCCCGCTCCAGCGCGTCGCCACCACCGCCATCTGCGCCGCCGCCGCCTCCATGAACGGACGCCCCCAGCCTTCGCCCCGCGTCGGCAGCACGAAGGCGTCGGCGGCGGCGTACAGCCGCGGCATGTCGGCCTTGGGCAGCAGTCCGCTCAGCAGCAGAATCGTGGGCGCCCGCTCCAGCGGCACCCCGTACTCATGCTCGATCAGCCACACCAGCCGCTCTTCCAGGTTGACGCCGGGCTCGTCGAATTTATGCGTCTTCACGATGAGCGCGACATCGTCCTCCGCCGTGAACGCATCGAAATAGGCCCGCAGCAGCACGTCCCAGCCCTTGCGATCGATCCAGTCGAACACGGACAGGAAATTGAACCCCCGCCGCCCCGGAATCGGCAGCGGCTGCAGCCCCGGGCGGTACTGCCGCGTGTCCACGCCCTCGGCCAGCACCCGCAGACGCTGCGGTTCCACCCCGCCCCGGACAAAGCTCTCGCCATTGAAGGTCGAGGGCACCCAGATCTGATCCAGGTGGTTGCAGCGCTCTCCCCAACCTGCCGGCAGCGCGTCGGTTTCGAACGCGCAGCGCCCGATCGTCGCCCGCGCGGGCGCCTCGATCATGAAGTTGGGCGGCGGGCAGCTCTGGTAAAACACGCTCTCAGCCAGGTTCAGCCGCCGCTGCTGCAGCTTTTCGAGCGCGCGCCGCCGTGCCGGCGCCAGCAGCCCCGCGCGGTCCTGCTGTTCCCCCAGCGCGATCAATTGCATCGGCAGCCGGCAGGGTTCGAGTCCCGCCAGCACATCTAGGTTGCCGTCCGCGTAGCCGCTGCCGCCGTATACGGCCGCCCGCACCACGACGCCGGCCGCCGCTTGGGGAACCGTGGCCGCCACCGCGTGCACCGGCATCGCGCGTTCGCGCACCATCGCCTCAGGCATGGGCCGCGTCCTGGCGCGGGCTGTGCGACACCAGTTGCGGCCCCACCGGCGCTGCCACCCGCCAGGTCTGCAACCCCCGCGGCTCGAAGGCGAAGTCGCGGATGACGCAGCCATGCTGCCGCAGCGCCGCCGCCACCTCCAGCCGCCGCTCGAAATCGCAGTAGAAGATCATGTAGCCGCCGCCGCCGGCGCCGTTCAGCTTGCCGCCCAGCGCCCCAGCCCGTCGCGCCGCCTGATATAAATCGTCCAGGCGCGGGTTGGTGATGTTTGCCGACATGCGCTTCTTGGTTTGCCAGGCTTCGTCCAGCAGTTGGCCGAACTCGTGCAGTTGCCGCTGCAGCAGCAGGTTTTTCATTTCCACCGCCAGTTCCTTCTGCCTCCGCAGGCTCGCCAGGCTCGCCGCCTCCCCGCGGCGGTAGCGGCCCACCTGATCGGCCAGGATGCCGTCGCTCGCCCGGCTTTGGCCGGTGAAGCACAGCAGCAGGTTGTGCTCCAGCTCGTTCATCACGTCCTGTGGCAGCCGCAGCGGGTTCACCATCGCCTGCCGCCCGGTGAACTCGATGAAGTTCCAGCCCCCGAAACTTGCCGCGTACTGGTCCTGCATCCCCCCCGCGATCCCCAGCTCCTCGCGCTCCAGCCGGTAGGCCAGTTGTGCCACCTCATCCTCGTTCAGCGCCAACCGCCGCCATTCCTTCATCAAACCCATCACCGCCACCATCAGGCTCGAGCTCGACCCCAGCCCCGAGCCCGGCGGCGCGTCGGTGTGGAGAAACATGTCAAAGCCCTCCGGCGTGTTCCCGCCGAGCCTGCGGATGGCGGCTTTGGCCAGGTCCAGTTGCCCGTCGTAGTCGAGTGCGCCGCCGGCGGCGAATTCAAGCGCCAGATCGAAGTCGGCCGAACGCAAATGAATGGCGGGCTCCGCCAGCGGACGCAGCGTGCCGAAGGCGTAAAGGTTGATGGTGGCGCTGAGCACGCAGCCGCCCTCGAATTCGGGGAACGGCGGCACGTCGGTGCCCCCCCCGGCAAAACTCAAGCGCAGCGGCGCTTTGGCGCGAATCAGCATGCGTGACCCCGGCGCCGCGAACCTTAGAAGCCGCTAAGACGGCCCACGCGCGCCACGCTACCTTCTGCAGTTAGGTGGCCAGAAATGCCCCCGGCCCTCGCGGTCCCGTCCAAGCAGCCTCGCATTACCTTCAACCCTCAACCTTCAACCCGCAACCTTCACAACCCTCACCCCTCATCCCCCAGCTCCCGGATCTTGCCAGCGATGGCGATGACCTTGTCCAGCGCCGCCATCGCATCCTGCAAAAATTCCGCGTGGTCGGCCTCCGCCGGCGGCGTGGCCAGCGCCAGTTCCAGGCTCCCGCGCGCCGCCATCAGCGGCTGGCTCAGTTGGTGGCACAACTCCGCCAGCGTTTCCCCCGCCGCCACTAGTCCGCCTCCAGCGCTGGCGAAGCGCCCATCTGGTAGCCCACCCCGCGCACCGTCCGGATCAGCTTGGTCTCATGGCCGTGATCCACCTTGCTGCGCAGGTAGTTGATATAGACGTCCACCACGTTGGTCGAGGTGTCGAATGACAGGTTCCACACGTGCTCGATGATCATCGCCCGCGTCACCCGCCGCCGGTGGTTCAGCATCAGGTACTCCAGCAGCGAGAACTCCTTGGGCGTCAGCTCGATCAGTTTGCCCTCCCGCCGCACGCTGTGCTCCACCCGGTTCAGCTCCAGATTTTCCACCCGTAGGATGGTGTCGCCGGGCCGCTGCCCGCGCCGCAGCAGCGCCCGGATGCGCGCGCACAGCTCGGAGAACGAAAACGGCTTGATCAGATAATCGTCCGCGCCCAGGTCCAGGCCCCGCACCCGGTCCTCGACCCGCCCCTTGGCGGTCAGCAGCAGCACCGGCAGCGCCGGCTTCTGCCGTCGCACCTCCGCCAGCACGTCGAATCCGTTGCGCCGCGGCAGGTTGACGTCCAGCACCACCAGGTCGAACTCGCAGCGCTCCGCCAGGTGCTGCGCCTCCTCGCCGTCGCCGGCGACGTCCACGGCGTAGCTCTCCCGCTCCAGGCCTTTGCGCAGAAACTTGGAAAGCGATTCGTCGTCTTCGGCAACCAGAATTCTCATGGAGTTACGGCGGTGCTCAGTCGTAACTCAATTTACCCTTCCCCGCTCCGGATTTCAAGCGCTCAGGGCTACCGCGGCCGAATCCCGCCCGCGCCGGCCGCGCCGCCCGCCGCCGTCCGCGGCCCGCGCGCGCCCGGTTGGGGCTCACCGGGCCCCCGGCCCGGCGCACCAGCGCTCTTCGGGTG
>JBOGKJ010000347.1:0-8562 GCA_050745565.1 Terriglobales bacterium | reverse complement strand
GTGCTGCTGCGCATCCCGGCCATGGAGCGGGAGCGTAGTCGGCGCCACCGCGACACGTTCTTCGTCTGCGACGAGTATCAGAACTTCGCCACCGTGGGCGGCAATGACCCGAACGGCGACGAGAAGTTCTTCAGCATGTCGCGCGCCAGGCCCGCTGCATCCCGATCATCGCCACCCAAAGCATCTCCTCGCTCAAGGAGGCCCTCGCTGGCGAAGGCTGGCGAACGCTGCTCCAGACCTTCCGCACGAAAATCTTCCTCGCCCAGTCGGACGAGTTCTCGATCCAAACGGCGGCTACGCTGTGCGGCAAGGAAGACCGGCTCAAGGTCAGCTACGGGCTGTCCGAGGCGTCCACGGATGCCCGCGTCAGCCTGCTCACTGGCAAAACCGTATCGAACAAGGGCACGATCAGCGCGACCAAGACCTACGCCACCCAGAAGGACTTTATCTTCGACGAGCGCAGTTTCACGCTGCTGCGCAACGCCGAGTGCATCGTCATTCCCTTTGACGGCGTGAACCAGCACGAGGCCACCTACTGCTACCTCAAGCCCTGGTACCTCGACCGGGAGAAGTCCTACTGGGCGCAGTTGCGCGCTGGAGAGCTATGAACGGTGCCGGAGGAGAGTTGAGCATGCCCGCGATGGTGCCGAATCGCGTAGCGACCAACGGGACCGTCGGGGCCGATAGCCCCCGAGTAGCCGACGCACAAGCGTCCCGGTTCGGCCTCATCCTGCCGTTCCTGGAGCCGATCCGCCACCTGATCGAGGACGACGGCATCAGCGAGATCATGGTCAACGGCGGGCGGCGCGTCTTCATCGAGCGCGACGGGCTACTGCAGGAGGCGCCAGGGATCGTCATTGAGGAGCGGCAACTGCTCACCGGCCTCAAGATCATCGCCCGCAGCCTGGGCGATGAAATCTCGGAGGAAAAGCCAATCCTCGACTCGCGCTTGCCGGACGGCAGCCGCGTTGCCGCCGTCCTGCCGCCCTGTAGCGTGGACGGCATCTCGCTGACGATCCGGAAATTCGACACGCGGCACTTCACAATGGCCGACCTGATCGAGCGCGGCTCGGTTCCGCGCCAGGCTGCGGACCTTCTCCGGGACCGCATCGCCCGCCGGCAGAACATCCTCATCAGCGGCGGTACTGGAACCGGCAAGACGACGCTGCTGGGCATCCTGGCGGCCGCCATCCCCGATGACGACCGGATCGTGTTGATCGAGGACACGGCGGAGATTCATGCCGCGAAGCCCAACCTTGTTCGTTTCGAAGCCCGCCGCGAACAGATGGGCCTGCCGGCCGTCGCGATTCGTGATTTGGTCCGCGCCAGCCTCCGTCACCGGCCAGACCGGTTGATCGTGGGAGAGATACGGGGCGAGGAAGCCTACGACCTGCTGCAGGCGCTGAACACCGGCCATGCCGGGAGCTTATCCACAATCCACGCCAACTCGGCCCGGCAGGCGCTTACACGTTTGCGAAGCTGCATTCTGCAAGCTGGCCTCGATATTCCGCACCGCGCGCTCCAGACACAAATCGCCGACTCGATCCAGGTCATCGTCCACCTGGAACGCGCAGCCGGCAGGCGCCGGGTCGCCGAGATCGTCGAGTTGGCCGGATTCGACGCCGAATCCGACCGGCATCAGTTCAACCCGCTTTACCAATGTGCCTGACCAGGAGGCATCACATGGAATCCGCCGCGCTCGTGACTTCATGGGACTTCATCAAGCAAAACTACCGCCCCCAGGACCGGATCGCCATCGTGATCCGCAACCGTACCAAGGACTACACGCTTCAGCGGCTGCTGTCAGCCCAGGATGCGGCTTCGCCACGCATCCAGCGCTTTCTCCGTTACGAGAACGCCCACGGCGCCGACATTTACGTCTCCATGAACACGCTGAAGCCCGAAGCCAGGCGCCGCACCAAGGCGGACATCGCCGATATCCGCCATCTCTACCTTGACCTCGACGAAGACGGCGACGCACGGCTCCACAGGATCCGTGAAGACACAGCCCTGCCCAAAGCGAACTACGTGCTCGACACCTCACCAGGCAAGCACCAGGTCATCTGGCGGGTCAGAGGGTTCACTCTGGAGCAAGCCGAAGCCGCCCTACGCCGCATGGCCGCAGCGTTTGGTGGCGATCCCGCGGCGACCGACGCGGCTCGCGTCCTGCGCCTTCCCGGATTCCACAACAAGAAATTCAACGAACCAGTCAGCATCCTGGGGCATCGCTTCGGCGAAGCTGTCTACCATCGAGAGAAATTTGTGGCTCTGCCCGCAAATTCGGCCCCGGAGCGCCCAGCCGGTCGGCAGACGGCGAACAACGGGTATCGGCGCGACGGGCGCCCTCTGAGCCAATCCGAACGCGACTGGGCTTGGGTGCGAGAGCAGCTTCGCGCTGGCATAGCGCCGGATAACGTCAAGCGATCGCTCGCCGAACGCCGGGGCGATAAGCACAATCCCACCGCATATGCTGAACGAACTGTTCAGCGAGCGCTTGTGTCGCGCTGATGCGGGCACTCCCCTGTGCCCGTTTCGCGTGCCCACGCGAGACCTACTGACATTGACTTGGTGGGCCGCCCTTCGTTTGGGGCTCGGTGGGATTCACGCGATTTCGTTCTCCCGCCACCGACTGCAATCGGGTTCCCTCCATTGACGCGGAGCGTGGGAGCACGGTTGCCACCATCCGGCTGCCGTAATTGGACGCCGCCGATCGCACAACGGCGTACTGGGCAACCAGTACGAACAAATAAATCAGAGCGACTTTCCTCGATGGAATGGCATATAACCGGACGACGCCGTAAAACACCATGAATATCGCGCACAGAGCCGTGTAGTCGCGCATCAGCAGGAAATCCCGGTGGGCCTGTCGGACGGCCGGAGTATTCTCTACCGCCTTGTAGAACCGGTACCAGGCGGGTTTTCCACTTTCCCACCGCCCGGCTACTACAGGTATTGATCAACCGACCGAACCAAAAACCGGAAATCCTCCGATTACGACTGGCTAAGAGAATCGAGGCAGGTCACACCCGCCACAATTTCAGTTTGGGTTCGGAACCACAACAACCATGCCGGTAAAACTCCCCGGACGCGCGTGCGCCATGTACACTGTGCCATTCTTTGTCACCACGCCGTTGCGCTCGCCCACGTGCGTGGGCACCACCGCAACCACAGTGAGTTTGCCGGCGGAATTCATGCGCGCTACAGTGAGGTTGCCGTCTTTCGGGGATCCGATGTACAGCATGTGCGTGGCCGGAGCAAGATTGATATCGTCGACGCCATCGCCCGTGGTAATGGACGAAAGCACCTGCCCATTCCCGCCGGCGTTCAGAACTTTTGCCCCCAAACTGCAGGCTACGAAAAGATAGCCGCTTTTCTGGTCGATCTGCAGGCCGTGCGGACCGTCGGGTCCGCAGTTGGGGTGCCACTCCGCCACGGTCTTGTGCGTTTTCAGGTCGATCGAGGTGGTCAGATCCTTGTCCTCGTAGTTCATGTAGAAGCGCCCGCGCCGCGCGTCGACGGCATAGCCCTCGGGCCGGCCCGGGAAGCTCAGTTTGGCCTTCTGCTCGAGCGTCTTCGCGTCAAGAATCCGCACCGTGTTGTCGCGGGGCGAGGTCACCCAGACCTCGTCGGTGGGAGCGACATAGGCCACGCCGTCGGGGGTGGAGTCGATGTGGCCGCAGTTCCTGCGCTGGAGCGTCTTTTCATCCACGGCGCACACGCTCTGGTCGGCGCGGTCGCCGATGTAGACGACGCCGTCGCCGACATACACGGCGCTCGGCCCCTCCACGCCCTTGCGGCCATTCGGGAACGACAGCTCCTTCGTGGCAAAGCCCTTGATCTCATGAACCTTCTCGGTCCCCGCGTCGATGACATAGACCGACCCGATGTTGATCGCTGGGACCCAGACCGTATTCGTCTTCGCGTCATAGGCGATGTAGTCGTTGGTGATATTGTTTTGGCCGTGCGCGGGGAGATTCAAAACATGCGTCGTGTATTGGGCGCTTCCCTGCGCAGAAGCACGCGACCCGAGGCCGAATGCCGCGGCGGCCACAGCCACCAGCAGCAGGAACGGCGCTGCAGACACTGCCGTCCGCGATTTCGAATGTTGCATAGCGAGTCTCCCTCCGAATCGGTGGTTCTTACGGGCCGCGCTGGCATTGACGCCCATTTCCACGGCCTGTGCAATCGAAGAACAACGGCCGCTTTCGGCACTGTCCGCGTTGCCCAAGCTAGGATAACAGTCCTTTGTCGCTGATCAGTCCGGTTGTTCCTCAAACTCTTTCACGGCCGGGGCCAGCGCCGCCGCTGCGCCGATACAACTCGGTCCGGTTGTCCATCAAAAGCTACTCAACGGCGAGCAGGTCAGCCCGGCGCCAGCAACTCGGCCCGTAGAAAGCCCTCCCACTCCTCCGGGCGGACAGCCGTGTGGTCGCGTATGTGATTGAGTTTCCCAGCGGCTTTCGCCTCTAGCGTGCCGGCGACACTGCCTCGCACTATCGTCCCAATCTTGCGCTGCGGCCCACAGCACGGTGGGGCCGCGCGAGGCAGCCGGGGCTAGTTGATGGTTTCGTAGTAGTAATGAGTGACCTCGAACGGATGCTGCTGGTCGATTCCATACAGGGCTCGTTCCGCCACGTGGTCCCCGTCAAAGATCAGGTGCGCATCATAGCCGTCGGCGCCATCTCCCCCTGCAATCCGTAACTCCAGATGAGCAGGGCTTCCGGCAATAGAGAGATAGTGAATGTCGCCCAGTCCGGCAAGCTGGTCCTGGCCCACCCACAGCTTGTGTCCACCTAGCGTCACCTGGATTGAGTCGGTGATGCTGCACGGGTCTTGCGAGTACGTGCACTGCGGATAGGGGCGGTGCTCGACAAGCGGGCCGGCCTTCACCGGCACCTGCCAGGTATGAATGGCCACCGTCAGTGCCTCTCCTCTAAGTTGGGTCGTGACCGTGGTCGTCCCCGCACGCTTGATGATCCATGCCTTGCGGCCAGCATAGGTGACGGTCGGAACTTGCGCCGCCGCCATGAGCACAGCCAATCCGCAAACAAGCGGTACCTTCACGGGTAGACGACCTCCAGTCGGGAGTCGCCGCTACGGGCAATGGCATTGCGTGTATCTCTGGGCAGAACGATGCAACCCTGCGAGGCGGTATGATTGTGCGCTGCCGTGTCGCCGTGGATCCAGAAATCCTTACGGACGGTTGTATTTCCTGGAGCCGGGGCGAGGGGCATGGCCGCAATCAGCGTGCCGCGACCGTCGGCGAGGCTGTGGTTCTGCTGAGGCCCAATGATCCAGCTCCCGCGTGGGATCGGGCCCAGTTTGTCCTCATCCTGGGCGGCGGGGTCGTCCAGCGCAGAGCCGAACCCGGAGTAACCGCTGCCGATCAGCTTTCGCGCTCCGTCCGGAAAGACGTGGGCTATGGTTCCCTCCGATTGGCTATACTCCCAATGACCTTGGGGCTTCGCCTGGGCGGGACCAGCGTCGCTCGCGCTGCGTGCAGAGGGCGTTTTGGGCGGCTGCGGTAACACTGGACTGGTGGTGCTCACGAAGTGCTTCCTCCTACTCGGTTTGATGGCCACCCCACGTCGACCACAGTGATAACAAGTTGACTAATTTAAGACCAAAAGCCAATCCACCCAAGCGGGTGTGGCGCGTGACGAGGGTGCGACCTGCCGGCAGTGGGCGCCCTTCCCACGGCAGTGCCAGGCTTCAGCCGCGCTTTGTGATCACCGTTTTCGGCAAAAACCGCGACGTCATCAGGGTTCATCCGGCCTGGTCCCCCAGGCAGCAACTGTAAGTTGTTTCCCCTTGATCCGGGGCGGCCCTGGCGAAGGCGGCTGGTTGGCGTGCGCGATAGCACGTGGGCCGGGGATCCGTTGTCTCGGCGGCATCTTAGGGGCGGGGGCTGGCCACGCCGGGAGCGCTCAGCGCAGGCGCAGAAACTCCTCGACGGAAAAGTCGGCGTCCTTGAGAATCCTCGCCGCCAGCCCGCGACCGATGTCGCACGCTGTGTGGACGGGAATCGTCAAGGAAACATTCCGCGACCCATGCCAAAGCACCAAGTGGCTGCCGGATTGCCGAACCTCCCGAAAACCCTGTGCCTTTAGAAACTGGATGAGGTCGGGGGCGGAGAGCTGCGGCAGGCGGCTCATTCAGGAATGCCGACGCTGAGCTCCTCCACGTGAACCAGGCGGTCGTCTTATGGCACCGTTTCGCCGCGTTCGCGCAGGTGGGCAAGATGGAGTTCGATCGCCTCGCGCATATTGCGCCGCGCAGCCTCGATGGTTGCACCGTTGCTGACGCAGCCGGGCACGGTGGGGCTGTAAGCGAAGTAGCCCTCGTCTTCCGGCTCTTTTTCGATGACGATCTGGAACGCGTAAAACTTCACGGCACCCACCTTGATCTGCTGCCATCATCGCACAGTGCCGCATGCTCCGTCACACGAGCACCAAGTCGCCAAATCCTGCGGGTAGTGCGCGTCCAGCGTTCGTTGAGATGGGCAAAGCTACGTCTGCTCAGCGGCTTGCACGTTGCCATATCCACCGACACTGCAGCCTCGGCTTCGAGATGGCCGCTGAGGCGGCAGGACACCTGCCTCCACGGGTTTTCCGACTTCTGGCTGCGTCCATTTCCGCAAGGCTCATAACCCGCGACGATCTTGGCTCTGCGTCAACCATTCGCCATAGGTCACCAATGGTGTGATGCGCCGGCTCGACTTGAGCCGGGCGGTACGCCGAAATTATGAACCGGACGCGGCTGCCTTTGCGAATGCCCAGGCGCCTTCGCAGGGCGTTCGGCAGCGTGACCTGGCCCTTGATCGTCACCTTGGCCTCAACCGTGGTGGGCTTAATGGCCGGGGGGTGGTGGTGCGAGGTCGAAGACATGGCCGTGACCCTCCTTAAATTATTGCCTGAATTGTCTTACGGACCGATGGTGGTCGTGCCTGCTAATCTTGCGGAGGAGTTGCGGAAAAACGGTGATGGTGGTTCTCGGGCTGGACTCAGCGTGGGCGGTCGGGCGGCCAAGCGGGGTCGCGCTGGTTGCTGAGGGAGACTGTGGATGGAAGAGCCTGTGCGTAGCACCGAGCTACGACACCTTTGTGGGGTGTGCTGCAAGTGGGGAAATTGACTGGAGCCGTGGGAAATTCTTGGGGACCGCACCACAAATTAGCGGCCTGCTGAAGGCTGCCCGGTCGATTGCCGGTACCAAGCCAACGCTGGTTGCAGTTGATATGCCGATCTCGCGCACCGCGATCCGCGGACGGCGTCCCGCGGACGACGCCATTTCGGTTGAGTTTGGAGGACGGTACTGCTCAACCCACTCGCCGACCGCCGAGCGGCCAGGCCTAATTTCGGCAGTGCTAATGCACGATCTCGCCGAGGCCGGGTTTCCGTTGGCGACGACCGATGCCCCGGTGGGTGAGACGCCCGCGGTGCTCGAGGTTTACCCGCATCCCGCGTTGCTTGATTTGGTGGGCAGCCCATGCCGCGTTCCATACAAGGTGAGCAGATCGCGAGTTTACTGGCCGGGTGCGACGGTCAAGAAACGCATTGAAAACCTACTTGAGCAGTTCGCGAAGATCGGGGACGCGCTGCGCCGAATATTCGGCGATACGCAAATCCCGTTGCCGGAGCCAAGCGAGGTCTCGACCCTCAGCCATTTGAAGCGCTTTGAGGATGCCCTCGATGCGCTTATTTCCGCATGGGTGGGACTGTCCGGCGTCCCGGAGCTGGCGGGGCGCAACAGCCTGGCCACTTTTTTTTGAACCTCGATGACGATCTGCGCCTTGCGCAGATCCTCTTCGAGGCGTTGATTGCGACGGCGCAACTTGTCGTTTTCAACTGTCAACGGGTTGCGCTGAGGCTTCGGACCGCGCTGCCGCGAGAACGCCTCCTGGGTTGCCGCATCGCGCTCTTTGCGCCACGCGGTCAGGGCCGACGAGTACAGCCCCTCGCGGCGCAGCAGCGCCCCGAGTTCGCCCCGCGCCTTGGCGGCGTCCGCCTCGCGCAGAATGCGCCGTTTGTATTCGGCCGTGAAGCTGCGGCGCTTGGGCCGGGCGTCCACCTCCGGGTTAGGCGCCGGCCGGCCCACATCCTCCGGGGCCGCCGCTCCACGCCGCGCCGTCTCGCCCGCTACCGCGGGCTCGCCAGCGCTCCGTTCCGCCGCGGCCCCGGAGGCCAAAAATGCAGTCACGTCGTGCTTGCTGGTCATGCCGATCTCCCTGCTCGCCCCGCTCGTTAATTATCGCCAGGCTAGCGGTCTCAGCATTATTGGCACAGAGGGTCCTGCCGCCGTCCCCGGCAAGGGCGGCGAGACCCACAAGACGCTGCAGCAGTCCATTAAAGAGCTGGCTGAGGCGCTTGGCTGGAAGGCTGTGGTCGAGAAGAGGCTTGAGGGCGGCGGCCAGATCGACGTGGCCATCGAAAAAGATTCCATGGCCGTCGCCATCGAGATTTCGGTCACGACGGATGCAGACCATGAGGTCGGGAACCTCAGGAAGTGCCTTGCGGCGGGTTTTGACGCGGTGGTGTCCGTTTCGACCGACGACAAGTTCCTGGA
>JBOGKJ010000346.1:0-14331 GCA_050745565.1 Terriglobales bacterium | reverse complement strand
GCTCCAGAATGGGCAGTTTCTTGCTGGCTTCGCGGATCGCAATCTCTTCGCCCACACTCACCTGAAACGAGGGAATGTTTACCTTGCGTCCGTTCACCTGGACATGGCCATGACGCACCAACTGCCGAGCCTGCCGGCGGGACATGCCAAAACCCAGGCGATAAACCACGTTGTCCAGACGGCGCTCCAGTTGTTGCAGAAGCATTTCGCCGGTCACACCGCGGGTGCGGGCCGCTTTCTCGAAGTAGGTGCGGAACTGGCTTTCCTGGGTGAAATAGATGCGCTTGGCCTTCTGCTTTTCGCGCAACTGCAGGCCGTAGCCGACGATTTTCGGCCGGCGCGCGGCGCCGTGCTGGCCGGGCGGGGTGTTGCGCTTTTCGATGGCGCACTTGCTGGAGAGGCAGCGCTCGCCCTTGAGGAACAATTTCATGCCCTCGCGGCGGCAGAGACGGCAGACCGGACCGGTATATCGTGCCATGGGGATAACCTCAGACGCGGCGCCGCTTGGCGGGGCGGCAGCCATTGTGGGGGATGGGAGTGACGTCCTTGATGGAGCGGACGTCGAGGCCGGCGGTGGCGAGCGAGCGGATGGCGGTTTCGCGTCCGGAGCCGGGTCCGGTCACGCGCACTTCCACGCTGCGCATGCCCTGCTCACGGGCGCCGGTGGCGGCGCGCAGCGCCGCCTGCCCGGCGGCAAACGGGGTGCCCTTGCGCGAGCCCTTGAAGCCGAGCGAGCCGGCGCTCGACCAACTGATCACCTTGCCGTCGGGTGCGGCAATGGTGACCAGGGTGTTGTTGAACGTGGCTTGAATGTGCGCCACGCCCAGCGGGACGTTCTTCTTCTCGCGCTTCTTGAAGGTCTTCTTCTTGGCCGCCGGCTTGGCGGCGGGCTTGCCGGCGGCTTTGGGGGTTGCTTTGGGCATGGAGAGTGTCTTTGAGCCTCGATCCGATCGGGTTTAGGTCTTGGCGCTGGTCTTCTTCTTGTTGGCGACGGTGCCGCGGCGCGGACCCTTGCGGGTGCGGGCGTTGGTGTGGGTGCGCTGGCCCCGGGTCGGCAGCGAGCGGCGGTGGCGCAGGCCGCGGTAGGAACCGATCTCGATCAGCCGCTTGATGTTCATCGAGACGCTCTTGCGCAGGTCGCCCTCCACCCCGCCCTGGCTTTCAATCACCTGGCGAATGTGGTTGACCTCGTCCTCGCTCAGCGCCTCGACTTTCTTGTCGCGCTCGACGCCCGCCTGCGCCAGGATGGCGAGGGCGCGGGGGCGGCCAATGCCATAGATGTGGGTGAGCGCGATTTCGGCGCGCTTTTGCCGCGGCAGGTCCACTCCGGAGATGCGTGCCATTGATGAGCTCCCTCAGCCTTGACGCTGCTTGTGTTTGGGGTTGACGCACTGCACCCGGACCACGCCCTTGCGGTGGACCAGCGTGCATTTATCGCAGATTTTCTTGACCGACGCGCGTACTTTCATATAGTGGTTCCGCCTACTTGTAGCGATAGACGATGCGGCCGCGGGTGAGATCATAGGGCGACAGCTCGACTGCCACGCGGTCGCCGGTGAGGATGCGGATGTAGTTCTTGCGGATCTTGCCGCTGATGTGCGCCAGCACCTGATGCTTGCTCTCCAGTTCCACCTTGAACATGCCGTTGGGCAACGGTTCCAGCACCGTTCCCATGACCTCAATCGCTTCTTCCTTGCTCATGCCGGTTGGCTATTGCTCCCCATCGTTGACTCCGTGACCGGCTAGGGCCGGGTGAGCACCCAGGGGCCATTTTCGGTGACCGCCACGGTGTGCTCGAAATGCGCCGAAGGACTGCCGTCGGCGGTGACCGCCGTCCAGCCGTCCTGCAGCACGCGTACTTCCGGACCCCCCAGGTTGAACATGGGCTCGATGGCGAACACCATGCCCGGCCGCAGCTTGGGTCCGGTTCCCTGCTGGCCAAGATTGGGCACCTGCGGATCTTCGTGCAGGTGGGTGCCGATGCCGTGCCCGACGAACTCGCGCACCACGCTCAACCCTTCGGCCTGGGCGCACTGCTGCACCGCCGCCGAAATGTCGCCCAGCCGGCGGCCGGGCTGCGCCTGCGCAATGCCCTCGGCCAGCGCCTTGCGCGTCGCCTGCACCAGCTTGCGCACCGGCTCCGGAAACTGCTGCTCCTCGCCCACGGTGAGGGTGATGGCATGGTCGGCGTAATAGCCCTCCAGCACCACGCCACAGTCGAGCGAAACCAGGTCGCCCTGCGCCAGCACCCGCTTGCGGCTGGGTATGCCGTGGATCACCTGGTCGTTGACCGAAACGCACAGCACGCAGGGGTAGCCGTGGTAACCGCGAAAGGCCGAGGTGGCATGCTGGTCGCCTATGGCTTGGGCGGCGGCCTCCTCCAGCTCCCAGGTGCTGACCCCGGGGCGCACCAGCGCCGCCACCGCGTCCAGGACCTCGGCAACAACGAGTCCGGCGCGGCGCAGCTTGTCGAGTTCGGCCGCTGTGCGGCGTGCAATCATGCTGTTGGTCCCGCTCCAGCCCGCTCGCGCGACGGCTGGGGGTCAAGCGCGCCATACAGGCGCGCACTGACCCGATCTACAGGCTCGCCGCCGCTGATTTCCAGCAGCATGCCGTGCCTTCGAAAAAATTCCACCAACGGCAGCGTCTGATGCTCATAGGCGCTGAGGCGCTCGCGAACGACGGCAGCTTCGTCGTCCTTGCGCTGCACCAGCGGCGTCTGATCCAGATCACACAGACCGGGCTGGCGAGGGGGCTGGGTAAACTCGTTGTAAATTCGCCCACACTTCGGGCAGGACCGTCTTCCCAACAACCGGCGGTACAGATCATTGTACCCCACCGTCAGAAAGATGACAACCGGACTGGGATTTCCAGCCAGGAAGTTGATGAACCACTCCGCTTGCGGCACGGTGCGGGGAAAGCCGTCGAGAATGTAGCCGTCGCGGCAATCGGGCTGACCAATGCGCTCGGCGACCACGGCGCACACCAGCTCGTCCGGCACCAGATTGCCCTGGCGCATGTCATGCCAGAGCCGGATGCCGACTTCCGAGCCCGATTCGGCCATGCTGCGGAAGATGTCGCCGGTGGACAAGTGCGGAATCTGGTAGCGCTGCGCCATGCGCTTGGCCTGAGTGCCCTTCCCCGCACCTGGAACCCCTAACAGCACAATCGGTTGCATCGAATGACCGTGGTGAAGGGAGGGTTGCCGTGGGAGGCTCACAGGCGGGCGCTCAACATCAGGCCCAATAAGAGCGTCGGCCGCGGATGCGGGCCGAGCGCGCCGTGAAGCCCTCGTAATGGCGCATCACGAGCTGGGCTTCGACCTGCTGGACGGTGTCCATGGCGACGCCGACCACGATCAGCAGCGAGGTGCCGCCGAAATAGAAGGTCACCCCCAGTCCGTTCAGGAACCAGGGCGGCCAACTGGCGAACCAGGTGCCCATGAAGCCCGGCAGGTGCTGAAGCTGGCTGCCGGTGAGCAAAAACTGGGGCACCATCGAGACGACTACCAGGTAGAGGGCGCCGACCAGCGTGATGCGGGTGAGGATGCCGTTGATGTACTCGGAAGTATAACGGCCCGGGCGGATGCCGGGGATGAAGCCGCCGTACTTGCGCATATTGTCGGCGACCTCGACCGGATTGAAAATGATCGAGACGTAGAAGTAGGCGAAGAAAATGATGCCGACGATGTAGATCAGGCTGTAGAGCGGGCGCCCGAACCCCATCGCGTCGAACATGGGGCCGAACAGCCGGCTGTTCTTGATGGCCGGCAGCATCGACATGGTCGAGGGGAACGTCAGAATGGAGGCGGCGAAGATGACCGGCATCACGCCGCCGCTGTTGACGCGGATGGGCAGGTGGGTGCTTTGTCCGCCCATGAGCTTGCGCCCCACCACGCGCTTGGCGTATTGCACCGGAATGCGGCGCTCGCTGCGCTCGACGAAGACGATGAAACCCACCACGGCGAGCATGAACGCCAGCAGCATGAACATGGCGGGCACGGTGAGCGCGCCCCAGGAATTGGTCTGCACCTTGGTCCAGAGGTCGCCGACGGCGCTGGGCAGGCCCACGACGATGCCGGCGAAAATCAGCAGCGACATGCCGTTGCCGACGCCGCGGTCGGTGATCTGCTCGCCCAGCCACATGACGAACACCGACCCGGTGGTGAGCGTCAGCACCGTCATCAGGATGAAGCTCATCCCGGGGTTGAGCACAAAGCCGTGGCCGCCGTAGGTGTTCTTCTCCAGGGTGAAGGCGATGCCGAGGCTCTGGAAGACGGCCAGGAAGATGGTGAGGTAGCGCGTGTACTGGGTGATTTTCTTCTGGCCCAGCGCGCCTTCCTTCTGCAGCTTCTCGAGGTAGGGCCACACCACCGTCATCAATTCAAGAATGATGGCGGCGGTGATGTAGGGCATGATGCCCAGCGCAAACACGGTCATCTGCCCGAACGCGCCGCCGCTGAACATGTTCAGGTAGCCCAGCAGCGTTCCCGCGTTTTGCGTAAAGAACTGCTCGAGCGCGCTGGTGTTGATCCCCGGCGTGGGGATGTGGCACCCCAGGCGATAGACGAACATGATGAAGAACGTGAAGAGCACGCGCTTCCGCAGATCGTTGATCTTGAAGATGTTGATGGCGGATTCAAACGGCATGGTAAAGGCTATTCAGCCGGCTGCGACGGCGGTTTCAGGCCAGCACCTCGGCTTTGCCACCGGCAGCCTCGATTTTGGCGCGGGCGCTGGCGGTGAAGGCGTGGGCGGTGACCTGGAGCGGGGCGCTGAGCTCACCCCGACCTAAGATTTTAACTCCGTCCTCGACGTGCCGGATCACCCGGCGATCCAGCAGCAGTTGGGGCGTAATTTCCACCACGCCCAGCAGGGCGAGCTGATCGAGGTTGACGCAGGCAAAGTGCTTGCGAAAAATGTTGGTGAACCCGCGCTTGGGCATGCGGCGGTGCAGCGGCATCTGGCCGCCCTCGAAGCCGCGCAGCAAACTGTGGCCGGAGCGTGAGCGCTGGCCCTTGTGGCCGCGGGTCGAGGTCTTGCCGTGGCCGGAGCCCATGCCGCGTCCAACGCGTTTCTTGGCGTGGGTGGCGCCCTTCGGTTTGCGAATTTGACTGAGGTTCATGGGCGTAGTCTGGGGGAGGGGCCGGCGGCGGGGCCGGCGACGGGTTCAGGGACAATGCGGATCAGGTGCGGGATTTTGGCCACCATGCCGCGGAAGCCCGGATTGTCGGGCTTTTCCACCACCTGGTTGAGCTTGCGCAGCCCCAGGCCGTGCACGATCGCCTTCTGCCGCCAGGAGCGGCCGATGGCGCTGCGGTAGTACTGGATACGGAGCGTGGGCATCAGAGTTCCTCGACGGTCTTGCCGCGCAGGGCGGCGACCTGCGCCTTGTCCCGCAACTGCGCCAGGGCGTCGAAGGTCGCCTTGATGACGTTGTGGGGGTTGGTGGTGCCGATGCTCTTGGTGAGCACGTTGCTGATGCCGGCCGACTCCATCACGGCACGGACGGCCTTGCCGGCAATGACGCCGGTGCCGGCCGGGGCCGGCTTGAGCAGCACCTGGCCGCTGCCAAAGCGCCCCAGCACGATGTGTGGGATGGTGGTGGGCAGGCGGTGAATCTGCATCAGGTTTTTCTTGGCTGCCTCGATACCCTTGCGGATGGCGCTCGGCACTTCCTTGCTCTTGCCGCTGCCAAAGCCGACGACGCCGGCCGAGGGATCGCCGACCACGACCAGCGCGGCGAAGGAAAGGTTCTTGCCCCCCTTGACCACCTTGGTCACGCGATTGATGGAAACCACCTGATCTTTGAGCTGGAATTGATCGGGGTTGAGTCGGGTCTTGATGGCTGGCATGGTGAAAACCTTAGAACTTGAGCCCGGCGGCGCGCGCCGCCTCGGCGAGGGCGGCCACCCGTCCGTGATAGGGATAGCCGGCGCGGTCAAACACCACCGTTTCCACGCCCTGCGTCTTGGCGGCGGCGGCGATGGCCTCGCCCACCGCCTTGGCGGCGGCCAGGTTGCCGCCGGGCTTGAGCGCGAGTTTCCGGCTGGAGACGGCGGCCAGGGTCACGCCGCGGCTGTCGTCCACCAGTTGGGCATAGATGTGGTTGAGGGAACGGAACACGTTCAGGCGCGGGCGTCCGGGCCCGCCCTGAAGGTGGCGCCGGGAGCGCTGCTGGCGCTGGCGGCGGCGGAGGTTTTTGGAGGTGACATCAATCATGGCGGCTGGCTCCGGCGGCTACTTGGCGCCGGTCTTGCCCTCCTTCTTCTTGAGGCGTTCGCCGGTGTAGCGCACGCCCTTGTTCTTGTAGGGGTCGGGCGGGCGCAGGGCGCGCAGCTCGGCCGCCACCTGGCCCACCAGTTGGCGGTCAATGCCGCTGACGGTGAGGTGGGTGAGCTTGGCATCGATGGCAATGGCGATGGCGGGCGGCAGGTAGTACTCGATTGGATGGCTGAAGCCCAGGTTGAGCACCAGGATGGACTTGCCCTTCATCTCGGCGCGGTAGCCGACGCCGACAATGTCGAGCTCCTTCTGGAAGCCCTGCGAAACGCCGGCGACGGCGTTGGCCAGCAGGCTGCGGGTGAGCCCATGCAGCGCCGCCTGATGCTCGGCGCTGCGCTCGACCACGAGCTCGGCCTGCCGCTGCTGGCAGCCGATGCCGGCCGGAAGCGCGAGCCGGAGGCTGCCCTTGGGGCCCTGGATCTCAACCAGCAGCGGTTCACAGCGGACCTTGACGGTCGCCGGGACGGGAATGGGTTTGTGGCCGACGCGCGACATGGTTACCAGACCTCACAGAGCAGCTCGCCGCCGACATGCTCCTTGCGGGCCTGGCGGCCCGTCATGAGGCCGCGCGGGGTGCTCAGAATGCTGATGCCCATGCCTCCCAGCACGGGCCGGATTTGCTGATGGCCGACATAGACGCGGCAGCCGGGTTGGGAGACCCGGCGCAGATTGGAAATGACCGGCTCGTCGTTGGGCCCGTACTTGAGCTGGAAACGCAGCAGCGGGCGGCCATTTTCCTGGTTGAGCTTGCAGCCCGCCACGAAACCCTCGTCCTGGAGGATCTTGACGATCTCCCACTTGAGGCGGCTGGAGGGCAGCTCGACTTTGCTGAGATGACTGCGCACCGCATTGCGGATGCGGGTCAACAGGTCGGCAACGGGATCGGACATGCTCATCGGCAACTCCTGAGGGACGCTTACCAGCTGGCCTTGGTCACGCCGGCGATTTCACCGCGCAGCGCATGGGCACGAAAGCACAGCCGGCACAGGCCGAACTTGCGCAGAAAAGCGCGGGGCCGGCCGCAGAGGCGGCAGCGGTGGCGCTGGCGAATCTCGTACTTCAACTTCTTGCGGGTCTTGGCGATGCGGGCGGATGTGGCCATGATGCTCCTGGTTAGCTGGTGCGGAACGGCATGCCGAGCTGCTGCAGCAGCGCCCGCGCCTGCGCGTCATTGCGGGCGGTGGTGACCACGGTGACATTCATGCCGCGGGTCTGATCCACCTTGGCGTAATCGATTTCAGGGAAAATGATCTGGTCGCGCAGTCCCATGGTGTAGTTGCCGCGGCCGTCGAAGCTTTTCGGGCTCACCCCGCGGAAGTCGCGCACCCGCGGCAGCACCATGTTCACCAGCCGGTCGAGGAACTCGTACATGCGCTCGCCCCGCAGGGTGACGCAGCAGCCGATGGGCATTTTCTCCCGCAGCTTGAAGGCGGCGATGGATTTCTTGGCCCGGGTCACCACCGGCTTCTGGCCGCTAATGGCCGTCAGCTCCGCCACCGCGCTTTCCATCAGCTTGCTGTTTTGGGTGGCCTCGCCCACGCCCATGTTGATGATGATCTTGGACAGCCGCGGCACCGCCATGCGGTTGCCGAGGCTGAATTCGCGCATCAGCGCCGGCGCGACGGTCTCAAGATACTGTTGATGCAGGCGGGTGGTCATGGCGTTACTTTCCCAGCACGCGCCCGCATTTGCGGCACACGCGCTGCCGGCCGGCCCGCGGACTCTCGGCGCTGGCGGCCTGTTTGCGCACCCGCACCGGCCCGCAGTCCGGACAGACGAGCATGATGTTGCTGATGGCGATCGGCGCCTCGTGCTCGGCGATGCCGCCCTTGATCTGGTGGTTGGGATCGGGCCGGGTGTGGCGCTTCACCATCATCACGCGCTCCACCAGCACGCGGCCTTCGTCGGGGAAGGTGCGCAGGACTTTGCCCTGCTTGCCCTTGTCGCGCCCGGCGACGACCTTCACCACGTCGTCTTTGTGAATGAGTAGGCTGTTCATGGCTTGAGCTCCGGACCGAACTACAACACCTCCGGGGCGAGGGATATGATTTTCAAAAAGCGCTTGTCGCGCAGTTCGCGTGCGACCGGCCCGAATACGCGCGTGCCCACCGGCTCGCCGGTCTCATTGATGAGCACCCCGGCGTTCTGATCGAAGCGGATGTAGGTGCCGTCCTTGCGCCGCGTTTCCTTGCGCGTGCGCACGATCACCACCCGCACCACGGTGCCCTTCTTGGCCTGGCCCTCGGGGGCCGCCTCCTTCACCGCCGCGGTGACCACATCGCCGAGCCCGGCGCGCAGCCCGGTGTGGCCGCCCACCGGGAGAATCACCTGCAGCTTGCGGGCGCCGCTGTTGTCGGCGACCTGCAGCATGGTTCGCATCTGCACCATCTAGGCACCCTCCTGGCCGGGCTCGGCCCCGGCCGGCTTCGGGCGGCGGGTGTCGCGCTCGATTTCGCCGGACCCCACCGCGCGCACCACCTCTGCCGTGGTGGGCGCGGCCGAGGCGCGGCGCACCACTTCGATCAGCCGCCAGCGCTTCAGCCGGCTGAGCGGCCGCGTTTCCTGGATGCGCACGATGTCGCCGAGCTGGCAGGTGCCGGCCTCGTCGTGGGCGTAAAAACGGTGGTGGCTTCGGATCCCGCGGCGGTAGAGCGCGTGGGCCTTCTGCAGCGTGACCTCGACCACGACCGTCTTGGCCATCTTGGTCGAAACCACCTCGCCGACTTTCTCGCTGCGGCCGCTGTCGCGCAGCGGCTGGGGTGCGGTGCTCATTGCTGGTTACCTCCGGCGGCGGCGCGCTCGCTCATGAGCGTCTTGACGCGGGCGATGTCGCGCCGCAGTTGCCGCAGTTTCTTGATGCTTTCGCTCTGCCCCATCGCCATCTGGAAGCGGAGCCGAAAGAGCTGATCGCGCAGGTCGGGCTCGCGCGAGGCCAGCTCGTCGTCGCCCATCTGGCGAAAGCGTTGCAGTGAGGATGTTCCCTTCATGCTATTCCCCCTCCGCGCGGCTGACGAAACGCGTCTTCAAAGCCAGCTTGTGCGAGGCCAGCCGCATGGCTTCCTTCGCCTGCGCCGACTCCACCCCTTCCATCTCGAACAAAATGCGCCCCGGGCGCACCACCGCCACCCAGTGGTCGGGCGCGCCTTTGCCCTTCCCCATGCGGGTTTCGGCCGGCTTCTTGGTCACCGGCTTGTCGGGAAACACCCGCACCCAAACCTTGCCGCCGCGCTTGACGAAGCGCGTCATGGCGACGCGGCTGGCCTCGATCTGGCGGTCGGTGATCCAGCCCGGCTCCAGCACCTTCAGGCCAAAATCGCCAAACGACAACTCGCCGGCGGTCCACGCCTTGCCGGTCATCCGGCCGCGGTGCTGTTTGCGGAACTTCACTTTTTTCGGCATCAACATGGCGGTATCCGGAGTTAGGAGGCTTCGGCCAGGCTGCGGCGCCTGGAGGGCAGAATCTCGCCCTTGTAAGTCCAGGCTTTGACCCCGATGACGCCAAAAGTGGTGCGCGCCTCGGCAAAGCCGTAATCAATGTCGGCCCGCAGCGTGTGCAGCGGCAGCCGGCCTTGCAAATACCATTCCGAGCGCGCGATTTCGGCGCCGTTCAGCCGGCCCGAGACCCGCACCTTGATGCCCTTGCACCCGAAGCGCACGGCGCTGTCCACCGCCTTGCGCATGGCGCGGCGGAAGGCGACGCGCTTCTCCAGTTGCAGCGCGATGGACTCGGCGACGAGCTGGGCGTCGAGTTCGGGCTTGTGGACTTCCTGGATGTCGATCAGCACTTCGCGGCTGGTCTTCTTCTGCACCTCGGCCTTGAGCTTTTCAATCTCGCTGCCCTTGCGACCGATGATGATGCCGGGCCGGGAGGTGTGGATGATGATGCGGATTTTGTTGCCGGGGCGGGTGATCTCAATCGAGCTGACGCCGGCGGCGCGCAGCCGATCGAACAGTAGCTGGCGCAGCAGTAGATCCTCGAGCAGCAGCTTGGTGTAGTCGCGCGTGGCAAACCACTGACTCTTCCAGGGCTTGACGAAGCCCAGGCGGAATCCGTAGGGATGGACTTTCTGACCCATGCTTATTTCTCTCCCTTGGGCTTGGCGGGCCCGGCTTTCTTGGCTGGCGGCTTGCCCTTGCCGCGGGCGGTCTTCTTGGCGACGGGCTTGGCGGAGCCTTTGCCCTTGCCCGCGGCGGATTTGGCGCCGCCCCGGGCGGCAGGCTTGCCGTGAGCGGACTTTTTCGCCGCCGGCTTTCTTCCCGCCGGCCGGCGCGCGGCGGGCCCTGCGGGCTTGGCCGCGGCCGGAGCCGCCGCCGCCGCCGGCTCTTCCACCCGGCGCGAGAACTGCGCGGCCGAGGCCGGTTCGCCCACGTGGATCTCAATGTGCGCGGTGCGGCGCTGGTAGCGGAAGGCCCGCCCCATCGGCGCCGGCCGCACCCGCTTCTGGCGCGGACCCTCGTTCACGAACGCGCGCAGCACCACCAGCGTGTCCACGTCCAGCTCGCCGCGGTCGGTGGCGTTGGCGATGGCCGACTGCAGCAATTTGGCCACGTCGGCGGCGATGCGCTTGCGGGTGAACCGCAGCAGGTGCAGGGCGTCCTCGGCGCGGCGGCCGCGGATCAGGTCCACCACCAGGCGGGCCTTCTGCGGCGAGACGCGTACGTAACGGGCGATGGCTTTGGCGACTTGCGGCATGGGAGTTTAGCGGGCCGCCGGGGCGGCGGTTTTCTCCACTTTCACGGAGTGGCCTTTGAAGGTGCGGGTGGGGCTGAACTCGCCCAGTTTGTGCCCGACCATGTTTTCGGTCATATAGACGGGTATGAACTTCTTGCCGTTGTGCACGGCCACGGTGTGGCCCACAAACTCGGGCAGCACCGTCGAGCGCCGCGACCAGGTCTTGTACACCTTCTTCTCGTTCTTGCGGTTCAACTCGGCGAGGCGCTGTTCCAGGTGCGCATCAACGAAGGGGCCTTTTTTTACGCTGCGTGCCATGGCGTCTCCTGCTATTTGCGGCGCTGGCGCCGGTTGACGATCCAGCGGTCGGTGCGCTTGTTGTTGCGGGTTTTGAAGCCGCGTGTGGGCTGGCCCCAGGGGGTGACGGGGTGGCGGCCGCCGCTGGTTTTGCCTTCGCCGCCGCCGTGGGGATGGTCCACTGGGTTCATGGAGACGCCGCGGTTGACCGGGCGCCGCCCCAGCCAGCGCGACCGGCCCGCCTTGCCCAGCGTGCGGCCTTCGTGCTCGGCGTTGCCCAGCGCGCCGATGGTGGCCATGCAGGCATCGAGCACGCGGCGGGTTTCCCCGCTCGGCAGCTTGAGCAGTGCGTAGCCGCCCTCCTTGGAGATCAACTGGGCCGAGCCGCCCGCGGCCCGCACCATCTGCCCGCCCTTGCCCGGCCGCAGCTCGACGTTGTGGACCGTGGTGCCGGGCGGAATGGCCCGCAGCGCCATGGCGTTGCCCAGCAGAATGTCGGCCTCCGGACCGCTGGTGACCTGCATCCCCACCTTCAGGCCCGCGGGCTGCAGGATGTAGCGGCGCTCGCCGTCGCGGTACTTGAGCAGCGCGATGTGGGCGCTGCGGTTGGGATCGTACTCGACCGATTCAACCTCGGCCGGCACCCCGAACTTGTCGCGCTTGAAGTCCACCACGCGGTACATGCGCTTGTGGCCGCCGCCGCGGTGCCAGATGGTCTGATCGCCGGAGCTGCGGCGTCCGCCAGTGCGCCGCAGCGGCTCCAGCAGCGGCTTGTGGGGCGTGGAGCGCGAGATTTCCTCGCTGACCACGACCGACTGGTAGCGGCGGGTGGGGGTGGTGGGGCGGTAAGTCTTGATCGGCATTAGACGTTCTCCGCGTACTCCGGCATCTTTTCCCCGGCCTGCAGCTTGACGTAGGCCTTCTTCCAGTCCGGACGCCGGCCCACTAGGCGGCCGCGGCGGCGCTCCTTGCCGTGGGTGATGGCGGTGCGCACGCTTTCAACCTTGACCTTGAAAATCGCCTGCACGGCTTCGCGGATTTCCACCTTGCTGGCGTGGGGATGGACCTCGAACACCAGCGTGCGGAGGTTCTCCTTGACCGCCATGCCCTTCTCGGTGATCATGGCGCGCTTGATGACCTCGTAGCGGCTGCTCATGGGCGGCTCTCCTGGCCGCGGGCGGCGGCGGTGCGCTGCGGCCGGGCGGCGTGTTGCAGTTTTTCAATCGCGGCGCGGCTGGCCACGATGTGGCGATAGCGCAGCAGGTGCCAGGGATGAACCTCGTGGGCGTCGAGCAGCGCGACCCCGGCCAGGTTGCGGGCGCTGCGCTCCAGCACCGTCCCCGGCGCCGTATCCACCAGTAGCGCGGTATTGTGGACCTGCAGCCGGTCGAGGCCGGCCCGCAGCGTCTTGGTTTTGGCCTCCGGCAGCGTGAACTGATCCACCACGGTGATCTCGGCGTCGCGCAGCTTGGCGGCCAGCGCCGAGCGCAGCGCCCCGGCCAGCTTCTTGCGCGGCATCACCCAGGCGTAGCTGCGCGGCTGCGGCCCGTGGACGGTGCCGCCGTGCCGCCAGATCGGGCTGCGGATGCTGCCAATGCGGGCGCGCCCGGTGCCCTTCTGCTTCCACAGCTTCTTGCCGCTGCCGCTGACTTCGGCCCGGCCCTTGGTCTTGTGCGTGCCCCGGCGCTGCGACGCGCCCCAGTGCCGCACCGCCTCCCACAGCAGCGTTTCGTTCACCGGCGCGGCAAAGACGTCGTCGCGCAGCTCGAGGCTGCCGACGGTCTCGTTGTTCAGGTTCTTGACGTCTATGGAGGCCATGGCCGCTGTCCTATTTCCCCGCGCGCTTGCTCGCCTTGAGCGGGTTGGTGTTGGTCGCGCCGGCGAAGCCGCGGCGCTGGCGCGGTGCATGCACCGCGCGCCGAATGAGCACGTAGCCGCCGTTGGGGCCCGGCACCGCGCCCCGCACCGCCAGCAGGTTCTCTTCCGCATCCACCGCGATCACCTGCAGGTTGCGCACCGTCACCTGGGCGTGGCCCATGTGGCCGGCCGCGCGCATCCCCTTCAGCACGCGCGAGGGAAACGCCGAGGCGCCAATCGAGCCCGGCGCGCGGTGGAACATCGAACCGTGCGTGGCCGCGCCGCCCGCGAAGTGGTGGCGCTTGACGACCCCGGCAAATCCCTTGCCCTTGCTGACCGCCTCGATGTCGAGAAAGTCCCGCTCCTTGAACATTTCCACCAGCACCTGGTCGCCGACCTTGGCGCCGTTTTCCTCGCCCGTGCCCACCCCCACCTCTTTCAGGAAGCGGCAGGGCGGCAGGTTGTGCTTTTCAAAGCGCGCGCGTTCCGGCTGGCTCAGCCGCCCGGGCTTGGTGAACTCGATGAAGCCGATCTGCGCCGCCTCGTAGCCGTCGCGCTCGCGGGTCTTCCGCTGCACCACCACGCAGGGTCCGGCCTGCAGCAGCGTCACCGGTACGCGTTCGCCCGCCGGGGTGTACGTCTCGCTCATGCCGATTTTTTTGCCCAAAATTCCGTTTACCATGGCCGTCCTCGCCCTATCTCACTTCCCTGTTTCCGCTTCCCGTTTCCCACTCCCCACGGCTCACTTGTGTTCCTTGCCGAACGCCTTGATCTCGACATCCACGCCCGCCGGCAGGTCGAGCTTCATCAGCGCGTCCATGGTCTGCTGCGTGGGCTCGAGCAGGTCGAGCAGGCGCTTGTGGGTGCGCATCTCGAACTGTTCGCGGCTCTTTTTGTCCACGTGCGGCGAGCGCAGCACCGTGAAGCGGTTGATCACCGTCGGCAGCGGAATGGGACCGGCGATTTCGGCTCCGGTGCGGCGGGCGGTGTCCACGATCTCGCGGGTGGAGTTGTCCAGCACGCGGTAATCGTAGGCCTTGAGGCGGATGCGAATGCGTTCGCGCATGACGGTTCCTTCCGGCTACTGCAGGATCTCGGTGATGGTGCCGGCGCCGACGGTGCGGCCGCCCTCGCGGATGGCGAAGCGCAGCCCCTTCTCCATCGCCACCGGCGTGATCAACTCGACCGTGAGCGCCACGTTGTCGCCCGGCATCACCATCT
>JBOGKJ010000345.1:0-4450 GCA_050745565.1 Terriglobales bacterium | reverse complement strand
GTGCCCGAGCGTCCGAGTCTGGCGGCGGCCGCGCCGGCGGCGCGCCTGCGCGCGGGCGCGCTTGACGGGCTGGTGGTGGCGCTGGCGGCGGGGCTGTGGGCATTGACGGCGTGGGCGGCGCTGGGCTTTCCGCCGCCGCCGCCGCACGCGCTCCGGCACCTGCTGCCGGCCATCGCGGTGGCGCCGGCGCTGCTGGCGGCTTTCTACCAATTCCTATGCTTTTACTGCGGTGGCGCGAGCTGGGGCATGCGCCACGAACATCTGTATCTGGTCGCCGCGGAGACCGAAAACGGGGCGCCCGTCCCCGCCAGCCGCCGCGCCTGCCGCCAGCGCGCCTGGGCCAGCCTCATCTCGATGGCCGCGCTCGGGCTGGGCTATTTGTGGATGCTGTGCGATCCCCAGCACCTGGCCTGGCATGACACCATCTCCGGAACGCGTATCCTGAGCAGAGATGCCATGCACGGCTTTGCCGCGCCGTCCGCTACCGCGCCCACGCCCTGAAGGCCGCCGCTGCCGCCGCCGAGGCGCGATGGCGGCCGTGCTGCTGACGCTTGGCGTTGCCGCGGCCGCGCAGGCGAGAGCCGGCGCCAAGCCCGAAGCCCAACTCGCAGGGCTGCTGGAGCCGACGCTGGCGCGAACCGCCCCGGTCAGCGCGGTGCGGCTGCAATGGCCGGGTCTGGAATTCGAGATGCAGCAGGGCGAGATCTCGCTGGCAGGCGCAGTGGGGGGCCGCGTCAGCACGGCCGTGTTCACCGGCCGCGGGCAGTTGCGGGCCGCGCCGCCGACCGCCATGGGCCGCCAGCAGGCGGTGCGCTTCACGGGAAGCTACGAGATAGTCCAGAGCTTTACCGAGGCGGTGTTTTATACTGCTGCCCCGGACGCCTGGTCCAGCCGCCTGGGCGCGGCATTGAGCTGGAGCGGGCGAGTGCCGGGCAGCGCCCGCGACGCGCTGAAGGATGCGGCCCGCAATCTCGAGCGCGACGGCAGCGATGCCGCCGCGCGCTGGCTGGCCGCGGAGGTTAATGGGCCCCGGCCTCAGGGCGTGGTCGGCGGGGACGCTCGCACCGCCGCGGGTGCGGCGCGGCTGCCTTTTTCTGGACGCCCTCCCGGTGCTCCCACCCCAACGCGCAAGGGCCTTGGGGGCGGGGGTGGCCGGGCTGCGGCCGGAATTCGCTTGGTGGCAGCGCGCGCCCGCTCTGCTCAGGGCGCGTCCAAGTTGCCTCGTGCGGCTTCGGGTCGGGCCGCGCCCGGGGCGGAGTTTTTGCTGGCGCAACTGAAGCTCAAAGACGGGCGCTGGATCGAGGTGGAATTTGACCAGACGCTGCGGGAGCCGGTGGTGGTGTCCGAGCCCGAGCACGGCCAGATCTGGGCGCAGTTCGCGCCACCCGGGTGGCGGCCGCCGGGGCCGGCATGGCGGCTGGGCGATTTCCATTTGGCGGCCGCGATTGCCGGCAACCGGGAGTTGGCAGTCGAGGCCACGTTCACGCTGACGGCGCTGGCGCCGGACCGGGCGGCGCTGGTGGTGGCGCTCGACGATGCGATGCGGGTGGAGAGCGCGGCGCTGGCCACCGGAGCCGCGGTGACATGGCTGCAGCCCAAAGCCGGCAGCGGTGGCGACTGGCTCTATCTGCACTTGCCGCAGCCGCTGGCGGCGGGCGGCGCCCTCGATCTGCGGTTGCGATACGCGGGCAAGCAGGCGATGCGCGACACCGCCTTGCCCTGGGACTGGCTGGCGCCGGCGTTGTGGTATCCCACACTCGATTCCCCGCAGCCGGGCCCGCCCACGGGGTTTTCGGTGCAGATCACCGCTGACCATCGCTACACGGTTTCGGCCTCGGCCACCGACATGGTTGGCGCGGGGGCAAGCGCGGCTTTGGCGCGCGTGCCGCTTGCGGTGGGCGGCGCCGGGTTCGCGTTGGGCGAGGACGAAGTCCGGCGCCAGCCTGTGGAACTCGCCAATGGACAGCACCTCGATCTGACTGTGGCCGCCGCCCGTCGCGCTGATCCTGAGGCATTGATCCCGCTTGCCGGCTCGCGGCTGGTGGACGCCTACAATTTTCTATCCGGGTATTTTGGCCCGGTGCCCTACACCCACGTCACCGCGGTCGTTTCCGGCCCCGTCGCCGAACCGATCTGGCCCGGCCTGATCAACATGGATCCGGACTGGTTCGCCGCCATGACGCCGGAGGAATCGCAACTGCCGCTGGCCGCCAGCGCCGCCGGCCAGTGGTGGGGCGCGTGGACCGAGGCGGCCACGCCGCACGACCGATGGCTGGTGGCCGGGCTACGCGTGGCCGGCGGGTTGTTCTACCAGCAGGAGCGATCGGGCATGGCGGCGGGGCTCGACGCGCTGCGCCAGTGGCGGCAACTGCTGCAGCGCCCCGGCCGGAATGGCGAAGTGGGCGAGGAGCAGGGGGCGCTATGGCTGGGGCCCGACCGGCTCAGCACCGATCAGGACGACGGCGAGGCCATATTGGAGGCGAAGGCGGCGTACGGGATCTACGAGCTGCGGCAGATGATGCGGGACCCGCGCCTGGCCAACCCCGACGCCGCCTTCATCGCCATGATGCGCGACGCTGCCGCCACTTACGGTGGCGGCGCGGTCACCAGCGCGGAATTTCAGGCGATAGTCACCAAGCACATGACGGCGGCGATGGACCTGGAGCACAACCACAGCATGGATTGGTTTTTCCGGCCGCTGCTCGACGAGACCGTGACGCGCGAGATCCACTTTACGGCGGCGATTGTTCCCGGCGGCGCTTCCGGCAAGGCGCAGGTGCGGATGACGGTGAGCAATCCGGGGCACTGGGAGGGGCTGCTGCCGGTGTACCTGTTCGAGGACAGCACGCACTGGATTCGCGGCCTGATGCCGATCACTCACGAGCAGGAAACGTTGACGGTGCCGGTGCCGTTCACGCCGCGCTACGTTGAGGCGAACCATTTCCTGGACATGCTGGTGACGGTGGAGCAGTAGCGGCGGCGGCGGCGGGTCAGGTGAAGTGTTCCCATCCCAGCCGGGGTAGGCGGTGGCGGCGGCCGGCGCGGAGGAGCCAGAGGCCGGGGGCGGCGGTGATGTGTCCGAGGGCGACGAGGCCGGGGTGGGGGGGGAGGGGGCGGCGGGGCGGGACGGTGAAGAGGAGTTCGTAGTCTTCGCCGCCGCCGAGGGCGAGTGATTCATTCCAGCCTGGAGGCAACTCGAACTCGGCGCCGACGCGGCTGGCGCGGCAGAGGTGGGCGAGGTCGGGGGCGAGGCCGTCGCTGACGTCAATGGCGGCGGTGGCGCGGCCGCGCAGGGCGGCGCCCAACTTCCAGCGCGCCTGGGGATGCAGGTGGCGTTGACGGGCGCGGCGCTCGGCGGCGGTGCGGGGGCGGCGGCCGGCCTGGACCAGGGCGCGTCCGAGGGCGGCTTCGCCGAGCGGTCCGGAGGCGTAGAGGAGGTCGCCGGGGCGTGCGCCGTCGCGGCGGAGGGCGGCGCCGGGCGGCACCTGGCCGACGCCGACCACGTCGAGGACGATGGTGTTCTGAGCCCGGGGCATGGCCGAGAGGTCGCCGCCGGCCAGCACCGCGCCAGCGGCGCGCGCGGCGTGGAGGAGTCCGCGGACCATCTGGCGGGGCCAGGCCGGCGGCAGCCGCGCCGGATAGGCCGAGGAGAGCAGCAGCGCGACCGGGTCGGCGCCCATGGCGGCGAGGTCGCTGAGGGCGCGGGTCGCCAGGCGCTCGCCGACGGTGGCGGCCGGCTCGCGGCGGCGCAGGAAATGCACGCCTTCGACCATCAAGTCGGTGGTCAGGGCCAGTTCCCAGCCGGGGCGCGGGCGCACCAAGGCGGCGTCATCGCCGATGCCGAGGCGCAGGGCGGCGGGCGGGCGGGGCTGGGCCGCCGCCCGCCGCCGCACCTCACTCAGCCAAGCCAGTTCCGGGATCATGCGCACTCCTCAATATACGCGGGGGCAGCGGCGGCGATTGCCGAACCGCTGGCTGCGCAATGTTGGCGCGGACCAGCGCGTGCGCGGCGGCGCCGCTCGCACCGTCGCGGTTGAGGCGCCCAGTGGCAGGGGCCGCGGCCCAAACTGCGCGTTGATGTGGCACAGCCACGTCGCGCTGGGGCCGCGCCAGATATTTTTCCCGGAGGCGGTGTGGGCTGAGACGCGCAGACGCGTTCGGATGGCGACGCGGCCGCCTTTTTCTGGACGCCCTCGCGGGGCCCCAAGACGCAAGCGCCTTGGGGGCCCCGGTTGGGCTGCGGCCGGAATTCGCTTGGCGGCAACGCGCGCCCGCTCGGCTCGGGGCGCGTCCAAGTTGCCTCGTTGCGCGCTGGGCGGCGGTCGTTATTTGGTCCAGGTGGCGCCGCCGTCGCTGGTGACCCAGGTCGAGCCGTCGGCGGCGATGACGCGGCCGTGCTTGGCGTCGCGGAACAGGATTTCGCGCAGCGGCGGCGCCGGCTGGGCGACCC
>JBOGKJ010000344.1:0-2510 GCA_050745565.1 Terriglobales bacterium | reverse complement strand
CGCCGCGGCGAAAAGCTATGCATAGCGTCGGCCGCCCGGCCCGCCCTTAGCCCAGCCACCAGCCGCGGCCGCGACACCAGGCGTGGGCTGGGACTTCGCCCTCGCGGTGCAGCCAGCGCACCGCGGCCGCGCCGCCCCCGGCAAAGGCGGCCGCAACCGCCCCGGCTTCACCCCGGTCGCGCGCGCCCTCGCAGCCGATGAACAACACCGGGACGATGAACCGCGCCGGCCACACCGGCCCGGCCGCCTGCCGCACCAATAACATGGCGCCCTCGCCGTGCTCGCCGGTAAGCGGGAACAGCAGGCGCCCCCCGGGCCGCAGGGCGTCCAACCAGCACGCTTGTGGCGCGGTGGCGCCACAGTTCACATAAATGACGTCGGCGGCCTCGATCGGCGCCGCTGCCCCGGAGCGCGCCTCGACCCGCACCCACGGCATGGCGGCAAGGTTCCGGAGCGCCCGCGCCGCCAGCTTGGGCTCAATCTCATAGGCCTCGACGCCGCCCGCGGAGCCGACCAACTGCGCCAGGATGGCGGTGTAGTAGCCGCTGCCGGCGCCAATGTGCGCCACGCGCTCGCCCGGCTGCGGCGCCAGCGCCGCCAGGCTGAGCGCGTGCAGCGAGGGCTGGCCGTTGTTGATGCCGCCGAGCAGGCCCACCGTGGTGTCGCTGCAGGCCATCTCGACACTCGCGCCCGGCGGCAGGAAGCGCTCCCGCGGAGTCGAGGCAAAGGCGCGCCACAGCCGATCGTCGCCGGCGGGCCAGCCGGAGCCGCTGGTGACCCGCCGCGCAAACGCTTCGCGCTGGGCTGAGGCCGGCGCCATGCAATGCCCCCTGGAACCATTATCCCGCCCACCGCCCCGGCCGTTCTCTGGTAGTCTCTTGGGCAGCATGGACTTGCAAGCCATACTGCGCGTGGCGCTCCGGGCGCTGAAGCGCAACAAAATGCGCTCGGCGCTGACGATGCTGGGCATCATCATCGGCGTCGGGGCGGTGATTGCCATGGTGGCGGTCGGGCGCGGCGCCAACGACCAGGTCCAGCACCTGATGGCGCTGAAGGGCTCCAACGAAATCGTGATCCAGGCCGGCAGCCGCCAGGCGGGCGTGGTGCACGTCGGCTGGGGCGCCACCAAAACGCTGCTGTACGGCGACGAGCAGGCGATCCTCTCCCTGGTGCCGGCCACACTATCGGCCGCCGGGGCCGCGATGAGCAGCCAGCAGGTGGTCTACGGCGACAACAACTGGGGCACCAACATCGTGGGCACCGAGCCCACCGAGTTCGGCATCCGCAACTGGCAGTTCGACCTGGGCGCCAACTTCAGCCCTCAGGATGTGACGGACGCCAACAACGTCACCATTCTGGGGACAACGGTGGAGCAAAACCTGTTTCCGGACGGCTCCGACCCGGTGGGCAAGACTATCCGCATCAAGAACCTGCCCTTCACCGTTGTGGGCACGCTGGCCTCGAAGGGCGATGACGCCAATGGCCACGACGAGGACGATAACGTCTACATCCCGCTGACCACCTACCAGAAAAAGCTCAGCGGCCAGCCCTGGTTGCAGATGATTTTCGTCTCCTGCGTCTCCAAGGCCGCCGTGGCCGGCGCCCAACAGCAGGTCACGAACCTGCTGCGCAGCCGCCACCGCATCCGTCCCGGCGAGGGCGACGACTTTCAGGTGCAGAACCTCACCGACGTCGCCGAAGCCGCCGACGCCGCCAGCGGGGTGATGACGATGCTGCTGGCGGCGATCGCTTCGGTGTCGCTGCTCGTGGGCGGAATCGGCATCATGAACATCATGCTGGTCTCGGTAACCGAGCGCACGCGTGAGATCGGCATCCGCATGGCCGTCGGGGCGACCTCGGCCGACGTGCAGCGCCAGTTCCTGATCGAGGCCACGCTGCTGGCGGCGCTCGGCGGGGCGATTGGGATCGGGCTGGGGCTGGCGGGCAGTTGGATGATCGCGCTGTTGGCGCAGTGGCCGGTGGACGTCTCGGCCTTCTCGATCGTGGCAGCAGCGGTGTTTTCGGCCGCCGTAGGCGTATTTTTCGGCTTTTACCCGGCGCGCAAGGCAGCGGCACTCGATCCCATCGAGGCGCTCCGGTACGAATAATGTAAATTAAACTCGCCTCCGGGAAGCAGGCGCGGCCTCAGGTTGGCGCGGCCCCGCCATGTCAACCGCGCGCCCCGCATTTCTCCCACTGAACCCCGTGCGAAGCCGCGGTAGTGGGTGCGGCAATGCGCGGGCCAAATGTGTGGGGCGGGTCGCCCGACCTGCAGGCCGGCCGCCGGCCGGCCCCCCCCGCATGGATTGCGATTAAGCGCCCCGTGCGAGAAATCGCGCGGTCCCCGAAGAGGGCGAGTGCGGTCATAATGGCCGGTGGCCAGTCCCCCGCCAGAGTCAGCCGCCGCGGCGCGCCGCCGCGCGGCGTTGCGCTTCATTGTCTGCCTGGGGCTGGTCAGCCTGTTTGCGGACATGACCTATGAGGGGGCGCGCTCGATCATCGGCCCCTAT
>JBOGKJ010000343.1:0-1780 GCA_050745565.1 Terriglobales bacterium | reverse complement strand
TGGGCCATCGCGGAGCGCATCCAGCAGAGTTCGCGGGGCGTGCTGTCGGCCAACCAGGGCTCGCTCTACCCGGCGCTGCACCGGCTGGAGCACCGCGGCTGGGTGCGGGCCGAGTGGCGGACTTCCGAGCTCGGCCGGCGCGCGCGCTACTACCAGCTCACCGCCGCCGGCCGCCGCCAACTCGTGCAGGAGCGCGAGCAATGGGCGCGTTTCGCCGCCGCCGTGAGGGGCGTACTGGAGAACGCCTGATGAACTGGACGGACCTGAAATTGCGGCTGCGGGCGCTGGCGCGGCATGGGCGCGCGGAGCGCGAACTGGGGGAAGAACTCGATTTCCACCAGGCGATGCTCTCACACAGCGGCCGGCCGGCTGCGGCCTTTGGCAGCGCCGATCTGGCGCTGGAGGAGTGCCGCGACGCGCGCGGCCTGCGGTGGCTTGAGGACTTCGGCCGTGACCTGCGCTTCGCCTGGCGGCGCCTGCGGCGCGCGCCGGCCTTTGCCGCCGTCGCGGTGCTGACGCTGGCGCTCGGCATCGGCGCCAACACGGCGCTGTTCACGCTGGTGCGGGCGGTGCTGCTGCGATCGCTGGCGGTGCCGCATCCGGACCAGTTGGTGGTGCTCGGCAACGCGAACTTCGATGGCGTCGGCAGCGGCACCCAGGACGGGGATATTGACGGGCTGACCTACAACCAATATGTGCGGGCGACAGCGGCGACTCCGATCAAAGCGCAGGCGGCTCGCCGCTCCCGGTGGCCCAGACGGGCTCGCCACAGTTCCGATCCCCCCGGGCTCTACGATTGACTTGCTGCCCAGTTCCGGTGCGGGCGGTTCCAATGCCGACTAAGCGCTGGCTGCGTCGCCAGATTACCCTATCGGGCTTGTGGCCGCGCTTTTCGCCACCCCATGGTGCTTGTACGGCCTTGGTCTCGCGGTTTTTTGAATTGGCCGGGGCTTCCGGCCAGACCCGCGCTTTGGCACCAAACAGCCGAGAAGCCAAATGGCGCTTTCCGCGGGAACCCCAGGCGCCCAAGCTGGGGGCGGACCGGCAACAGGCGTAGCCCGCCGCCTCCAGCAGCTTGGTTGAGCGATGCTCGTTGCGCGTTCCCTACGCCTTGGCATTCATGCCTCGGCTGCTGGGCGGCAGCTTAGAAGTGCTTGCGGTCGGCCAAGCCAGCCTGTTTGAGGATACCGTTGGCAGTGTGTCGAGACAGAATCTTGTGGTCCACCGGAAACACCGTGCCGGTGATCGGGCTGCACCAAAGCTCGTGGTCGCACTTGCCGAGACGAACCAACGCGCAGCCATGCTGTTGCAGGAATCGTTTCAGTTCCGGGGCGTAGTCAGCCATCTAGGCGCTGGCTGGCAATAATTGCTCCCGGTACTCGGCGAGCAATTCCACAGGAACGCTCGGCTGGCCGGTTACGCCATTGGCGGCCAGCAGTTCCGGGATCAGCGCATCGAGCTCGGCCTTGAGCGCATCCAGGCCGGGAGCCTCGGTCACAAGCCCCGGCACGTCGGCGCTTTCCGCCACCCAAACGCCAGCCTCGGCATCCCAGGACGCGCGTACGTGGATAGTTATAATGACTTCAGCCTAACAGAGCACCAGGCCGCACGGCGACGCATCGGCCCGCAAGTTTCATGGAGCAGTTGAACTATTCGGGGTTGCCGAATGGTCGGCGGCGGTAAGGGGCGGTGCCGGGGCTCGGCGCAAGGCGCGGTGCAATAATGGGTTACGCGATATCGCGAGAGTGGCGAAATTGGCAGACGCACCAGACTTAGGATC
>JBOGKJ010000342.1:0-7853 GCA_050745565.1 Terriglobales bacterium | reverse complement strand
CGGCGGCGCCGGCCAACCCCGTCCTGCTAGAGACGCTGAAAGCCTGGCGGCGGGAGACGGCGCAGGCGGCGGGGATGCCGGCGTTCGTGGTGTTGCACGACAGCTCGCTCGAGGCGCTCTGCCACTGTCCGCCGCGCACGCTCCCCGAGTTGCGCCAGATCACCGGGTTCGGCGACCGCAAGGTGGCGCTCTACGGCGAGGCGATTGTGGCGCTGACGGCGCGGCACGCGGCGCTTGACTAAACGAGGCAACTTGGACGCGCCCTGAGCAGAGCGGGCGCGCGTTGCCGCCAAGCGAATTTCGGTCGCAGCCCGTCCCCCGGGGCCCCCACGGCGCTTGCGCCTTGGGGTGGGAGCAGCGGGAGGGCGTCCAGAGATGGGCGGCCGCGCCGCCGGCGCTGTGGGCAAAGCAGGTCGGCCTGGGAGCGAAAACAGCCCCACTGCAGCAACCGGGCCGCGCCCCGAAGGCGGCTGTGCGACCAGCAAAGCCGCACGTCCCTATGCAACGTTGGCCACGCCAACGCTGTTCCTGCCCTCAAGTTTGGGACCGGCCTGCCGATAGACACGCTGTAGGGGGCTTCTGCCCGGAGGCGGCCATGATTTCGATTCGCAAGCACTTGGACCGGCTGGATGCACTGGAAGGTCAGGAGCGCGTCGCGCTCGAGGCCTACGTTCGCACATTGGAAGCGATTGAGGCTGCGGCCAAGGACATGGCCGGCGGGGAGGGGACGCAGTGCCGCGAGCACATGCGCACCATCCTCGGCTATCTCAAGGACTCGAGCGACGGCCCGGCCATCGAGAAGAGCCGCGCCGAGTCGGCGCTGGCCATTCGCGGTCTGGCCGAGGCCGTCAACCGGCGCGAGGGCGACTACAAGCAGATCATCCGCATGGTGGCGCAGGCCGGGGCGACGATGGCCCAGACCGGCTCCGCGCACGGCAAGCAGTTGCGCCAAATCGCCTGCGAGGTTGAGGTCATCACCCGGCTGGAGTCCGCCGACACCATGCGCACGCGGCTGCTGGTGCAGGTCGAGGAAATGCGGCAGGTCGCCGAGCGCGCGCAGCGCGAGGGCGACGTCCAGGCGCAACGACTGGAGCAGGAGCTGGACAACGTGCGCACCAGCCTGAAATCGGCCGCCATGCTGGCTGAAACCGATCCGCTCACCGGGCTGGGCAACCGTCGGCGCGCGGAAAACGCCGTGCGCCAGGCCATCTCCACCGGCGAGCCGCTGTGCGTGCTGTCGTTTGATTTGAACGGGTTCAAGGCGATCAACGACACCTATGGCCATGCTCAGGGCGACAGCCTGCTGAAGCTGGTGGCGATGCACGTGCGGCGCTCAATGCGCGACAGTGACGTCGTGTGCCGGTGGGGCGGGGACGAGTTCCTGGTGGTGATGCCGAAAACCGGGTTGGCGGACGCGCAGGGCGCCGCCGGACGGCTGCACAGCGAGGTGTTTGGTGAGTTTGTGCTCGGCCGGGCGGGCGAAAACGTCCGGGTGCGCATCACCGCCAGTATGGGCATTGCCGAACTCGAGCCCGGCGAAAGCGCCGAGCGCCTGCTGGAGCGCGCCGATCGCCTGATGTATGGCGAAAAGATCCAGGTCCGTCCGGCGCTGGCTGTTTGCCGCGCCTAGGGCAAAATCACAGATGCTGTAGCCGTGGCGCTGATGGGGGGCGGGTCGCCGACCCGCTAGCCGGCCGCCGGCCGGCCAGCCCCGCTTGGCTTGGATTCAGCATCTCTGTACGAGGCAACTTGGACGCGCCTTGAGCAGAGCGGGCGCGCGTTGTTGCCAAGCGAATTCCGGCCGCAGCCCGTCCCCCGGGGCCCCCACGGCGCTTGCGCCTTGGGGTGGGAGCATCGGGAGGGCGTCCTGAGAAGGGCGGCCGTGCCGCTTCTGCTTGAGGGAAGAAAGAGACAACTTGGACGGGTGAAAGCGCCGCTGGCACGCCCTCGAGCCCAGTGGGCACGCGCTGCCGCCAAGCGATCGGCCGCAGCCCGACCAGCGCCGGGGCTCCCGTCACACGCTGGCGCACCGGCGTGGTCGGAAGCCCGAAGGGGCGGGCGCGTCTTAGGCCACACCGCTCCCGGCAAACGAAGCGGCGCGGCCCCGCGAGCACAAGCGGGACGCGCGGCTATCCGCGCGGGCTCCCGGGTAATGGTCCGTGGCATGAGCGGGTTGGGCGGCGGCTGCACTCGCCGCCGGCCCCGGCAACAGCGCCCCGGCGCCCCCGGCGCGCTATGCTGAAAACTCCGCCATGCCGCCCCGCACGCCAGCGCCCGCTTCGGCCGCGTCTGCTTCGCCGCGCGCCGGCGGCGCCGTGGCGCTGCTGTCGTGGGCGCATTTTCTCAACGACGGCGCCGCCAACTTTCTGCCCGGCATCCTGCCGGTGCTGCTGGCGGCCATGGCCATCCCCATTGGTTACGCCGGCGCCATCATGGCGATCCTCATCGCCGGCCAGGCGCTGCAGCCGCTGACCGGGCTGCTGTCGGACACCTGGGGCGGGCGCGCGTTTCTGGTCGCCGGACTGGCCGGCTCCTCCCTCGGCGCCGCCTGGGTGGGATGGGCGCACGGCCGGGCCTCGCTGATCGCGGCGCTGGTGCTCATCGGCGTGTGCAACGCCGGGTTCCATCCGCCCGCGCTGGCGGCGACCCGTGCCTACGGCGGAGGCTCGGGCGAGCGTCAGGTGGCGGTGTTCCTGGTCGGCGGCGAAATCGGCCGCGGCGCCTGGCCGCTCGCCGCCAGCGTGGTGGTCGAGGCCCTGGGCCTCGGCGGGCTCTGGGTGCTGGCGCTGGCCGCGGCGGTGACGCTGCCCGGGCTCTGGCTGCGCCTGCGCGACATTCCCCGCCGCCCACCCCCGGGCGGCGCGTGGCGCGCCTTGCGCGAGGCCCGCGGCCCGCTCGCAGCGCTGCTCGCCTACTCCTCGCTGCGCTCGGCGATGATCGTCGGCGTCAGCGCCTTTGTGCCGCTGTGGTGGGAAGCGCGTGGCGGCCGGCTGGTCACCGGCGCGGCCCTCATCACCACCATGCTGGTGGTCGGCATCGTCGGCAACTTCGGCGCGGCGGTGCTGGCGGAGCGGCTGGGGCGGCGCGCGGTTGTCGCCGCCGGCACGCTGCTGAGTTGTGTGTTTCTGGCGCTGTTCCTGTGCGCCAGCGGCGCCTGGCTCTGGCTGCTGATGGCGGCGCTGGGGGTGGCCCTGTTCGCCACCCTGCCGCTCACGGTGCTGATGGGCCAGGATCTGCTGCCGCGCCATCATGCGCTCGGTTCCGGCCTGGCGCTCGGCTTTTGCAATGCGCTGGGCGCGGCCGTGGTGGCGGCGCTGGGCGGCGCGCTGGCGGCCCGCTGGGGCGCGGCCGGCGTGCTGTGGGCGATGGAAGGCTGCGGCCTGGCCGCACTGGCGCTCGCTGCGACGCTGCCGCGGCTCACGGACGCGGACGCCGGCGGGCTATGTTGATGGATTCATGCTAACGTTGGCGGATGCGTACACGCGTGCGACGGGCCGCCATGGCGGTGATGATTCCCCTGGTGCTGGCGGCGGCGGCGGCGGCGCAGACGCCGGGCCTCTCCGGCCCCTCATCGGCTGCGGAGGCTCCGGCCGCGATCAACTGGATGACCGTGACGCGCGCGGAGCAGGAGCAGACCGTCACGCCCAAAAAAGCCGTGCCCGGGCACATCTTCTGGGTGATTCCCGCCTATCAAGTCGAGTATCTGAAGCACGTCCCGCCGCTCACGCCGCACGAGAAATTCCAGGAGGTGGTGCAAGACACCTATGATCCGATCGGCCTCTCCATGAGCGTGGCCGAGGTGCTGCTGCTGGAGCACAATCCT
Source organism: Terriglobales bacterium (assembly GCA_050745565.1). Taxonomy (GTDB): domain Bacteria; phylum Acidobacteriota; class Terriglobia; order Terriglobales; family SCQP01; genus SCQP01. The sequence continues at coordinate 4,030 of JBOGKJ010000342.1, read as the reverse complement.
CAGACCGGGTATTGCGATTACGGCAAGGGCTGGGGCGGGTTCGGGAAATGCTACGGCGGCGCGCTGCTCGATGCCAATATCTCCGGTTTCCTCGGTGATTACCTGCTGCCGGTGTGGTTTCACCAGGACCCGCGCTATTATCGCCTGGGCACGGGCTCGGCGTTCTCGCGCGCCGTCTACTCCCTCTCCCGTGTCTTCATCTGCCGCAGCGACCGTGGCGGGTGGGTGTTTGACAGCTCCCAATTGGGCGGAACTTTTGCCGCCGGCGCAATCTCCAATCTCTACTACCCGCACGCCGAGCGCGGCCTCGGCCTCACCATGAGCCGCATCGGCATTGACCTCCTCGGAACCTCGATGTTCAACCTCGAGGCCGAGTTCTGGCCCGACATTGACCAGCTCCTCTTCCACCGCCATTAGGGCCGAATCAAAGTAGGTGTGGCACCTTCCGACCGGCGCCACCTCCCGTGGGGCGGGTCGCCGGACCCGCGCGCCGGCCGCCGGCCGGCGCCACCCCGCAGTTCGGGTAACTACAGCAACGGTGATTCTGCCGTAGTCTCGCCCGCCGCCCGCATTGCTCGCGCCCTCCGGGCTGGCCAACCCTACGCTCTGAACAGCATCCAACTCTGGATGAGAACCTTTGTCGGTGCTGAGGACCGCGCCCCGGCGTCCAGCGTTTTCAGCTGCGGTGAAGCGCCCACAGCGACATGACGCCTCCAGTCGCTTATCCAGGGTTTTCAATGACTTACAAGGGAAAACTGGACATCCAGCAATTTCGCTTGGCACCCCCGCGGGCATCCCCGCCGCCCATCCGCCGCCGCTCTCTAGCAGCAAAAGGGATGCTGAATCCAAGCCCAGCGGGAGGGGCTGGCCGGTCGGCCGCCGACTAGCGGGTCGGCGACCCGCCCCACCATTAGCGCCACGGCTACAGCGCCTGTGATTTTGCTCTAACGCCCCGGCTTGCGGGCGCGGATGAACGCGCTCATGAATTTTCCGGCCACCGCCGGCGCCATCGTCTCGATCTCCACACCCGCGGCCTGCAGGAACGCGCGTGCATCCTCGATCTGGTAAAAGCGCCAGGGCTCGATCGAGATTTCGGTGAAGCCGGCGCGCGCCAGCCGCTGCTGCCATTCCTGTTCTTCCATGGCGCCGGCGATGCAGCCCACCCACAGCTCCATGTTGCGGCGGATGGCGGCCGGCACGTCGCCCCGCACCACCACGTCGGAGACCGCGAACCGCCCGCCGGGGCGCAGCACCCGGAACGCTTCCGCCAGTGCCCGGTCCTTGTCGCCGGAGAGGTTGATGACGCAGTTGGAGATGATGACGTCCACGGCGCCCGCGGGCAGCGGGATCTCCTCCAGCCTCCCTTCCAGGAACTCGACGTTGGTGACGCCCGCCTGGCGCTGGTTCTCGCGCGCCAGCGCCAGCATTTCCGGCGTCATGTCCAAGCCATAGACTTTGCCGCCGGGGCCGACGCGCCGCGCCGAGAGCAGCACGTCAATGCCGCCGCCCGAGCCCAGGTCCAGCACCACTTCGCCGGGCTCGAGGCTGGCGAGCGCGGTCGGGTTGCCGCAGCCCAGCGAGGCGCCCACCGCCTTGGCCGGCAACTCGGCGGTCTCGCTGGCGGTGTAAAGGTTCGAGGTGACCGGATCGGCGCCGCAGCAGGCCGGTCCGCAGCAACTGCTCCCGCCCGATGCCGCCTGCCGCGCCGCTTCGCCGTATTTCGTCCGCACCGCCTCGGTGATGTCGCCCATAACTCCCTCCCGCTATTTAGCTATTTTAGCGTACCCGGGGAGAGGCGACGGCCAAGGCGCCGCGCCGCCTCATTCGCGGGAGTCGCGCCGTTTGCACTGCGGGCAAAATCGGCGTGAAGGGCCGCGGTATTCCAACGGGGTGAAAGCGCCATTGGCGCTTTCACCGCTTCCGGCAAACGAAGCGGCGCGGCCCGACCTCCAGCAAAAGGCCGCTCGCGGCGGCTTGGGTTCGCCGGGCCCCGGGCCGGCGCGAGCCCAAGCGGGATGCCCGGCGTAGCCGGGCCGGGGCCCGCGCCCTCAAACGAGTGCGGGCGCGGCGCTGCGAGCGTCTCAGCCGAGCAGGGGCAGGAGCCCGCGCCCGTCAATGCGGCGCGGCCGCGCTGGTCTGCTATACTCAACAGGACGCTTGCTGTTCCGCCCTGGGGCGGGATAGAGATTCCGCCTAGCGCAGGAATGCCCGCCTTTCGCCACTGACTGTGGCAATCCGTTGGTTGAGCGTATTTGATGATGTGGGCCGCAGTGCGCCCGGACGGGGCGGGTTTATATCCGCGTCGCGGGTGGCGTTCTGGGCCCGGAAAGTTTTGGTTACATGACTCATTTTTCCGAGCTGCCGATTTCGGCGGCGTTGTTGGACCGCCTGAGCGCGGCCCAGTTCACGGTGCCGACTGCAATCCAGGCGGCCACTATTCCTCCCGCGCGGGAGGGCAAGGACGTGCTCGCCACCGCCCAGACCGGCACCGGCAAGACGCTGGCCTTTCTGCTGCCGGTGATGGAGCGCTTGCTGGAGCGCAAGAGCGGCGGCGTGGCCGCGCTCATTTTGACGCCGACGCGCGAGCTGGCGATGCAGATCGCGGCGCAGTACGAGCAGTTGCGGACGCACAAGATGCGGCCGGCGGCGCTGCTGGTGGGCGGGCTCTCGGAGCGGCCGCAACTGGAGGCGCTGCGGCAGGGGGCGAGCCTGGTGGTGGCGTGTCCGGGGCGGCTGGAGGATTTGATGCAGCGGCGGCTGGTCCGATTGAGCGAGGTGCAAGTGCTGGTGCTCGACGAGGCCGACCGCATGCTTGACATCGGATTTCTGCCGAGCATCCGGCGGGTGATCGCGGAGCTGCCGCGGCAGCGGCAGACGTTGTGCTTTTCGGCCACGCTGGCGCCGCCGGTGGCGCAGTTGGCGCGCGAGACGATGACTGACCCGGTGCGGGTGGCGCTGGGCTCGGCAACCCAACCCATCCCGAGCGTCAAACTGCAGGCGTTTGAGGTGATTGACGGCGAGAAGCCAGCGCTGCTGCAACACCTGCTGGCGCAACATGCCGGGCGCTGCCTGGTGTTCGCGCGCACCAAGCGCGGCACCGAACGGTTGGCCAAATCCCTGATCCGCGACGGGCATGCCGCCGCCATGATCCACGGCGACCGCTCGCAGTCGCAGCGCACCGCGGCGCTGCACGGCTTCCAGCGCGGCAGCTACCAGGTGCTGGTGGCGACCGACGTGGCCGCCCGCGGCATCCACGTGCAGGACGTGGAACACGTGATCAACTACGACTTCCCCGAAACGCATGACGATTTCGTGCACCGCATTGGCCGCACCGGTCGTGCGGGCGGGTCCGGCATTGCCTCGACCTTCGTCAGCCGGGCTCAGATGAATGACCTGCAGCAGATGGAGCGGCAGCTCGGGGTGCGGCTGGAGCGCATGCCGCGGGTGGCGCTGACGATTAAGGCGCCCGAGCCGAGCGCCACGGCGCCGGCGCGGGTGGCTACGGCCAGCCACCCGATCCATCATCCGGCGACAGCGCAGCGGCATCCGCACGGCGTCTCGTATCGGCCAGCGGGCCGGCGAGCGAGCAGCACTCGACGACGGGGCCGGTAGAGGCCCGCATTGCCTGTGGCAATGCGGGCAGTTGCTAGTTGTTAGTTGCTAGTTGCCAGTAGTGAAGGCTCGGGGGTGGGGACGCGTAAGCAGCGGGGCGCGCGGCAAAGCCGCGCCGAGGCCCGCGCCAACTAAGTCGAGCGGAGGGGCGTTCCGTGGCTGCGATCTCACTTCGCGGGAGTCGCGCCTAACGGGGTAAAAGCGCCAGTGGCGCTTTCACCGCTCCCGGTAAACGAGGCGGCGCGGCCCCGCTCCAACGATGCCGCTCGCGCCCCCCGGCCCGGGGCCGGGGCTCCACAGCCCTTCGAGTGCGGGCACGGCGCTGCGAGCGTCTCAGCGATCACGGGCCCGCGCCCGTCAATGCCTCTAGGCGCTACAATGAACTCTTCCATGTTCGAAATCGTTGTGGAAGAGTCCT
>JBOGKJ010000341.1:0-11325 GCA_050745565.1 Terriglobales bacterium | reverse complement strand
CCTGCCCTGGTGCCATCGTCCTCCAGACAGCGCGTCCTGCTCGCCGTTCGATATCGCCGCCCATTTTTTAGGGCGCGCCGCGCCTGGATGCGAGCTTCGTGACCTGACTGTGAGAAATGCGGACTAGTTGCTAGTGGCTGGTTACGGCGCGGCGGTGTGGCGGACGTGGAAGTTCTGGGGCGACTGCGGGGGCTGGGGCGACTGCCGCTTAGAGGCCGACCAGGTCCTGCAGGTAGGCTACGTAGGCTTCGAAGGCGCGGCGGCCGGTGGGCGTTAGGGTGGCGCGGGTGCGCGGTTTGTTGGCGTGAAAGTCTTTGGTGAGGGTGACGTAGCCGGCGCGCTCGAGGCTGGCCAGGTGCGCGCCCAGGTTGCCGTCGGTGGCGCCGACCAGCGTGCGCAGGCGCGAGAACTCGATGGCGCTGCCGCGGGGCAGCGCTTTCAGGGCGGCCAGCGTTTTCAGGCGCACCGGCTGGTGGATGACTTCGTCGGGTTGACTGGCGGGCATGGTCATGCGCTCCGCATCCAGATGCCACCCAGGATCAAGCCGCCGCCGCCAACCACCGCCATCCACGCGGCAAAATGCTGCGGCAGGGCAAGGTAGCCCGCCACCGTAAAAACGCCGATGGCGACGCCGGTCCAGGTCATGCGCGGGCCGGCGGAGAAAATGCCCAGCAGCACATAGATCAGCGCGACCAGCAGCGGGACGAGCGCACCGACCTGTTCGCCCGAAGCCGGTGGCAACACCAGGAACATGGCGGTGAAAAACAGAAAGATGGCGACGGCCGTGGCGATATAGCGCGGGTCGTGGGGCTTCGCGCGCACGGGAGCGCGCCGGGCGCCGAGCCAGAGGCTGCCCACGATGCCAATGGGCACCAGCGCGTCCCAGGCGGGTCCAGCCCAACGCGGCGAGATGCTGAGGCCGTAGCCGATGGCCCAGATGATGCCCCACCATATCAGATGCGGCGCGGCGGCCTGGTTGCCGTAGCGCTCCTGGCTGCGGCGCTGGGTGTCGTGAATGTCACGCAGGGTGGAAGCGGCCTGCTGCGGCGAGAGCGGCGGCGGTGAAGTACTCATGCAGAGAACTCTAGCAGACAGAGTTGGCGGCGTCAAGTGCCGGGCGCGAGTTGCCAGTTCCCAGTGGCCAGAGCCGAATCAGCGATGCCGCGTCCGCTGCTTTGCAGTGCTGTGCCTGACTGATCACCGATTACCCGGGTGGAATCAGCCATCCTGTGGCCGCAGCTTTGCTTTGTTGTACCTGACTGATTGCCCACCACCTGAGCGGAATCCGAGATGCTGTGCTGTGGGGCGGGTCACCGAACCCGCGCGCCGGCCGCCGGCCGGCGCCATGCTGCCGTTCGGATAACTCCTGCGATCCAGCCGTAGTTGCTGGCAAGGCGCAGGAGTGACGGCCCGTAGAGGCCCGGGGCAACGGCAGGGGGCTGCGGCCGCTGCTGAGCCTTTGACCAACAACCAACAACCAACGACTAGCCCTTCTGCAGGGCGCCCTGGAAGAATAGCTCGGTGTACTGGCGGACGATTTCGGATTCGGTGAGGTTGCCTTCGGTGCGGTACCAGGAGTACATCCAGTTGATCATGCCGAGCAGGGCGAAGGCGGCGACGGCGGGCTCGACGGCGGGCTTGGCGAGGCCGCGGGCGGACTGGACGGCTTCGATCAATTCGGCCAGGTAGTTGATGTAGCTTTTTTTGCGGGCGTTGATGTGGCGGCCGGCCTCCGGCGGGAGGGTGCGGTTTTCCTGTAGGACGACGGTGATTTCGCGGTCGTGGCCGCTGACGACGAGGGCGACGTGGCGGGCGATGCAGGCGCGCAGGCGATCCTCGGGCTCGGGGACGGAAGCCAGCGGGGCAAGGACTTTTTCTTCAAAGATATCCATGCCGTAGTTCATGATTTGGACGAGGATTTCCTCCTTGCTCTCGAAGTGGTGGTAGAGGGCAGCCTTGGAGAAGTTGAGGGCGCTGGCGATGTCCTGCATGGAGGTGGCATCGTAGCCGCGCTCCTGGAAGAGGCGGGCGGCGGTGCGGAGGATATCGCGGCGGGATTCGCCGGGGGCGCCTTTGGAGGGGCTCATGGTGATATTAGGCAATAAGCGATAAGCGATAAGCAATAAGCGGCGACCTCAGGGGCGGGTCAGGGCGCCAGAGTGCAGAGCCAATGGGCGGCGGCGACGTCTTCGACGGCGTGGCCGACGGATTTGAAGACGGTGATTTGGGTGGGCGAGGTGCGGCCGGGGGAGTGGTGGGCGAGAACGGCGCCGAGCTCGACGCCCAGGGTGGGGTCGAGGCCTTGAAGCTCGAAGGCGCCGGCGGGGAAGGGGCTGAAGGCGGTAAGGGACTCGACGGCGAGGAGGCCGGATTGGAGGGTTTCGCGGTCGAGCTCGCAGCCGCCGATGCCGACGGAGTTGACGTGGGCGCCGGGTGAGAGCCAGGGGCGGTGGAGGATGGGCTCAGGGGCGTGGGTGCAGCAGCAGACGACGTCGGCGCCGCGAACGGCGGCTTCGAAGCTGGTGGCGGGGGTTGCGGCGGGAGTGGATTGGGCGAGGGCGGTGGCGCGCTCGGAGGAGCGGCCGGCGATGCGGATTTCGGTGAAGGGGCGAACCAGCGGCAGCGCCTGGAGGTGGGCGCGGGCCTGGACGCCGGTGCCGAGCACGGCGAGGATGCGGGCGTCGGGGCGGGCGAGGGTGCGGGTGGCGACGGCGCTGACGGCGGCGGTGCGGGCGGCGGTCAGCATCTCGCCGTCGAGCACGGCGAGCGGGGCGCCGGTTGAGCCGTCAAACAGGGCGATGAGGGCCTGATGGCCGGGAAGGCCGCGGGCGGCATTGGCGGGGAAGACGGTGACGAGCTTGGCGCCGAGCACGCCCGAGGCGCGGGCGGTGCTCGCGGGGACAAAGCCGGGCATGGCGGCGAGCAGACCTTCGGGGGAGTGGGCGGCGATGCGCGCGGGCGCACGGGCGCGGCCGGCGCTGAGGTCCATGAGGGCCTGGGCCATGACCTCGAGCAGGGCGGCGGGATGAGCGGCGAGGCGGCGGGCGACCTCGGCTTGATCAAGGAATTGGATCATGGAAGTCGGCGCGAATCGTGCTCCCTGAGACGGTCGCACCTCGCGTGCCGGTCGGCCACCGGCCCCACGTCTACCCGGGAGGGAGTGGAGATGCTGCTGTCAGGTATTTCTCGTACCAGGCGAGGATGCGGTTGAGGCGGTCAATTTGATGCTGGCGCTCGCGGAAGCCATGGTTCTCGCGCGGGTACTCGACCAATTGGGCGGGGGCGCCGTAGAACTTGAGGCCGCGGTAGAGGCCGGTGGACTGGCCCAGGGGGTCGGTGGTGTCGGCGATGCCCTGGAGAATGAGGATGGGGGTGTGGGCGTTCTTCAAGTACATGAAGGGGGAGTGCTTGAGGAAGCCTTCGGGGTGGTCGTAGGGCAGGCCCCAGAACCATTTGTCGTAGGAGGGTCCGTTTTCAGTGTCGAACTCGGCGACGAGGTCCACCATGCCGGCGCCGGAGACAGCCGCCTTGAAGCGATGGGTTTGGGTGATGGCCCACTCGGACATATAGCCGCCGTAGCTCCAGCCGCCGATGCCGAGGCGATTGGGGTCGGCGATGCCTTGCTGCACCAGGTAGTCCACGCCCGCCATGACGTCTTTGTAGTCGGCGCCGCCCCAGTCGGCGCGGTTCATGTCCATGAACTTGGCGCCGTAGCCGGTTGAGCCGCGGATGTTGAAGTAGGCGGCAGCGATGCCGTGGGCGGCGAGGAGTTGTCCCCAACTTTCAATCGAATCCGACCAGGCGCCGGTGGGGCCGCCGTGAACGAGCACAACCAGCGGGTAGGGGCCAGCGGCGGCGTGGAGCGGCTTGAGCCAGTGGCCCTCGATCTGGACGCCATCGAAGCTGGCGAAGTGGAAGTCAGTCGGGTTGGCGAGCTGGGTTTTGTCCCAACTCGAGTTGAGGTGCGTGATCTGGACGGCGGCGCCGGGGCCGGTGAGCAGGTAGAGTTCGGGCGGGCGGGTGGCGGAGTCGCCGACGAAGGCGATGCCTTGGTTTTCCGGGTCGAGGGCGAAGCTGCGCGGGTTGGGCGTGGCGGCGGCGATGAGGCTGGGATCGCCGCTGTCGGGGAGGACGCGATAGAGTTTATGGCCGAAGCCGGTCTGGGCATCGGCGAGGAGATCGCCGTCGGGCTGCCACACGATTTCGCCGATGGCGCGGTCGAGCGTCGAGCCGGAGACGTCGCGAGCCGCACCGTCGCCGTCGAGCGGCAGGAGGTAGAGGTCGTGAGGTTCGGGGCCAGCTTCGGGCGAGGCGGTGAAGGCGAGTTCGTGTCCGCCGCGGGCGAGCTGGATGGCGCCGAAGGGGCCCTTGGGCGCGGCAATCTGGGCAGCGCGGCCGCCGGCGGTGGGAATGGAAAAGATGCGGTTGGTGTTGTCCTCGGAGGCTGGCGTGCTGGTGGCGACAAAAATCAGGCGCTGGTTGCCGTTCCAGAGCACCTGGCGGACCTGCCAGGCGGGGTTGGTGAGGGCACGGGTGGCGCCGGTGGCGACATCGAGGTGCCAGAGCCGGGCATGGCGGTTGGTGTGATCCACGACGATGGCGTCGTCTTTGTCGGTCTGTTTTTTCTGTTCGGCTTTGGAAGGGGCGTCGGGGGCGAGGAAGGCGATTTGTTTGCCGTCAGGCGACCAGGCGAAGGAATTGATGGCGCGCTTGCCGGTGGTGAGGGCGTGGGCTTCGCCGCCGGCGAAGGGCATGAGATAGATTTGCTGGTCGCCGTCGCGGTTGGAGAGGAAGGCGAGGGAGTGGCCGTCCGGCGACCAGCGTGGCGAGCTGGCGGATTTGGAGGAGTAGGTGAACTGCCAGACGCGGCGGCTGGCGATGTCGAGCATCCAGATATGCCGGGCGCTGGAGGTGGCCTCAGGCGGTTCGGTGACGACGAAGGCGAGCTGGAGGCCGCTGGGCGAGAACTCGAGGTCGCTGGGGCGGCGGAGGTTGAGCGCCTGCTCGGGGGTGAGGGTTTGCGCGGGGGCGAACGCGGTGAGGGCGAGCAGGAGTACGGCGGCGAGGGTTAGGCGTGAGTGGGGCACAGGGGAATTATAAGGAAGAAGTGGGGAGTGGGGGGTGGGAAGTGGGAAGGCGCGGCGGTGTGGCGGCATGGGCAGTTGGGCGTGGGGCGTAGGCGGAGCATGGCCCAAATGCCTACGGTATTACATCCCGGGTCACGTTTCCTTGGAGTCTCGCCGTTGGCACTGCGGGCAAAATTTGCGCGAAGGACCGCGGAATTCCAACGGGGTGAAAGTGCCAGCGGCGCTTCCACCGCTCCCGGTAAACGAGGCTCGCGCCGGCTTGGGTTCACCGGGCCCCGGGCCGGTGCTCCACAGCCCTTCGCGTGCGGGATGCGCGGCGCTGCGAGCGTCTCAGCCGAGCAGGGGCAGGGGCCCGCGCCCGTCAACAGCTTACGCGCCGCGCCGGTGGTCGGCTGCCGTTGCATGCCGTTTTCGGCCCACCTGCCGGCTGTGCTACCATGGAGCCTTCCATGAATCGAACTAGAGCAGAGAAGGAGCACCGCCCGTCGCATGGCGACCACCGCAGAGGCTAAGACACAAATCGTCGGGAGTTATCGTATCCACTCCTCCGACACCGGCTCGCCCGAGGTTCAGGTAGCATTGCTTACCGACCGCATCACCTACCTCACCGAGCATTTCAAAACCCACGCCAAGGATCACCACTCCCGCCGCGGCCTGCTGCTGATGGTGGGGCGGCGCCGCCGGCTGCTCGATTATTTGAAGCGCGAGCACCCGGACCGCTACCGCGATCTGATCCGCAAGCTGGGCCTGCGCAAGTAGGCCGCGGCGGGCGCGTTGCATTGTCCGGGCCCCTCGGTCGAGCGGGCTCCCGGCCCCACTGGAAAAAGTTCCGCAGGAAAAGAGAGACATCATGCCGTCCCGAGTCAGTGTTGAATTAGCCGGAGGGAAGACGCTTACCTTCGAAACTGGAAAAATTGCCCGCCAGGCCGGCGGCGCCGTCGTGGTGCGCCTGGCCGACACAATGGTGCTGGCAGCCGCGACCTCGGCCCAGCAGCCGCGGGAGGGGATTGACTTTTTTCCGCTCACGGTGGACTACCGCGAGTACACCTACGCCAGCGGCCGCTTTCCCGGCGGCTACATCAAGCGCGAGGGGCGCCCGACGGAGAAGGAGATCCTCACCAGCCGGCAGATTGACCGGCCGATCCGCCCGCTGTTCGCCAAAGGCTTCCGCAACGAGACCCAGGTGGTGGCGCTGGTGCTGTCGGCCGACCAGGAAAACGATCCCGACGTGCTGGCGGTGACGGCGGCGGGGGCGGCGCTGCACGTCTCCGACGTTCCGTTCCCCAACCCCATTGCCGCGGTGCGCGTCGGCTACGTGAACGGCGCCTACGTGTGCAACCCCACCTACGCCGAGATGCGCGCCAGTCAGCTCAACATCGTGGTGGCGGCGACGGCCGGCGGCATTTCGATGGTGGAAGCGGGCGCGCAGGTGGTGCCGGAGGAAGTGGTGGTTGGCGCGATCGAATTCGGCCACGAACAGATCAAGACGATCCTGACCGGGATCGAGCGGTTGCGGCGCGAGGCCGGGGCGCTCAAGCGCGCCGTGACTCCGCCCGAGGTGGACGAGGCCTTCTACCAGGAGTTGTTCAAGCGCTATGGCGCGCAACTGACCGACGCGCTCGACACCAAGTCGCATCCCAAGGCGGAGAGCGGCAAGCTGGCCGCGGCGGTGCAAACCGAGGCGCTGGCGGCGGCGGGCGAGGACGCCGAGCTCAAGGCGCGCACCAAGAAGTATTTCGAGCTGATGCGCGAGCGCATGTTTCGGGGCGCGCTGCTGGACCAGCGGCGACGGCCGGACGGGCGCGGCTTTGACCAGATTCGCCCCATCACCTGCGAGGTCGGGCTGCTGCCCCGCACCCACGGTTCGGCGCTGTTCACGCGCGGCGAGACCCAGGCGATGGTGACGGTGACGCTGGGCACCAAGGAGGATCAGCAGCGCATCGAGACCATCGAGGGTGAAGGCTACAAGAACTTCATGCTGAACTACAACTTCCCGCCGTTTTCGGTGGGCGAGGTTGGGTTCCTGCGCGGGCCCGGGCGGCGCGAGATCGGCCACGGCGCCTTGGCCGAGCGCAGCCAGCTCTCGCAACTGCCGGCGGAGGGTACCTTCAACTACACCATCCGCGTGGTCAGCGACATCATGGAGTCGAACGGGTCGAGCTCGATGGCGAGCGTCTGCGGCGCCTCGCTCGCCCTTGCCGACGCCGGCGTGCCCATGAAGGCGCCGGTTGCCGGCATCGCCATGGGCCTGGTCATGGAGGGCAACAAGTACGCCATCCTGACCGACATCGCCGGCGCCGAGGACCATTACGGCGACATGGATTTCAAGGTCGCCGGCACGCGCGAGGGCATCACCGCGCTGCAGATGGACATCAAGATTCCCGGCGTCAGCCCCGCGCTCATGCGTGAGGCCCTGGAACAGGCCCGCCGCGCGCGGCTGCAGATTCTGGACACCATGGCCGCCACCATTGCCGAGCCGCGGACAACGCGCTCCGCCTACGCCCCGCAGATCACCACCATTCGCATCCCGGTGGACAAGATCCGCGACCTGATCGGGCCCGGCGGCAAGATGATCCGCTCCATTGTCGAGGCCACCGGCGCCAAAATCGACGTCAACGACGACGGCACCGTCAATATCGCCGCCGTGGATGGCGCCGCCGGGCAGAAGGCGCTGCAGATGGTCAGCGACATCACCGCCTCGGCCGAAATCGGCAAGACCTACCTGGGGAAGGTGGTGCGGCTGGTGGACTTCGGCGCGTTCGTCGAAATCTTCCCCGGCACCGACGGTCTGCTGCACATCAGCGAGATCGCCGAGTACCGCGTGCGCGTCGTCGAGGACGAGCTCAAGGAAGGCGATCAGATTCTGGTGCGCTGCATCAACATCGAGGGTAACAAGGTGAAGCTGAGCCGCAAGTCGGTGCTGCGCGAGCAGCGCGAAAAGCTCGGCCTGCCGCTGCCCCCGCCCCCGCCCGGCGCCGAAGGCGATGGCGACGGCCACCACGACCGTCCGCCGCGCCGCGACGACGACGACCGCCCCCGGCGCGGCGGCTTCCGCGGCCGCGGCGGACGCCGGTAAAAAAACAGCCAGCGGCTAGTGGCTAGTGCCGAATCAAAGTAGGTGGGCAATATGAGCGCCCCGCCTCCCGTGGGGCGGGTCGCTGACCCGCCCGCCGGCCGCCGGCCGGCGCCAAGCCGCATTTCGGCTGACTACAGCAACTGTGATTCTGCCGCAGCGGCTAGTGAAGGCGCGGCCCGGCCGCGGCCGGGCGGGCCGCACACGAACCGCTGACGACGACGCTCCGAAGTGGCACGCCGGGCGTTCCAACGGCTAACGGCTAATTGCTAACCGGCCGTGGGCCGCTCTTCTGTGCGCTGGGCGCGGCGTCCGGGGGCGCCGTTGCTAGTTGCCAGCTGCCAGTGAAGACGCGGCCTAGCCGCGGCCGCACACGAACCGCTGCCGACGACGCTCCGAAGTCACGGCCGGAACGCGGCTGGCGTTCCAACGGCTAACGGCTAATGGCTAATGGCTAACCGCTAATGGCCCCCGGCTGGAGCCGGCGCGGCGTCCGGGGGCGCCGTCACGGCGTAGGGGAATCCGCCGGCGAAGTACTTGCCGCCGCCGGCGACCATCTCGGGCATCGCCACCGCTGGCACCTTGTAGACATTGTTGGCGTTCCAGAGCATGAAGCCGCCGCCATGGTTGCGACGCTCGGTGGCGACCTGGATCAGGATGTAGTTGGGGCCAAACGTGGGCGTACGCCAGGCGAACGCCTGCAGCCAGGGCCGGATCACGACGCCGGTGTCGCGGGTGATGTTGTTAAACCGCTCCATGCCGACCTGGATGAAGTGCTCCGGTGCGTCGCCGGGGTCTTTGAAGCCGTCAAAGTTGAAGAAATGTGACGGATAGATCATCGGACACATCACGTCGCAGTAGTAGGCGAGGGCGAGGACATCCTGTCCGGTGGCATCCAGGTCCACTTTGCGGGCCCAAGCCATCACGCCATAAACGTCAATGGAGATGTGCACGCCGGAGGGCTTGAGCGCCTGCTGCGCGCGGTAGAGGAAGTCGCTGATAAAATAGGCGCGGGGCGTCGCCGGGCGCGTGGCCTGATAGGCGAAGCGGGCGTCCTTCTGGTTGCCGTCCACGGGAAAGCGGATGTAGTCGAACTGGACTTCGTCCACGCCCGCAGCGGCAACTGCCTGGGCGAGGGCGATATTGTAGTCCTGCACGGCATCGAGGGAGGGGTCGGTCCAGACCGGCTTGCCATTCTCGCGCCAGACTTGGCCGGGGTTCGCTCGCGACTGCACTCCCAGCCCGGGATGCTCCTCCACCAGGCGGGCGTCCTTGAAGACCGCCATCCGCGCGATCGCATACAGTCCGTGCGCGTGCAGCCAACTCACCCACTCCGGCAAGTCCTTGATATAGGGGTGCTTAAGATGGCCCGCGAGCGCCAGCGGGGCGTTGAAACTGACCGGCCCGTCGGCGTCCTTGACGTCAAACACCACGGCGTTGCCACCCTCAGCCCGCCACTGTTCGGCCAGGCGCCGCCCGTGGGGGCTGCCCGCCATTAGCCCGGTGAAATAAATGGCGCGGATTTCCTGATTGGCGGCGATGGCATGGCGGGAGGCCTGTACGGGCGCCACCGCCTGGGCTGTCAGCGCGCAACCGGTGCACAACCATGCACTACTAGCCAAAAACGCGACGGTTCGGGGCAAAAACTTGTACATTTAAGCGACCTGATACTCAGAATTTAACACGTTCAGCTCGCCTCTGCGTTGACCGCTGTGGTACCGAAAAAATTTAGGACAACCCATTGGCAGATGTAGTCCATCCTAGTTGTGGTGGGGCAAATCGCACCACAGGGAGCGGGGAGCACCAACTTCGTCCGCAGCATAGTGGGCAAGCGCAGGCATCTGAACTAGGGAGGGGAGGTGCAACATGGCATTCGTTCGCAAAAAGGGGAAATCGTACTACTTGGTTCACAACGTCCGCGAGGACGGCCACGTGCGGCAAGTCCACTTGGCCTGCCTCGGGAACCGTCCCCGGGTGAGCGAAGAGGTGCTCGATCAGGTCCGCCAGCAGCACCCCCAGTTGCAAATTGACTGGGACGCTGTGCGCGCGCGCGCGGCGGAAACGTTTGCCTCGCCCTTTGCCGACCCCGAGGGGGCGACGATGCTGCTGCGCTCGGTGCGGACGCTGCGCGAGGACTTGGACGAGCTCAACTTGGGCCTGCTGCGCCATCGGGTGCAGGAGCAGGATGCCGCCGGCGGCGAGCGGCGCATCCAGGAACTGCTGGGCGAAATGGAGGCGCTGCGCGCGGCGTTGGAGGCCAAGCTCAAGCATTCTCCGGGCGTCCAATCGCTCCACTCTGAAACCGGCCATCAAAACACCGGCGACTAATCCTTGGGAACCGAACCGGGGCGTGGACCACCACGCCCCGCACCTGTACCTGAACCGCCAGCGGCTGCGATTGCATCCTAATGTCAAGGTAATTATGAAATCAGGATGCCAGGAACAGCTTGACCCCACGCTCCGCTGTGATGACGTCTGCCAATTTGAGACGGCCTTGCGGCGCAAGATCGTCGGCCAGGAACCGGCGGTCGGCTGCGTCGTGGATCTATATCAGACCTTTTTGGCGGGTCTGCACCCGCCCGGCCGCCCGATCGCCAACCTGCTGCTTTTAGGCCCCACCGGTTCGGGCAAGACCCGGGTGGTCGAGGCGGTGGCGGAAACGTTGTTCGGCGACGCGCGGGCGGTGATCAAGATTGACTGCGCCGAGTTTCAGCACAGCCATGAGATCGCCAAGCTGATCGGTTCGCCGCCCGGCTATCTGGGCCACCGCGAGACCCATCCGCTGCTCACGCAGGAAGCGCTGGGGCAGTGGCACACCGACCGGCTGCGGCTGTCGCTGCTGCTGTTCGACGAAATCGAAAAAGCCTCCGATGCGCTCTGGCAACTGCTGCTCGGCATCCTGGACAAGGCCACCCTCACCCTGGGCGACAACCGCCGCGTGGATTTCACGCAAACCATCATCTTCATGACCAGTAATTTGGGCGCGGCCGAGATGGATACCCTCGTGCTCGGCGGCACCGGCTTCACGCCTCCGCAATTGGGCCGCAACGCCCGTCATGACGCGCATCACGATGCCCAGGTGGACCGGGTCGCTGTCGCCGCCGCGCGGCACAAGTTCTCCCCCGAGTTCATGAACCGTATCGATCGCACCGAGGTCTTCCACAC
>JBOGKJ010000340.1:0-10870 GCA_050745565.1 Terriglobales bacterium | reverse complement strand
TTACGGCTGGGCCAGCAAGGTACGCCAACAGCAACGGCGAACGGGGCGCATCGGGCGCGTGCCGCAAACCCGGAGGGGCTTTCCGAGCCGCGTGAGCGAGCTGGCACGGGGGCAGCTGCGGGCCTGGGTGGGCGAGCAGCCGGACCGGACGGAACGGGAGCTGCAGGAGATGCTGCGGGTCCAACTCCGCATCCAGGTTTGTCCCAGCCGAGTGGGTCAGTTGCTGCGGGGAATGGGTTTACGGCGTAAAAAAAACTCTGCACGCCTGCGAGCGTGACCGCGAAGAGAACCAACGGCGGCGGGCCGAGTACCGGGCCGCGGTGGGCGGGATCGCGCCGGAACGGCTGATCTTCCTGGATGAAAGCGGCGTGACCACCTCCATGACTCGGCTCTACGGGCGCGGCATGGGTGGTGCGCGCATCCGGGAGGGCACGCCGGGAGGGCGGTGGAGCGTGCTGACTATGCTGGCGGCGTTGAGCCTCGGCGGTGTGAGGGCGATGATGACGATCGAGGCCGCCACCGATGCCGAGGTCTTCCGCGCCTTTCTGGAGTTCGTGCTCTGCCCCCGGCTCGCCCCCGGCGACGTGGTGGTGTTGGACAATCTGAGCGCTCACAAGGTCGCTGGCGTGCGGGAGTTGGTTGAGGCACGCGGAGCCCGCCTGCTGTATCTGCCGCCCTACTCGCCCGACCTCAACCCCATCGAGATGGCCTGGTCCAAGTTGAAGGCCCTGCTGCGCGCCGCCAAGGCCAGGACCGACCAGGCTTTGCAGGAGGCCATCTCCACCCTGCTGCCACAGATTACCAGCGCCGACGCCCAAGCCTGGTTTCGCCACTGCGGCATTCCGCTACAGCAGGTTTAGCTTTGCTCTAAGGTGTGGCGTATGGGCACGATAGCGCCGCCCCCGATGGCCGCGCTGGACGCTTTCGAACTGGACCCCGGCTTCCCCCCACATAACGCCGCGGTCGCGGTTTGCATCAACGGAGTCTCGTCGGCCATCAGCGGACCAGCCGGACCTCGACTCCGATCTGGAGGCGCGCCCAACTCCGGTCCGCCGTCAGCACGGGCAAATGGAGCGCTTGCGCCAGCGCGAGGCAGGCGCGGTCACCGAAGGATAGTCCGAGATGTCGTGTGGGGTTTATCAGCAGAGCTGCGGTACGCGCCAGTTGTTGATCGAACGTCACGACTGACGTCCCCAACGATTCGACCGCGTCCAACGCGTCTTCGGGCGCCCAATGCTGACTCACCAGTTTGGCCACAACCTCGGACCAATTGACAGTTCCGATCACCGCATCCGGCAGCTGGGCGGCGACCAGCTCGCGTCCCGGCTCGACGAGGATCACGGCCATCATGGCTGAGGCGTCCAGGACCACCGGCATCAGGTGACCTGGCGATGAGCCCGCGTCCGCAACCGCCGGCGCCAAGCCTTAAACTGGGCTTCGGTTTCGGCGGCTTCGCGGGCCGCTTCGGCGCGGCGGTCGGCGATCAAGGAATCGACCACGCTCTCGCCGGGGCGTGCATAGCGGCGTCCAAATCGCTGCGCCCGCTTGATGGCCCGCTCAAGCGTGTACACGCGCAAGTCGCCGAGCTCGTCCTCTTCCATCCGCAGCATGAGCTCGTCACCCGGCTTGATGCCGAGCGCCTGCCGCATCGCCCGCGGGATTACGATCCGGCCGCCCGGCCCCAGCTTGGTCCTTACGACATTGCCCGAGGCTTCCATGCCTCATTATGGCATGAAGTCAAAAACGTGTCATTTCCTGCCATTCGTGGCAGATCGGCCTAATTGCCCTGCATTGCGAACTTCGCGCCGCCTGGCGCGTAATAGGAGGCATGGCCTTCGCCGACCTGAAGTTCGCCCTGCGCTTGCTGGCGCGCAAGCCCGGTTTTGCCGCCGTTGCCATCCTCACCATCGCGCTCGGCATTGGCGCCAATACCGCCGTGTTCAGCTTGGTCGAGGGGGTGCTGCTGGCGCCGCTGCCCTATCCGCAGGCGCAGGCGTTGGTGTCGCTCCACGCCCGGACGCGCGACTTCGCCATGAGCTCGATTTCTTACCCCAACTTCCTGGACTGGCAGCGGCGGGCGCGCTCGTTCAGCGGCATGGCGGCCTACAAGAACGACGGCTACGTGGTGGCGGGCGACGGCCGCGGGCTGCAGCCCGCGCAACTGTTGGGGGAGGACGTCTCCGCCAATTTTTTCAACGTTCTGGGCGTGCACCTGCTGGCCGGTCCCGGTTTCTCGCCCGCCGAGGACCGAGCCGGCGGCGCGCCGCAGGTGGTGCTGAGTTACGGCCTCTGGCAGCAGCGTTATGGAGGTCGAAGCGATCTCGTGGGCCAACCGGTGCCGATCAATGGCGCGAACTATGAGGTCGTAGGCATCCTGCCGCGCCAGTTCTGGTTCTTCAACAGCGACCAACTGTTCACACTGGTGGGCCAGTGGAACCCGAAAGAGCTCTATGACCGCGCGAATAATCCGGGCCTGCGGGCGGTGGCGCGGCTGAAGCCGGGAGCGGGGCTGGCGCCGGCGCGGGCGGAAATGGATGCGATCGGGGCGCAACTGGCCACCGAATATCCCAAGGCCGATGCCGGTGAGGGGGTGGACACGCGGCAGTTGAAAGCGGCCGTGGTGGGCGGAAACACGCAGACCATGCTGCTGTTGTTGCTGGGCGCGGCGGGGTTGGTGCTGCTGATCGCCTGCGCCAACGTGGCCAATCTCCTGCTGGCGCGCGCCAGCGGGCGGCGGCGCGAGCTGGCGTTGCGCAGCGCGCTGGGCGCGGGGCGCCGTCGCCTCGTCAGCCAGATGCTCACCGAGAGCGTGCTGCTGGGCGCGGCCGGGGGCCTGCTCGGGCTGGCGCTGGCGGCGCTGGCGCTGCGGACGTTACCGGCGCTGCTGACGCCGCTAGGGCAGTCGGCGGTGGCCCGCGTTGGGCTAAATGGCTGGGTGCTGGCGTTCACGGCGGCGGCCGCCGTGGGCAGCGGAATCGTATTCGGCCTGTTGCCGGCCTGGCAGGCATGGCGGCTGGATCTCCATGGCGCGCTCAAAGAGGGCGGCCGCGGCGTCCGGGCGTCGAATCACCGCACCCAGCACACGCTGGCGGTGGCGGAAATGGCGCTGGCGCTGATGCTGCTGGCCGGCACCGGACTGATGCTGCGCAGCTTGGCGTGGCTCAGCCGCGTGCAGTTGGGCCTGCAACCCGCCCACGTGCTGACGCTGCAGTTCGCCATGGCGCCGCGGTTGCAGAATCATCCCGAGGCCATCGCCACCGAACTGGACGCCCTGCTGGCCCGCGTGCGCGCCGTGCCGGCGGTGGCGTCGGCTGCCGAAACCAGTTTGCTGCCGCTGGGTCAGAGTGACAGCGAGACCAGCTTTTGGCTGGGTAACGGGCCGCAGCCCCCCGCCGACAAAATGCACTCGGCGATGTTTTTCATCACCACCCCCGGCTACCTCGCGACCATGGGTATTCCATTGCTGCGTGGGCGCTTCTTCCAGAGCGGCGACCTGCGCAACGCGCCGCCCGTGGCCGCCATTGACACAACGCTGGCCCGGGATATTTTCCCCGGCCGCGATCCGGTCGGTCAGACGCTGAATCTCGGGCCGCTAGGTGCGGTGCGGATCGTGGGCGTGGTCGGGCATGTGAAGTTCTGGGGCCCGATGCAGATGCCCATGATCCACGACCAGCTTTATTTTCCGGTGGGCCAGGTGCCGTTGGCTTATATGGCGGGCGCGGGCCAGGGCGTGACCCTGGTGGCGCGCACGCGCGGGCGCCCAGAGGCGGCGCTGGCGGCCATCCGCCACTCCGTGGCGGGACCGCAAAACGACCAGCCGGTCTCGCAAGTGGCCAGCATGGACGACGTGATCGCCGCCTCGCGCTCGACCCAGCGGCTGCTGCTGTGGCTGTTGGGCGGCTTTGCGGGATTGGCGGTGCTGCTGGCGGCCATTGGCGTCTATGGCGTGCTGGCCTATGCGGTGGCGGAGCGCACGGGCGAAATTGGCGTGCGCCTGGCGCTGGGTGCGACGCCGTCGCGGCTGCTGCGCGATACGCTGGGGGGCGGGCTGCGGCTTGCCGCACTGGGCGCGGTGCTGGGCATCGGCGGGGCGCTCGCGACCACGCGCTTCCTGACGGCCAACCTCTACGGGGTGTCGGCTGCCGACCCGGCGACGCTGGCGGCGGCAGCAGTGGTGCTGCTGGCGCTCGCGGCGCTGGCCAGCTACCTGCCCGCCCGACGCGCCTCCCGCGTCGACCCCATGCAAGCCCTACGCCAGAGCTGAAACGGCGAGACGGCGGCAAGCGCTCTAAAACGCCGGCCGCTATTCGAGCCACAACACGTTGAGCATGGCTTCAGGCGCGCGCAAATCTGGCCGGTGTGGCCGCTTGCCAATTGTCATAATTGCATCGTGCCAGAGATTTTGCGCTGCGTCCGTTTGCCTCTCGAACCGCCGTGCTTGCGCCGAAGCATCGCTTGGTGCTAGATATAGGTCTGTGCCGCCCGACGACCCGCCAGCCCCGGCGTTCGTTTGCCCCGGCACCGAGTCTGTAATGGCGCGATGGGGGGATCTCGTCCGCGCGGCGGCTTTTCGGGTTACGGGCGACCGCGAGGACGCGCGCGACGCGGCACAGGAGGCCTTCCTTGTCTACGCAACGCGCCGACCTAAAATCTGCAGTGAAAGCCACCTCGTCTCTTGGCTTGTCCGTTGCGCTCGACACAGGGCGGTAACGCTGCTCCGGGCGCGCGAGGCGCGCGCTGCACGCGAGCAGCGCTGGTCCCCCCCCCCCGGTAACCGCCGGGCCCGCCTGTACATCTGGATTCCCGATCGAACCAGTCCTAGCGGCCCTCCCCCGGCCCCAGGCGGAGCTGTTACGGATGCGACTCTTGCAAGGCCTGTCCGATCGGTCCATCGCGTCGGCCCTGGGCACGTCGGCCGCGGCAATACGCGGCCGGATGAGGCGCGCCACCGCCTCTGCCAAAAAGATCGCCCAAGCGGCCAAAACAGGGCGATGACTGCGTATCCTGGTTGGCGGGGAACCGCCGAGAATCCAAGGAGGATTGAGAGCTATGCAGAGAATGATCTTGAATTCGTGTCTCGCTGTCGGCCTGCTCGCGGGCGCAGCTTCCCTGGTGATTACGGCCCCCTAAAGGCCGAGGTCCCCGTCGGCTGCTACTACGATGGGCAGTACTACTCGAACGGCGCAAAGGATTGCCAGGTCTTCGAGAGTATGAAGTGCGACAACGGCACGTGGGACGATACCGGAAGCTGGTGCCTGTAAAGTGAGCGCGGGTCGAATTGCACCGCGGGTTCGCCCGCGCCACTGGTCCGAGCTTGCCGTTGCCAGCACGAGCTTAGCCCTTGCAATGCTGGTGATCTTCTACGCCGTGAAGGTGCGGCACCTCGAGGCGCGGCTCGCTAATGCGGAAGGTATCCAATCGGGCCTCGTTGCGGGTGAGCGAGTGGGCGCTGTGCGCGGGGAGGACTTGGCCGGCCGGCCCACCAGCCTGCTGTTCGGCGCCGACCTGCGCCCGACGGTGCTCTACGTCTTCACGCCGACCTGCATCTGGTGCAGGCGGAATATGGCAAACCTCAAGGCGCTGATAGCGGCGGATCAATCAAGATTTCGCTTCGTCGGCATCTCACTTGCTCAGGACAACTTGCTGCCGGGATATGTGGCAGCCAATAGCCTGAAGTTTACGGCCTTGATTCGCGACCTGCCTGCCGCCGAACTCGGTCAGCTCCGTCTTGGGGTTACCCCGCAAACAATTGTCGTCTCGCCGGCCGGCGTCGTGCTGCAAGACTGGCGAGGCGCATACACCGGGCCTGTCGAGCAAGGTGCAGGCCGTTACTTCGGCATACGATTCCCAGGGCTGCTGAATTCCAATGCGAACTAGCCTTTTTAGCCGGCGGCGGGGAACTGCCTTCGCTGCGATCGTCGCGATGCTGGTACTGGCGCTTTGGTTGGCCGACTCTGCCCGTCACCATTCGTCGCGAATCGGCAATCCCGGACCCAAGCCGTGCTACATAGCTGGCCGGAAGTACTCCGCCGGCTCCCGACAATATGTGAATGGGGTGGCGGCTCGGTGCGCAGGTGGGCGCTGGGGTGCTACTCGGTGATGCTCGGAGCCTTGCGCAGCTTGCGTCGGCGCCCGGCGTTCGCAGTCGGCGCGGTAGTTGTGACTTCGGTGGGCATCGCCTCGGCGGCGACCATTATCGCTCTGCTGCGCGGCCTCGCCAGCGGACCGGTGCCTTACGCCACTCCAGGTTCGATTTTTTTTATCTCGGGCGCTGAGGCGGCCCCGGACGGGCTGATACTCCCGTACTGGGGCCGCGCGAGGCTGCTCGCCGGGATCAGCCTCTATGCAACGGGCGGCGCAACATTGTCCTCGGATAAGTGGTCGGGACGGGCGGCCATAGCGGCCGTGAGCCCTACCTTCTTTCGCGTCTTCGGGGCTGCTGCCGCCCAGGGAAGGACTTTTGCTCCTGCCGACGGAGAACGCGCCGTCGTTGTCAGCCACCAGCTTTGGCTCAGTGGCGTGCGCCCCGGCGACAGCGTCCGCGTCGGGTCCAGGTTATATAAAGTCAGCGGCACGATGCCGGCCAGCTTTGAGGTTCCAATCGGGACGGCCGTCTGGGAGCCCATGCCGAGCGACGAGAACCCACAACTCGGCGCCCTCCCTGCCGCTACCCAGTCGGCTGCCGCACGGGATCTGGGCTTGGTGGCCAGAACTCGCCCCGGCGTGAAAGTTCGCCAGGCCGAGAGCGAGCTCGATGCTATGTTTAACCGGCTGCAGGCGCTGGAGGGCCAGGCTGGCAGAGCCACCAGCGCCAACGGGGTGGAGCCGCTGCAGTTCGAAAGGCTGCGCGAGTACCTCTACGGCGCGGCGCCGCCAGGTTTGCACCTGCTGATCGGCGGCGCCTACCTGATGCTCCTATGTACGATTGCCGCGGCGGTCGGCCTATTTCTGGCCCGTTTTGAGGAGCGGCGCCCGGAAATCTCGCTGCGATTGTTCCTGGGCGCGCGGCCCGCTACAGTAATCCGCATGCTCCTTTGGGAAAGCTCGCTGCTATGCCTTCTGGGGGCCGCGGTCGGCCTGGCGGGCGCCGGCTATCTGCTGGCCTGGCTTCGACGGGGCAGAATCGGCTCGCTTCCGCAGCTCACCGGTCTTGCCATGTCGACGACCGTCCTGCTTGCTGCCCTTGGCGCGGCCATGGCAATCCTAATGCTATCGGTGTTCGCGGCGTGGCTCTCCGTTGGCGACAGGCGGAGCCTGCGGGGGGGGGCGTCCGGTTTGGCGATCGGGCGTCCCCAGCGGCTCTTCCCTCGCGCGCTTATTGCGGCGGAAATCGCGGCGGCTACCGCCTTGGGCTGCTTGGGTCTCACGCTTACGGCGAGTTATCTGAGCGCAACCCGGTCGAACCCCGGCTTCGCCGTGGCCGGCACTATCGCCGAGCCGCTTTCGGCCCTGAGCGACCCGGGCGCCCTGCTTCGTCGGGTCTCGTCGTGGCGACCGGGTGCGACCTTCGCGGTTGCGGACGAGGTGCCGCTCGCCGACCCGAATGGCGGGGAGCGCGAAGTTTCCGCGCCGGCGGTGGGGGCATACCACCTGGCGCGGAAGCGCACTGTTTCGCGCCAGTATTTTTCCGCTCTCGAAATCCCGATCTTGGCAGGAAAATGGGGCGCGCTACCGGGCAGAGTTGCAGTTAGCGCCGGCCTGGCGAGGGATCTTTTCGGGCCTCGTAACCCGCTCGGCCGGAGGGTGAGCATAAACCGCGGGCCCCAGCTCCTCGTAGCCGCCGTGGTGGGCGATGCGCGCGACCGGGGGCTCGGCCTCGCCCCGCCGCCCATGCTCTATGCGCCGCTCTCCGCAGACGCCAAGCCGCTGCCAAACGGCGTGTTCCTACTCGCTCGCGCCCACGGCGCCGATGGCACCGCCGAGTTAAGCAAACAGCTGCCCGGGCAGACCGGCGGCGGCGCGACCTACCTGCTCGCCGACATCGCCGCGCGATCACTGGCTCGCACTTCTGCGTACTTGCTGCTCATGGGCATCCTCGCTGCTGGCGCCCTGGCACTGGCCCTTGCCAGCGCTTTTGGGACAGTGTGCGTGCAGGCGAGCCGACTCGAGCGCGAGATCGGCGTCCGGGCCGCGTTCGGGGCCGGACCGGGGAGCATCCGACTGCTGGTCCTTCGCCGTAGCGTCGCTCTCGGGTTATATGCGGTTCCCGCCGGCCTAGCCCTCGGCTGGGTCGGACGGACGCGGCTGGCCTATAGGGTGTCCGGGCTGCGCGCGCCGTGGCTGGTTCCGTTCCTAGTTGCCGCGGGGGTCGTGGTTGCTGCCCTGTTGATTGCCGCGCTCGGCCCGGCGTGTCGCGCGGCGCGCGTCTCACCGGCTCATTCCCTACACCGAGGATGATATTGCTCGAAACTATTGCCCCAGAAAGGACTCTTGTGATTTCCACTCAACCGTATGCCCCCAGGCGGGCTCACTCCGGGTTTTTGCGCTGTTCCTTTATGATCGCAATCGCTGCCGCGATCGTCTCCGTTGTCGCCACGCGGCCGGCGGTCGCGATCGTTCCCGAGGGCTGCACATACAACGGCCAGTATTACTCTAACGGCGCTCGGATATGCGTGGACTATTTCACCAACGTCTGCGAGAACGGCGACTGGAGCGTGCAGGGCGGCGACTGGCCCTTCTGCTACTAAGCCGCCAGCCCGAGCGATGCGCAGGCGTCGAGGCGCCGCTTCATTCATCCAGCTATCCGGGGCTCAGACCGCGAATTTCGCAGCCGTTGATAGCGCCGAGCTCGCGGTTCCCCAGGCGGTAGTGCGGAGAGCCACAGGCGGATAGCTGCCGGTCCGACGCCCGCGCAAGCCGGTTCTGGCAGTACATACGCCCTCGCCGAACGAGCCGGAGCTACCCTGCCGGCAGGCCTCTCGAAGGTGTGGCCTGCCCCAAGGCTCCGGTCAAGTGAGAGCACTACCTCCGTGCAGCGCCGCCCGACCGCTGGCAGGTGTTCGACTGCGCCGCCGGCCCATCGGGCTGCCCCAACCCGCGATGGACGTCGAAGCGCGAGACCTGTCGGTCGCCGCGCCCGGACCAGCTAGTGATCTGTAGTAGGCCCAGCCGCGGTAGCGCGCGCGCCTCCCGCGCCGCTGATCTGCGCCAGCAGGGTTCGCACCGCTGCCGCCAGTTGCGGGTCCACGCCGGCGCGCCAGGAGCCGGGCGGGTCCTGCGCCTCGACATCCACCGGGCGCGGATGCAGTTCCATGGGCTTGCCATTGTGGTCGAAGACCTGCGTGCCCGGCATGCGCAGCGTGCTGCCATCGATCAGGCGGGCGCTGCCGGTGTAGATGATCCAGCCCGCCGTGGGCACGCCCACGACCTTGCCCAGATGCATCGCTTCGTAGCCCTCGGTGAAGTCCTCCGAATCCGAGAGCGAGTTCTGGTTGGTGACGAGCACGGTGGGTTTCTCAAGCGCGTACTCGCCCAACTGCTCGCGCGCGGGCACCTTGATGCCGGATCTGCGCGGGATCATGGTGAGGTAGGGCCGGCGCGTGAGCACGTCCAGGGCATAGGCGTTGACGAAGCCGCCATTGTTGTTGCGGACGTCAATCACCACGCCCTTGCGGGCGAAGTTGACGGTATTCAGGTCCATATAGAGCTTGTCGAGCGAGCCCTGCTCCATGTCCTGCATATGGACGTAGCCGAGCGCGCCATGGCTGAGCTGATCCACCAGCTCGCGATTGTGCTCGACCCAGGCCAGGTAGAGCGTGTGCTTGGCGGCGGCGGCATTCTCGGGCTGCACCACGGCCGTGGCCGTGGCCCCGCCGCGCTGGAGCCCGAGGGTGAGTTTCTGGCCGATGGTGTCGGCGAGGCGCTGGTCGAGGTTGCCGTTCGCCGCTATCGCTTGGCCATTGATGGACGTGAGGCAATCGCCGACGCGCACGCCGCCGAGCGCCGCCGGCGTTAGCGGCACAACTTCGCTGACGCACAACTGGCCGCCGGACTCGTATTTGGCGCGGTCGAAGAACAGGCCGATATGCCCGCTGGTGCTGGTGCGGCGTCCGGGAAGGGAAAGGCCGGAGTGGGAGGAGTTCATCTCGCCGATCATCTCCAGCAGCACGCGGTTGAGGTCGGCGGGCGTGCGCGCGCCGGCGACCACCGGCGCGTACCGCGCGCGCACATCATTCCAGTTGACGCCGTTCATGTCGGCCCGCTGATAGCCGTCGCGCAGGTAGCGCCAGGCTTCATGGAAGGCCTCGCCCTTTTCCTGGCTCCAGTCCACATCGAGGGCCGCGGTGGCGCGCACCTGGCGCGGAGCGCCGCCGGTGACGGCGACATGCTCGATATGGCCGGCGCCGAGGAAGTAGATCTGTTTGCTGTCGGCGGTGAACTGCAGGTCGCTCTTGGCTCCGGGGGTCGAAGTCAATTGCTTGGGCGGCGCGGCGGCGCCATCGGCCGCGGCGCGGTCGCGGTCGAGCGACATCAAGTAAATGTTGCCGCCGCGCCCGCCGCCGCTGGCGCTGGAGACGTAGGCCAGCCACTTTCCGTCGGGGCTGAATTCGGGGTTGCGGGCATCAACCATCGGCAGGTAGCTGGTGCGGTCGCTGATGCCGGTGTACAGGATCGTGGTTTTGGCTGGCGCCGGGGCGGCCGCGGCGCTGCCCCGCCCGCCGCGCCGGCCGCTCGGCTGGTTGTCGAATAGATGATGAAATACATCCTCGCGGTAAACCGGCAATTGCGGCACCAGGTCCACGCGCGCGATGTGGCCCGGCTGCGTGCGCTGGCCGGTGGTGAACAGCAGGTACTGGGCGTCAGGGCTCCAGGCGAGCGAGCCGCCGCTGGCGTTGGCGAGGAAGCTGACCTGCTCCGGCGTGGCGCCGCC
>JBOGKJ010000339.1:0-3800 GCA_050745565.1 Terriglobales bacterium | reverse complement strand
AGCGTGTAGACCACGGGGGCCGCACGCCTGAGCCGGGCGGGCTTAGCGTGGCGCGGGGCTAAATTGCAGCGCCGCCGAATTAATGCAGTAGCGCAGGCCGGTGGGCCGGGGGCCGTCGTCAAAGACGTGGCCGAGGTGGCCGGCGCAGCGCGCGCAGCGCACCTCGATGCGCTCCATGCCCAGGGATCCATCCATATTGCGGGTGAAGTTCTCGGACGCGATCGGCGCCCAGAAGCTGGGCCAGCCTTCGTGCGGATCGTACTTGGTTTTTGAGCTGTACTGCGCCGTCGCGCAGCAGATGCAACGATAGACGCCGGGCTTGTAGCAGTCGTTCAGCGGGCCGGTGAAGGCGATCTCGGTGGCGCCGCGCCGGGTCACGGCGAACGACTGAGCCGAAAGCTGACGGCGCCATTCAGCGTCGGACTTGATGATGGTCGGCACGCGGCGCTCGCCCAGTTGGCGGCCGGCGTTGTCGAACTCGGCCAGCGTCACCGTTCCCGGCTTGGCCTCCAGACTCGGCCCACCAAGATTCGCCAGCGCGCCGAACCAACCGCTTTCGGCAATCAGGGCGGCGCCGGCGGCGACGCTGGCGCCGGCGAAGATGAAGGCGCGGCGAGTGAAACTGCTTTCGCGTGGACGGGTGTCGAACATGGGCAGTCGTCAGTTATCGGTCATCAGTCGTCGGTATTCGCTTATTGCTTATTGCTCATTGCTTACCGGATGCGCGGCGGGGGGCGGGGTTGCGGAAAGTTGCGGACGAATCCAGGATAATAGAGAGTTGCGAACAGAAGTAGCATTGCGGGCCCGGTACGCCGCCTTTGGCTGGTGTGTGCTGGGCTACAACCTGCTGGTCATCCTCTGGGGCACCTATGTGCGGGCGGCGGGGGCGGGCAACGGGTGCGGCCCCAACTGGCCGCTGTGCGACGGGCAGTTTCTGCCGCACCACCCGCAAATGAAGATGCTGATCGAGTTCCTGCACCGGGCATCGAGCGGCGTGGATGCGGTGCTGATTGTGGCGCTGGCGGCGGGGGCGTGGTGGGTGTGGCCGCGGGGTTCGGGGGTGCGACGGGCGGCGGTCTGGTCGGTGGTGTTTTTGATTACGGAGGCGCTGCTGGGGGCGGCGCTGGTGCTGTTTGGCTGGGTGGGACAGAATGCCTCGGCGGCGCGGGTGGCGGCCGACGCCACGCATTTGCTGAACACGCTGCTGTTGCTGGCGAGCGTGGCGCTGACGGCGGCGCTGGCGTCGGGGCTGGGTGCGCCGCGCTGGGTGGGGCCGGGACGGTGGCGGCTGGGCGCGGGTGTTATGGGGTTGCTGATCACGGCGGTGTGCGGGGCGATGGCGGCGCTGGCGGACACGCTGTTCCCTTCCCTGTCGCTGGCGGCGGGGCTGCGGCAGGATTTTTCCGGCACCTCGGCGCTGCTGGACCGGCTGCGCGTGATTCACCCGGCAGTGGCGATCGTGGTGGGACTGTATTTGATCTGGCTGGTGGTGGACGGGTTGCCGCGGCCGGCCACGGCGCTGGTTCGCCGTCTGGGCTATGGGTTGGTAGCGGCGGTGGCGCTGCAATGGGCGTGCGGCGCGGCCGACGTACTGCTGCTTGCGCCCACGGCCATGCAGCTGCTGCACTTGTTCACCGCCGACCTGCTGTGGCTGACGTTGGTGCTGTATGCGGCGGCGCGGCTGGGCGAGACAGCAGTTGCAGAGACCCACCCGGTTGCGGTAATGTCGCGGGCATGAAAACAATCTGGCCCGTGTTCCTCGCCGCGGCACTGCTGCTCATCGGTTGTGGACATGCACCCGCGCCGACACCGGCGCCGTTGGATCCGCTGAAGGTGGATCTCGACACTGCGGTAAACCCAGGCGTGGACTTTTTTACCTACGCCAACGGCGGCTGGCTGGCTAAGAACCCCATCCCGAAGACCGAGTCGAGCTGGGGCGTCGGCAATGAGGTCGAGGACCAGATCAACGCCCGCCTGCGCACCCTCAGCGAGCAGGATGCCGCGGCCAAGGCCGCGCCCGGCAGCGACGCGCAAAAAGTGGGCGACTTCTGGACCATGGCCACCGACACCGCCCATGCCGACGCCGAGGACCTGAAGCCGCTGCAGCCGGAACTCGACCAGATCGCCGCCATCAAATCGCGCCCCGACGCCCTCGAAGTCGCCAACCAATTGCGCCCCATCGGCGTGAGCGCGTTCTTCGGCTTGTCCGTGGGTCAAGACGCCAAAGACAGCGCCGTTGAGGCGGTCGAACTGCGCCAGGGCGGCCTGGGGCTGGGGAACCGCGATTTTTATTTCAACCCGGAACCGGGCGTGGCCAAGATTCGCGCCGAGTACGTCGCCCACCTCGCCCGCGTATTGGAGTTGCTGGGGCAGCAGCCCGCCCAGGCCGCCGCCGGCGCGACGGCCGTCATGAAGCTTGAAACCGCCCTCGCCAAGGCTTCCCGCACCCAGGCGGCCATGCGCGACCCCAACAAGAACTACAACCCGATGACGCCGGAAGCGCTCACCTCCCGCTACGCCCCCGGCGTGCGCTTCCGCCAGTACCTCACCGACTGGCGTCTGCCGGCCAAGACCGTGATCGTCGGCCAGCCGGAATTTTTCACCGGCCTTGATCATGCCGTGGCCGTAACCCCGGTTCCGGCGCTGCAGGATTATCTGCGGCTGCATCTGCTGCAGGCCTACGCGCCCTACCTGAGCCAGCGCTTCGTTGACGAAAACTTCCACTTCTTCCACACCGAAATGAGCGGCCAGCAGCAGCCGCGCCCGCTCTGGAAGCGGGCCCTGGCCTCCGAAAACCGGGCCATGGGCATGACGCTGGGCCGCGAGTTCGTCGGCGCTTATTTCTCGCCCCAGGAGAAAGCCCGCTACACGGCGCTGTTTGGGGCCATCCGGCAGGCGTTCCGCCAGCGCATCGCGCAGCTCACCTGGATGAGCCCCGCCACCAAAGCCAAGGCGCTCGCCAAGCTCAACGCCGTGCACGCCAAGGTCGGGTACCCGGACAAATGGAAGGACTACTCGACCCTCCAGATCGGGCGCGACTCCTACGCCGCCAACATGATGAGCGCCAGCCGTTGGCGCTTCCAGGACATGCTCTCGCGCTACGGCAAGCCCGTGGACCGCAGCGAATGGAACATGACCCCGCAAACCTATAACGCCTACTACAACCCCTCGAACAACGAGATCGTGCTGCCCGCCGCTCAGTTCACCGTCCCCGGCGTGCCCGATAAGGACCTCGACGACGCCATCGTCTACGGCTACTCCGGCGCCTCGACCATCGGCCACGAGCTCACCCACGGCTTCGACGACGAAGGCCGGCATTTCGATGCGCAGGGCAACCTGAAGGATTGGTGGACGCCAGAGGACGCAAAGCAATTCCAGCAGCGCGCCGAGGTCATGGTCAAGGAATTCGACGCCTACGAGCCCATCCCCGGGCTGCACATCCGCGGCCAGGCCGCGCTGGGCGAAAACATCGCCGACTACGGCGGCATCCTGATCGGCCTCGACGCATTCAAGCAGACCGCCGAGTACAAGGCCGGCAAGTCCGTTGACGGCTTCACGCCGGTGCAGCGCTTCTTCCTCGGCTATGCGTTGGGGTGGCTCGATCAGCAGCGCACCGCCAACCTGCGGCGGCAACTCCTGAGCGACGTGCATGCGCCGGCCAAATACCGGGTGCTCGGTCCGCTCTCGAACATTCCGGCGTTCTACCAGGCCTTTGGCGTCAAGCCGGGCCAGCCGATGTGGCGGCCGCCGGATCAGCGCGTCGAGATCTGGTAGACGTCTCCGCGGGAGTCGCGCCGTTT
>JBOGKJ010000338.1:0-4156 GCA_050745565.1 Terriglobales bacterium | reverse complement strand
CCCCCCCCCCCCCCCCCCCCGCGCCGGAAAGCGGCTGGCGTTTTCTCCTAGAACGTGATCTTGGCCACGATCTGGACGGTGCGGCCGCCGTGGTCGCTGTCGCTGTCCACGGCCTGGAACGCATGCGTGATGCGGCCAAACCCGCTCGAGTTCACCGACTTGCCCGCAGTTCCAAACGTAGAGGACGCGCCGGTCCAGAAGAAGTTGGAGTTGTTGAAGGCGTTCAGGAACTGCACTTGAATCTCCGACCCGATGCGCTCGGTGATCTTGGTGTGCTTCACCAGCGACAGATCGGGCAGGAACAGCGGCGCGTCGTAGAGGAACATGCGCGGGCACTCGACCCCGGGCGTGCCGCAGGCCGACAGCACCGAAGTGTTGGTGCGCTGCCCGTTGGCGCCCAGCAGCGTTTGCGGCACAAACCACACCGCGCCCGGCGCCGGCGTGGACGTCTTATAGACGCCGAGTTGGCTCTGCAGTGCCTGCGTGGTCATACCGTTCAGCACCACCCCACCGTCGCTCTGGTTGAAGGTGCCGCCCAGCCCGCCCGTGATCAGGCCCGGCCGCCCGCTCTGCAGCAGTATATTGCTGTCGAAGGACCAGCCGCCGACCACGTCATTGACCACGCCGCCCATGTTGCCCCAGCGCTGGCCCTGTCCGAACGGCAGCTCCCAAATGGAGAAGAATTTCAGCGCGTTACGGAGGTCAAACGGCGCCGGACCCTTCATCAGGCTGGGATCGCGCAGCGTGACCTCGCTTAGGAAGTTGGACCCGCCGCGTTGCCAGTCGTCGGTCAGGCTCTTGCTAAAGGTGTAGCTGGTGTTGATGGTAAGCCCATGGATGGGCCGCCGCCGGTACTCGATCACCAGGGCGTTGTAGGTGGACTGCAACCCGTTGCGCAGCTCATAGGAACCGCCCTGCGCGTCCGGATTCACCAGGAAGAGGTTGCTGGGGTAGCCGCCCTTAACGAGGTTCTGCCAGTAGCCGTAGGTGGTCGCAAGTGAGTTGGCCATACTGCCGGCCTGACCGTTATTGAGGTTCTGCACGAACGAACCGTTGCTGAATCCCTGGTCGGATTGCGAACCGGTGGTCGCGCCAGTGAAGGCGGCGGTCATGATCGGCACTGCACCGTCGCCCGGCTTGCCTTCGTCGCCGAACGAGCCATCCCCGTTGGCGGCCAAGTTGGCCTGCGCCTGCTTGAATTCGCTCAAGAAACCATTTTCGAAGATGTTGACTTCGTTGAGGTTCAACTGCTGCCACAATCCCACGCCGTGGTTGCCGACGTAGCGCACCTCAATCGCCTGATGGCCGCCGAGCGAGCGCTGAATGCCCGCTGACCAGCTCTGGATGTACGGCATGTGCAGGTTGGGGTCAAACACGTTGACGGAATTGGCCGAGGAGTTTGGCACCAGCGGGACGCTGGATGCGAAGCTGGCCGGTGTCTGGATGAGGTTGGGAACATTCATGGCGCCGATCTGCATCGTGCCCGCCGCAAACGTTCCCGGGCCGCTCGCCGACGGCTGCGCGTTGGCGAACTGCGACCCGCTGTAGCCGGGATTGCCGGGGGCGATGCCGCCGAAATTCTCCAGGCCCTCGCGCGAATAGGCGATCGAGTAGCCCGCCCGCAGCACGGTGTCGCCGCTGCCGCCAAAAAAGCCGCCCGTCGGCTGCCATGCCACCCCAACGCTGGGGGCGAAGCCCTTGTACCAGTTGTTGTACCACTGCTTGCCGGCGTCATTGACGAAGCTGGGGACCACGCCGGTCTCAGTGCCGGGCTTGAACAGGTTGCCCACGCCGGAAATGCCGTAGGCCGCAGCCGCGCCCCCGGCGGTCATGAAGTATTCGTTGTAGTTGTCCACCGGCGTGCCCTCATACTGCCAGCGCAGACCGTAGTTCACTGTCAGGTTGGGCCGCACGTGCCAACTGTCGGCCGCATAGAAGCCCAGGTCGGTCTGGTGATAACTATCCACGGTCGGGGCGCCAGTCACAAATCCCCGCGTGCTCGGATTAAACGCCACGCTGCCGGAATAGCCGGTCACGTTTCCGGTGACCAGGCCGTAAATGTCGCCGGCGGAGCTCAGGTCGTTGCTGCCGATGCCCGGCAGGTTCGTGGTGTTCAGCACCCCTTCCACCGGCTCGCTGCCTTGCAGGCCCACGTTGACCGTCGCCACCGTGTTTGAGCCAGTCAAATCCGAGTAGCGCGCCCGGCTGACCGTGGTGCCGAAGGTCATGTTGTGGTTGCCATGCACCCAGGCGTAGTTGTCGTTGAGCTGGTAGACGTTGTCCCATTCCTGCGAAGGGCCATAACCCAGATAGGGGTTGGTCATCTCGCCTGGCAGTCCCGGCTGCATCCGGATCGAGCCCAGGTTGGTAGTGATGGTGGGATAGATTCCCGCCGTCTGCTTGTAATTGAAGCTCGACGGACTGTTCTGGAACCCAACCCGTAGCTCGTTGCTGGAGTCCGGCGACACCGCCCAGCGCCAGGCCGTGCTCCAGATGGCGCGGTCGGCGCCATAGCCAAACTGGTTGGAGTTAAACGGCGCCACCGGGTAGCTGTAGCCGCCGCCGTTCAGGTCGTCCGGGAAGATGATCAGCCGGCTGAGGTGCCAGTCGAACTCCAGCGAGTTGCTCTGGTTGATGTTCCAGTCGCCGCGAAAATCGGGGTTGGTCTGCGCGTTGCTGCCGGAAAGCGGAAAGGCGATTTCCTGCTGATAGGGGCTGGGCGGTGTGGTGAAGGTGACGCCCGCAGCCGTGGTGGCGCTGGCCACCTGGCCCAGCATCTTGGCAATGAAGGGGTCGGCGGTCGCGTTCGGAATGCCGTTGTTGCTGGCCAGTGACAGCAGGTTGGCCTTGCACAGCGGCCCGCCGGAGCTGTTGCCGGTCGCCGAACAGGTCTCATACGCCGGGTTCACCGAGCCCGGCATGGCCGGATTGCCGCTGGCGTCCACCGGTACGTAATCGAAAATCCCGGCGGCGGCATCCGGATTGAGAATCGTCGAGTTCGATACCTGACCTTCGGGCTGGCTGAACTTGGTCATGTCGAAAAAGAAGAACAGCTTGTTTTTCCAGATCGGCCCCCCGACGCTGAAGCCCCATTGGTTGAAGCGCATGATGGGCCGCGGCTGGCCGCTCAGGTTGTTGAAATAGTAGTTCGAGTTGAGCGCCTCGTTGCGGAAGTAATCGAACGCCGAGCCATGGAATTGGTTGGTGCCGCGGTTGCTGGTGAAGTTGATCTGCACCGCGCCCTCCCCGGTCTGGCTGGCCGAGCCGGCGGCGCTGACCACGTCAAACTCGCCCGTGTCGCTGACGTTGGGCGAAATCATGGTGAAGATCGGGTCGCCCGACTTGCCCGATTCCCACTGCGCCGAAATGCCGTCAATGGTGATGTTGATCGCCCCGCCCGGCAGCCCTTCGGCGCTTGACTGGCGTGGCGCGCCCATGGTTTGAATGGCGGGATCGGTCTGGGTCAACTCATAGAGCGAGCTGGAGGAGGAGGCCGACGGCAGTTGCGTGATCACCTGGCCGGTGATCGAGGTCCCAACCGAGGATTGCTCCGCTTGGATGACGCTCTGGCCCGCCTCGACCGTGACCGACGAGCTCTGTGCTCCCACTTTCAGCACTGACTGCAGCGTATAGGTTTGATTGGCGGCAATGGTCACCGCTTGGTAGGTGCCCGTTTGAAAGCCGGGCGCCGTCACCGATACCGTATATTCACCTGGCGCGACGTTGGAAATCGAAAAGCGGCCGTCCGCGCCCGAGTTTGAGTTGAGC
The DNA here is from genome assembly GCA_050745565.1 of Terriglobales bacterium. Lineage (GTDB taxonomy): Bacteria > Acidobacteriota > Terriglobia > Terriglobales > SCQP01 > SCQP01. Next base: position 388 of record JBOGKJ010000338.1, on the reverse strand, counting down.
ACGATACCGGTATTCGCGGCCGTAACCGTGACTTTGGCCCCCGGAATCGCGGCATGGCTAGGATCCTGCACCGTCCCCGCCAGCACGCCGGTCGGGTTGGCCTGTGCCCAGCCCGCCAGCGCCATGCCCACAACACTAAGCACCACACACAAATAACGCAATCCACTCCGTGGCATACAATCCTCCGATCCTCAGTTTGCGGCCACTACCCGAACCCGTGTTGTAAGAAGAGGTTAATAAACATTAACGCCACCAAATTGATCACTACGTCTGCCGCGAGCCGGTGCTATGCTGGCGCCAAGATGGGCTCTGGATTACGCTCAGAATTCTCCCGCCGCGCCTTTGCCCGCGCCGCCGCCGCGCTCGCCGGCGGCGCGCTCGCCGCGCC
>JBOGKJ010000337.1:0-16925 GCA_050745565.1 Terriglobales bacterium | reverse complement strand
GTCGAGGCGGTGAAGTCGTCTTCGGAGAACTGGCCGCCGTCGCGGACGACCACGGACTTGACCAGCGCCTCGGTCTTGGCATGGCCGGGCGAGCCCGGCCAGCGCTCGCCGAAGCCGACGATCTGCTTCACGTAGGCATAGCACTGCGGACCGTTGAAGGCTTGGTAGAGCTGTTGTTTCGGGGATGGGGCAAGGCGGCCGGGCGCCATCCGAGCTGGGCTAGCCGAGGGGCGCACCGCGGCGCTCGTAGCTTGCACCTCGCTCTCCTCGGCGCGCCTCGGTGTTGGCCCGGGGTTCTTGGGGGCGCAAGCCGCTGCAAGCGCAGCCAGCGCCAGCATAGTCACCAGGAGTTTCACGCTCCCAGTGTAGCGAGAAAATGCAGGCCAAGGCAGGTTAAGGCGGGAAACGGCAGCAGGTACTGGGCGCGGCAAGCGCACCTTGGCGTCAGCGTCCCACCGAGCTCGCGCGGGGCACGCGCCAAATGAGACCTCATGGACGGGGCCCGCCCGAAGGCCCCCTTCCGGCCCAAATGGGCGCAGGCTCTCGGCGCGACGCGCCCGAGACATGGACGGCCGACGGCGGCCAAGTTTGATACATTACCGGCTAAAGGGGCCTCGTCAACGATGTTCCCGCTGAAAGTACAGGAGTCACAAAATGGCCAATGTTCAAGAACGCGCCAAGATGGCGATCAACGCTCTGAACGGAGTAGCCGCTTCATCGAAGACGTGGAGTCCCAAGGATGGCAACGAGCGCAAGCGCTGGACCCGCGAGATCGGCGATGCGCTTAAAGACCGTGGAGCCAAAAGCGGGTACGAGCACTGCGGGCATGGCGCGCAGCGTGCCGAATGGCTTTACGATTTGTGCTGGTTAGAACGTCAGCCGGGGACCAAATTGATACGAGCGATGCCGTTGGCGGCGGAAGTCGAGTGGGACGACAAAGCCGGCAGCGTGCACTTCGATTTCGAGAAACTACTATTCTCCCGGGCCGAACTGTGCCTGATGGTGTGGTGCACATGGCCAAATCGCAATTTGTGTCGGGAGCGCCAGCAGATGAAGAAGGCGATTAACGTCGCAGGTGATTCGTGGGGGCGGTACCTCCTCGCATGCCTCCACGGCCAGGAATTTCACTATGAGTGCGGGGCGATACCTGACCTAGCGACCTGCGGGTGCAAATAGCGAGAGCGCGCGGTACTGCCAGCAGTATGGGCTTGGGAGGACACAATCAGCGTTGCTGTGGGCCGGTGGACTTAGGCTTGCGCCGGCCGGAGGCCGGCGGGCGGCTCGGAGAGCAGCCCCACTCGCTTCAGTCCAGCGGGAGGTAGAGGCGGGCTTCGGTGCCGGGCTGGCCGCGGCGGGAGACGAGGGTGAGGCGGCCGCGGTGAGCTTCGGCGATCTGGCGGGAGAGGACGAGGCCGATGCCGCTGCCGCCGGGTTTGGTGGTGAAGAAGGGGACAAACAAGTTGGCGGTGGTGGCGAGGCCGGGGCCATTGTCCTGGATCCAGAACTCGAGCCAGCTATGGCGCAGGTCCCAGCCGGCGGTGACCTGGGCCTGTTCCCTGCCCCAGGCGCCGAGGGCGGCGTCCACGGCGTTGCGGATGAGGTTGATGAGCACCTGGCTGATCTGGTCGGGGTCGGCCAGGATAATGAGCGGTGGGCCGGGCCGGATGGCCACGGCGAGGCGCTGTTCGAGGCGCACAGCGGCCTGGAGCAGGCCGCCGGCATCCGCCTCGCGCAGCTCGGGCTGGGGGAGGCGGGCGAGACGGGTGTAGGCGCTCATGAAGCGGTTGAGGGCGCTGGCGCGGTCGGCAATAACGTCGAGACCGCGGTGCATGTCCTCGCGCCAGCCGTCGGCGGGCGGGTCACGCAAAAGCCCGGCGAGCGAGCCGGTGAGGGAGATGACCGGCGCCAGCGAGTTGTTGATTTCGTGGCCGAGCACGCGGATGAGGCGGTACCAGGCCATCCGCTCTTCCTGGCGCAGCGGCTGGCTGAGGTCGCTGACGATCAGCAGGCGGTGGGGGCGGCCGTCCTGGCGAAAGTGCGTATGCCGGATGTCCCAGCGTCCGGGCCCGCCCGGAAATGTGACCTCCTCGAGGCGATTGGAATCGCCGTCCAACATGGCGGCAAGTTTCAACTCTGCGGCGCTCGACCCCAGCAGGCGCTCAGCCGAAGAGGCCATCAGCGTCGCGCCGGCGGGGTTCACCAGGCGTAATTTATGGCCGTCGTCAAAGGCGAATACGGCAATATCAATGGCTTCGATGACCTTGTCGAGCAGCGCGCCCGCCTCCAGGCCGCTCACGCGGCGCAGCCGGAGGGCTTCGCTGAGCTCATTGATTTCGGCGGCGATGGCGCCGAAGGCGTCCTCGTGCTGCGCGCCGCGGGCGCGGACCGAGTAGTCGCCGCCGCGCACCGCCGCCATCATGTTGGCGAACGTGCCGAGCGCAAACAGCGTGCGGCGGCGCGCGGCGAAGGTGAAGGCCGCCCAGGCGGCCACACAGACGCCGGTCAGCAACACCGCCGCAAAAGCCGGTACCTGGTCGCGCGGCAGCCAGAGCAGCACTAGCGCCACCGCCAATGCCGGCGTGCCGGCGGCGAGGCCCAGCAGCAGCAGGGCGGTTTGAGGGCGCGTGCGGGCCGGAGCGTCGCCGCCGCCCTCAGAGGCCATAACGTTCCATGCGGCGATAGAGCGCCGCGCGGCTCAGACCCAGCGCCTTCGCGGCTTGGTGGACGTTGCCGTGGGTACGGTCAAGCGCGGCCCGCACCAAAATCCGCTCGGCTTCCTGCAGCGGCATATGGTCCAGGCCCGCGGCAGCCCCCGGCGCCGCGTGCAGGCCGAGGTCAGCGGCGCCGACCATCGGGCCGACGCCGAGCAGGACGGCGCGCTCCACCGCATGCTCCAGCTCGCGGACGTTGCCCGGCCACGGGTGCGACTGCATGGCGCGCAGCGCGGCCGGATCGAAGCCGGCCAGGGGTTTCTTGTAGCGCGCGGCGTGAATGCGAAGGAAGTGGTTGGCGAGCAGCGGCAAATCCTCGGGCCGGTCGCGCAGCGGCGGGATATGCAGCTCGATGGTGTTCAGGCGAAACAGCAAGTCCTGGCGGAAGCGGCCGGCGGCAACTTCGGCGGCAAGCTGCGCATTGGTGGCCGATATCAGACGCACGTCCACGCGCCGCGTGCGGGACGAACCCACCCGCTCCATTTCGCCCGACTGCACCGTGCGCAGCAGCTTGGCCTGCTGCGCCAGGCCCACGTTGCCGATTTCGTCCAAAAACAGCGTTCCGCCGTCGGCCAACTCGAAGCGGCCGACGCGGTCGGCACTGGCATCGGTGAACGCACCCCGAACGTGGCCGAACAGCTCGCTTTCAAACACACCCTCGGGCAATCCGCCCAGGTTGACCGTGACCAGCGGGCGCGCGGTGCGTGCCGACAGCGCATGAATGGTCTTGGCAACCAGTTCCTTGCCGGTGCCGTTTTCGCCGGTGATGAGCACATTGGCGTCGGAGGGCGCCACCTGGGTCGCCATGCGCAGCACGTTCAGCATGGCGGGCGAGGCAGCGATCATGTCGGGGCGCGAATCGGCGCGCTGCAGGCGCACCTCCGCCTCCAGGCGGCCCGCCTCGCGCAGCGCGCGGCGCAGCTCGATCTGGTTGCGGATGATGCTCAGCAGGCGCGCATTGTCCCACGGCTTTTCGATGAAGTCGCGGGCGCCCTGGCGCATGGCCTCGACCGCGATGTCCACCGTTCCCCAAGCGGTCATGATCACCACCGGCAGCGCCCCATCCAGCGCCAGCAGTCGCGGCAGCAGTTCCAGACCCTCGCCCCCGCTGGTGGTGTCGCGGGTGAAGTTCAAATCCAACAGCACCAAATCAAATTCCCGCGCCCGCAGCGCCGACTCCGCCTCCCCCGGCGACGCCACCGCCTCGGTCTGATAGCCCTGCGGCTTCAGCAACAGCCGCAGCGCCTCGCGGATGGAGGCATCGTCGTCGGCGATGAGAATGCGGATCATTGGTTGTTGGTTGTTGGTTGTTGGTTGTTGGTTCTGCGATCATTGGCGGATCGGACGCGGGACATCAAGGCGTTGAGCATTCTCCGCAGGCTTGCCAGGCGACCCGCCAAGGCCGCGTGATCAGTGGCGGAGATGAAGCCGAGATCGCAGGCTAATTGGCGTTCGGCCTCGGTTTCGGCGGCCGAGCCCGTGGCAATGGCGAGGAATCGACTGAGTTCAGGCTGGGTGTCACGACCGCAACCCTCGGCAATGTTGGCGGCAATGGACACGGTGGCGCGGCGCAGTTGAGAGGTTAAGCCAAACTTCTCCGCGCCGGGAAACTTGGCGCTCATGCGGTAGACCTCAGCGGTCAACTCGCGCGATGCCTGCCACACCCTCAGGTCGCGAAAGTTCTGCATACCGTTTACCAACAACCCAAACCCAAGAACTAATAACCGTTATTTCACCATCCACCCGTCCGCCAGTTGAATGATCCTGTCCCCATAGGTCGCGTTCTGCTCGGAATGGGTGACCTGCACGATGGTGGCGCCCTGCCGGTTGAGGCGCTTGAACAGCTCCATGATCTCGCGGCCCTGGGCGGAGTGGAGGTTGCCGGTGGGCTCGTCGGCCAGAATGAGTTTGGGGTTGGCGATCACGGCGCGGGCGATGGCCACCAATTGTTGTTGGCCGCCGGAGAGCTGGTTCGGGTAGAGGTCTTTCTTTCCCACGATCTGGAAACGGTCAAGCGCGTCGGCCACCAGGCCGGCGCGTTCCTTCGAGCGGATGTCGCGATAGGAGAGCGGGACGTCCAGGTTCTCGTAGACGGTCAAGTTGTCGAGCAGGTGATAGCTCTGGAAGACGAAGCCGATGTACTGCTTGTTCAGCTCGATGCGCTTTTTCACCGGTAGCGCATGCACGGGGGTGTCGAGAAAATAAAACTCGCCGCCCCAGACGCTGTCGAGCATGCCCAAGATGGACAGCAGCGTGCTCTTCCCCGAGCCCGACGGGCCCATGATGGTCAGGAACTCGCCTTCCCGGATGTCGAGATTGATCTGGCGCAAGGCGTAGATTTTGCCCACGCCCGCGGGGAAAGTCTTTTCGAGGTTGCGAAGCTGGATCACAAGGACAAGCCTACCACTGGCCCGTGCTATTTCAGGCGCCCGACCGTGGCCGGCGTAGCGGGCTTGCCGAGCGAGATGTGGTATTTGTCCAGCAGCGTGCCGCTGTCCTTGGCCAGCGCCACCCGGGCGATGGCATAGGCCTGCTGGGCGGCAACGACCGCCTTCTGCGCGCCCGTCAAGGCGCTTTCGGCGGCAAGCACATCGGTGACGGTGCCCTTGCCCAGTTGGTACTTGGTGCGCGCGTCGCTCAGGGCTTGGTTGAACTCATCCGCCGACTGGCGCGCCAGCTTCAGTTGGCCGACCTGGCTTTCCAGCTCGATGCGGTCTTCGTTCACCTGTTCGGAGACCACGTTCTGGTCCTTCTGGAGGTCCACGTGCGCCTGGGCGGCCTGGAGTTCGGCGGTGGCTTCGTCGGCGCGATTGGAGCGGTTCCAGACCGGGATGCTGAGCTGCACGCCGAAGCCGTAGTCTGGCGCACGGTAGGAAAAGATGCGCGAAAATGATTGTCCAAAGCCACTGATGATCGGGGGCAGCGTGCTGCCGACAGGACAGGGTAGCGCGGCCACCGAGCAGTTCAACTCCACGCCGCCCACTCCGCTCGATGTGTAGGAGGCAAATACGCCGAGCCCCGGCAACAAGCTGTCCTTGCGCACCTTCACGGTGAGATCGTCGTTGCTGATGGTGACGCGATCCTCGGCCAGCTTGGGGCTGAAATTGACGGCGGTGGCCACCAGGTCTTGCACCGCTGGCAGATTCGCCGCCTCGGGCTGGGGCAAGACTTCGGTAGTGACGACGCGCGTCTGAATAAGATTCGGGCTCCACTGCTTGGCCAGGAACACCTTCAGCTTCGAGGCCGCCTTGGCATAATCGGCATGCGCCTGGGTGACCGCCTGCTCGGCGCCGAACAGGCCGGTTTGGGCGGTGATGCGGTTGGCGGCCGGGACCTTGCCCTGCTGGATGAGGTCGTTGGTGTCATCGAGCGTCTGTTGCGCTTGCTGCTCGGCTTGCCGGGCGATGTCGAGCAGTTGCCCCGCGCCGGCCAGCGTCCAGTACTGGGTGGCGGCCTGGGCGACGGCGTCGGTGACTTGGAGCTTGAAATTGGCGTTGGCCTGCACCAGGCTGTTCTTGCCGATCTCGATGTTGGCGCGGTTGGCGGAGCGGCTGCCGCCGCTCAGGAGGTTCTGGCTGATGCCGAAGCTCATATCACTGACCACTTCGGGGTTGACGAACAGGGCGGACGAATTCTGGTAGCTGCGGCCGCTGGCGAAACTGACCGAGTAGCCGGTGCCGGTGGTGAAGCTCTGGCCGAACGAAATGCCACCCTGGGCCTGGTTGAGCTGCTCAATCGAGGTGCCGAAGATGGCGCTGCTGTTCAGCGGCTGGCGGGTATGCTCATCCGCAAACGAAATGTTGACACTGGGGTCGTAACCGCCGCCGCCGCCGTGGACGCCCGCGCTGCCGCCCAGGGCCGAACCCGCTCCACTGCCGAAGGCACCGCTGCTGCCGGCGCCGCCAGCGCCGATGGCGCCGTTGAATAGGGCGCTGGAAATGGTCTCACCGGCGACGCCGCGGGCGCTGCCGCCGGCCAGGGTGCGGAGGTAGTCGGGGCCGGCCTGCAGCTTGGCGTAGGAGGCATCGGCAATATCCAAGTCCGCCGTCAACGTCAGTTCGAGCATTTGGCGCATGGACAGGTACAGCGTGCCGCTCTGCACCCCCTGCCGCAGCGCGGCGGGGTTGGCAAGATCCGGCGGGGCGACGTTGGCCGGCTGGTAGCGCTCCCACGGCGCCGACCACCCGCCGCGATTCAGAAACTCCAGCTTCTGCGGCACGGCCGTGTTGCGCACCTCCAGTGGTTTCGTGGACTGCGGCGCCGCGGCCTGTGGCTGTTGCGCAATCGCCGCCAAGCCACCGGCAAGACACAGGACAAGGGCAAGACGAGTCATCATGGTTTGAGGTCTGACTTCATTACGAGAACGGGCATGCGGCGTTCCATTCCAGGCCGCTGAAAATGCGGCATTTAGCTCCCTCGGCCAAGCCCAGCCGTTCAGTAGCGCAACCCGCCTGTCCGAATCCGGACATTGAAATGCACACCGAACCGCGGGGCAGCTCCGCAGCCGGCCCTCGCCGATGCCTGATGACCGACGACCGAATACTGATGACCGACGACCGAGAACTGATGACTGACAGAGCCAGCCAGGCGGTGTCCGGTGGGGAAACCAGTACACCTGGCCTGGCTGGCGGGCAGCTGTGGTTCAGGGAGACCCCACAGCAGGCGGTGCGGGCGCGGCTGCCCGCAATCTCAGCTTTGGGTGACGACGGCGGACTGCTCCTGCGCCTGGCTCTCGTCCACAATCTGGCCGTCGAACAGATGCACGGTGCGGTCGGCGTAGCGGGCAAAGCGCGGGTCGTGCGTCACCATGCAGATGGTGGCGCCACCGTCGTGCAGCTCGTGCAGCAGATCCATCACCGCGTCGCCGTTTTTCGAATCGAGGTTGCCGGTGGGCTCGTCGGCCAGCAGGATGCTGGGCTTGCCCACCAGGGCCCGCGCCACCGCGACGCGCTGCTGCTGGCCGCCGGAGAGCTGGCTGGGCAGGTGGCGCGCGCGATGCGCCATCCCCACCCGCTCCAGCGCCGCCTGCACCCGCTGCTTGCGCTCGGCCGAGGGCATGCCGCGGTAGGTGAGCGGCAGCTCGACGTTCTCATACACCGAGAGGTCGCCAATCAGGTTGAAACTCTGGAAAATGAAACCGATCTCGCGGTTGCGAATGCGGCTGCGCTCGCCCAGGTTGAGGTTCGCCACCGGCTGGTTGTTGAGCAAATACTCGCCGCCGGTGGCGGTGTCGAGCAGGCCCAGAATGGACAGTAGCGTGGATTTGCCGCAGCCGCTGGGTCCCCCAATGGCCACGAACTCGCCGCTGAGGATCTCCAGGTGGATGTTGGCGAGGGCGTGAGTTTCGACCTCATCCGTGTAAAAAACCTTGGTCACTTCCTTGAGCGTGATCACTGCCGGCTGATTCGAAGTCGCGCCTGAATTGGCCATGTACCGTTCCCCTTTATGCGGCGCGTTGACCGCGCCTTGCTGCTAAATACCGCCGCGGGGCGGAAAGGTTACTGTTGCGCTCAGTGTACCGCCACCGGCGGGCTGAACCGAATCGTATCAAAGGCGTCCTGGGCCGAGGTGTCCGACAGCACCACCCACTCGCCCACCCCCAGACCATGCAGAATCTGGATGGTGTTGACGCTGGCCTTGCCCAATTGCACCTGCGCCCGCGTCCCGGTCTTGCCGTCTGCCGAGATCTTAAACATGCTTACGGTCTGGTCCGGCCCCCCGAATGCAGGCCGGCCAACATAGACTACGTCCTTCAGCGTCTGAATGTTCACTACGCCGTTGACGCTGAGGTCGGGACGGGCGCCGGGCGGGAGTTGGCCTTCGAGCGCAACATCAACCGCAACCGTCCCATTGATGGAGTTGGGGTCAATGCGCTCGACGTGGCCGGGGACAATGCCGTTGTGGGTGTCAATGCTGGCGGGCTGGCCAATGGCCACATCGCCCACCTCGGTTTCCGGAATCTTGATTTCGGCCTTCAGCTTGTTCGGCTGCACCACTTTGGCGACTGCCGTGCCGGCCGTAACCCATTGGCCGACCTGCAGTTGGGTGCCGTTGCCCATATCCAGGCCTTCGAGCAGGCCGTCAATGCCGCTGATCACGTCCAGGCCTTTGACGTTGGTCTCGGCCAATGCGACCGCATTGCGCTGCTGGTCCACCTTGGCCTCCGAGGAGGCGATTTGCGCCTGGTCGCTGGCCTGCATGCTGGTGATCTGTTGTGTACCAATGGCCACCTGTTGCTGCAGCGCGGAAGCCTTGGCGGCGTCGGTTTCGGCGTCGAGCTTGGCCACCAAGCCTTTTTTCAGCAGGTCTTGGTCACTTGTGCTCAAAAGTTCGGCCTGCCGGGCCTGCGATACCAGGTTCGCCTGTGTTGACTGCTGCGCCAGCACGGCGGTGTTCAGCGTGGCCTTCAGGTTGGCCAAATCGGCTTCGGCGCCCGCCAGTTGGGCCTTGGCATCGCTGAGGGCCTTGACGGTGACAGGGTTGGTGAGCTCCACCAACACGGTATTCGCCTTGACCGGCGAACCGGGCAGGATGGGGATGGCCTCAACCCGGCCTTCGGTTATGGCCGGAATGGTGCGGACGTCCTCAGGCAGCAGCGTGCCGAGGCCCTGGACCTGGCGCACCATGGTGCCCTGCGAGACCTCGCCCGGCCAGATCGAGCTGCCGTCCACGCTGGGCGGGGCGGGCTTCAGGCGGCTTACCGCCACCGACACGGCCACCACCACCAGCACGCCGACAATGCCCATGAGGATGCGGCGCATGCGGCGCTGCTTCAGGAACTTGGGATCACGCGCTTTGTCCATATCTAATCATGCTACGCTGCACGCAGCCTGCCAGTTCCGCCGGTGGCGGCCGGTGTGTTTTCAATCACTTACAGAGCGCCCCGGGGGCCGCCATGTTCGGATATGTGTGGGCCATGTCCGAAAGCGGACAACGTAGTCATGGGAGGACCGATGGAAGCCTTGCCCCGCGACCCGGCGCGTACCGCGCTGCTGGTGATGGATTTGCAACGCCCGATCGTCGAGCGCTTCGCCGCGGGAGCCCACGCGCTGCTCGACAACGCCGCGCGCGCCATCGCCGCTGCCCGCAGCCGCGGCGTGCGCGTGATCTACGTTGTGGTCGGCTTCCGCGCGGGCTTCCCCGAGGTCAGCGCCCGCAATCCCCTGTTTAGCGCACTGCCGGCTGGCGGAGCCTTCAGTAGTGAAATTGACCCGCGCGTAGCCCCGGCCGCCGACGAGGTGGTGATTACCAAGCACCGCGTCGGCGCCTTTCACGGCACCGACCTGGAGATGGTGCTGCGCGCGCAAAGCATCGAGACGCTGGTGCTGTGCGGCATCTCGACCAGTGGCGTCGTGCTTTCGACGCTGCGCCACGCCGCCGACGCCGATTACCGGCTGATCGTGCTGCGCGACGCCTGCATGGACATGGACGCCGAGGTGCATGCCTGCCTCATGGACAAGGTGTTTCCGCGCCAGGCGACGGTGGTGTCCACCGCCGAATGGGTGCAGGCGTTGGCGTGATGCGCGGCGAAACCGCGTCGAGGGCGCTCCGCCCTCTTCACCCGGGGCTTCGCTCCCACGCCTCCCGTGGGTCGGCTCCCCCGTGCCCTGAATACGGCCGGCGATTTCGCTTGCTAGCAAGCGACTCCGCCCCTGCCGCGAGCGGAGATCGCCCGGCCCGGCACGATGGGGGGGCGGGGCGCCGCGCCGCCCCACAACGCCCGCCGCGCCTGAGCTTTCGTGACCTCGCCTCGGCCACGGGCGCGGCGCACGCCCGCCGCGTGTTCAAAGCGTGTGACGCACTTCCCTAATTGCCTTGGCGCAGGGCTTCGAGCGGATCCAAATGCGCGGCGCGGCGGGCCGGCAGCGCGCAGGCGGCCAGGCCAGCCGCGAACAGCACCAGCGCCGCGGCCGCTAGGATCAGCGGATCGTGGGCGGTGACGCCGAACAGAAAGGATCGCAGCGCCGGACCCGCCAGCAGCACGCCCACCACGCCCAGCGCGACGCCGACGGCAATCAGCACCATGCACTGACCCGCGATCAACCGCACCACAGCCGGCGCACTGGCGCCCAGCGTCATGCGGATGCCAATTTCTGCCCGCCGGCGCCGGGTGGCGTAGGAGATCACGCCGTAAATGCCAATCACCGCCAGCAGCAACGCCAGGCCGCCGAAGATGCCGAGCATCCACAAAATCGTTTGCGGCTGTCCCACGGAGTCGGTGACGACCTGTTGCATGGTCTCGACTTCCGGCAGCGGCAGCCCAGGGTCGAGCGCATGAAAGGCGGCGCTGGCCTCGGTCGCCAGCGAGTTGGCCGGAACGCTGGTGCGGAGCACAAAGATGGGACGCCGTTGCGGCGCCAGCGCATATGGGAGGTAAACCTCAAGGTTTTCCGCTGCATTTAACCCGTACTGGCGTGTGTTGCCGACAATGCCCACAATGGTCATGGGGTGACCGTTCCCGCAGCATAGCTGCTGTCCCAGTGCGTCGGCGGGCTGCTTCCAGTACGAGCGGGCGAAGTGCTCGCTGATCAACACGACGCCGGCGGCGCCGGCGCCATCGCCAGCGTTGAAATTGCGGCCGGCCAGCAGTGGCAGCCCGAGCGCGGGCAAGTAGCCGGGGCTGATGAAGTGCAGATCGGGGTGGGGGAAATGACCGCGCTCGGGCTTGGGCCGGCCCACAATGTTGAAGTCGCTGCGGCTATGGTCCCCCGTCATCGGCAGGCCGGTGCCGATGCCGACGGCCTCGACGCCGGGCAGGGCCGCTAAGCGCGCCAGCGCCCGCTGCTCGAATGCCAGCACGGCGGCGTCGTTTTTGTACTGTGGACCGGCGAGACGGCGGCTGAGGGTGAGCACGTTGTGGGGTTGGAAGCCGGGATTGACCGCCATCAGGTTGCCGAGGCTGCGCAGCATCAGGCCGGCGGCCGCCGTCAGCATCAGCGCCAGCGCCACCTCGGCGACCACCAAGCCCCGGCCCCAGCGACTGGCGCCGGCGGCGCCGCGCCCGCTCCAGCGGAAGTGGCGGCCCGCCAGGCGGGCCGGTGCCAGTCCAAACAGCACCGCCGCCGCCACGCCCGCGGCCAGCGTGAAGCCCAGCACCGGCCAACTCAAACGGAGGGAGAAGAGCGTTCCCGCGAGCCGCTGCAGCGCGGGTAGCGCCGCCAGGGCGACCGCAATCCCCGCGCCGGCTCCCAGCAGGGCCACCACCAGGCTCTCGATCAGCAGTTGCCGCGTCAGTCTTCCTCGCCCCGCTCCCAGCGCCGCGCGCACGGCAAACTCCTGCTCGCGGGCGGCGGTGCGGACCAGCATCAGGTTCGCCACGTTGGCGCAAGCGATCAGCAGGACCAGACCGACGGCCGTCATCAGCAGCCACAGCATGCCGGCATCAGTGCCCACGAAGGCCGAACGTAGCGGCGCGGTCACCGAACCCACGGCGTGATCGTCTTCCGGATAGGCGATGGCCAGGCGCGCCGCTTCGCCGCGCATCTGCGCCGCGGCGGCCTCGGGCGTCACTCCCGGGGCAAGCCGGCCCATCACGGCGGAATCGCCCCGGTCGCCACGATCTTTGTTGTTGGCGAGTTCCATGCCGTCGGGGACAAAGATCTCGGTTTCGCTCGACTCCCGAAAGTCGGGCGCCAGAACCCCCACCACCGTGACCGCCTGCGCGCGGTCAAGGCTCAGCGCCCGGCCCACGGCGGCGGCCGGCGTGCCAAATTGCCGTTCGGCCAGGTGCCAGCTCACAATCGCTTCGTGCTGGGCGGCGGCGGCATCGGCGCCGGGGCTGAAACCGCGCCCCAGCGCCGGCAGCGCCCCCAGCGTGGCAAAATAATTGGCTGACACCGCGGCGGCGTTGACGACCTCCGGCGTTCCGGCGCCGCTCACGTCGAAGTGTAGCCACTGCACCCAGGCTAGCGCCGCAAAGGCGCCGTGATCCGCTTGGTTGTCCTGCCGCCAACTCAAGTAGTCCGGATAACTGACACTCACCGTTCTGCCGTCGGCGTATTCGTTGAGCAGCAGTAATCGGTCGGGATGGGCATAGGGCAGCGCCTGCAGCAGTTCGGCCTGCACCCAACTGAAAATCGCGGTGTTGGCGCCAATGCCGAGCGCCAGCGTCAGCACCGCCAGCGCGGCGAAGCCGGGCGCGCGCCGCAGGCCGCGCAGGGCATAGGCGATGTCGCGGCCAGCGTCCGAGGCCGCAAGCGCAGCGCGCAGCCGGAGGGGCAGGCGGTTGCGCACGGCTGCGGTAACGGGGGCGTGGGCGTGCTCGATGCGGCGGGCGAGCGCGGCGGCATCGCCGAGCGACGCCTCGGTGCGCCGGCGGGCCTCGGCGGCATCGCAGCCGGCGGCGAGCGCCGCGGCATGGGTTTGCTCCAACTGCTGGGCGAGTTCGGCGATGACCTCGTGTTCGCGGGCCGGGTCCAGAGCCAGCGGCGCCAGGCGTGAGCGTACATATAGTGTCCAGTTCATGGCGGTTTACTCGTGGCGAAGCGAGCTCAGCGGATCGAGGCGCGCCGCGCGCCAGGCGGGCAGGGCGCAGGCGAGCACGGCCACGCCGAGCAGCACGGCGGCTGCGCCCGCCCAACTCAACGGATCGGCGGGCCCGACGCCGATCAGTTCCGCGGCGAGCGCGCGCCCGGTGAGCGCCGCCAGCCCCAGTCCGGCGAGACTGCCGATAACCGCGGTGCGCATGCCCTGGGCCACAATCAGCCGCACCACGCCGCTCCGGCTCGAGCCCAGCGCCATCCGCAAGCCAATCTCATGCTGGCGCTCGGCCACCGCATAGGAGAGCACGCTGTAGATGCCGGCGGCGGCCAGCGCCAGCGCCAGCAGCGCGAAGATGTCCATGACGGATTCGAGGTGCAGGTACAGGCGGCTGGCGCCGGCGACGAGCTCGGCCAGCGGCTCAACATTGGTGACGGGAAGGTTGGGGTCGAGCTGGCCGATCTGGGCGATCGCCGCGCGTTCCAGCCCAGCCGACGCACCCGCCGCGGGGCGGATGACGAAGCTCAGGGCGGCGGTGTTCTGGTGCGCCTGCGCTTGCGGGATATAGGTCTCAGGCTGGAGATGACCGGTTAGCGAGCGGTCCTGGACGTGGACCACAACGCCTGCGATGGTACGCTGGACGCCGTCGAGAACCAACTGCGCGCCGAGCGCGGCCTGGACCGGGTCGGGGCCCGGGAAAAACTGGCGCGCCAAAGCCCGGTCCACGATGGCGACGGGTGGGGCGGCGCCATCGTCATCTGCGGTGAAGGCGCGGCCGGCCAGCAGGTGAATGTCCATGGCGCCGAAGTAGTTGCCGCGAACCTCGAAGATGTCGGTCTCTGGGGCATGGCCAGGGGCAGGCGCCGGGCGGCCGGCGAGCAGGATGGGTTCGGCGAACGAAGCGCCGCTTATCGGCAGCGGGTAGACGCCGGCAGCGGCGGCTACGCCCGGCAGGCGCGCCATGCGATCCACAGCCTGGCGAAAGAACTCGAGCTGCTGGGCGCGTTGCGGGTAGGCTGTGGTGGGCAGGCCGACGATGAAGCTCTGGACGCCATCGGGCGTAAAGCCGAGATCGGCATGTTGCAAGGTGTGTACGCTACGCAGCAGCAGTGCGGCACCGACCAACAGCACCATGGCCAGCGCCATCTCGGCCGCAGTGAGCGCGCCGCGCAGACGGCGGCCGGTGCCGCCCAGCCGGGCGTTCTCGCGCAAGTCGAGCGTGACCGCGCGCGGCCAGCGGCGCAGCGCGGGCGGCAGGCCGCAGGCCAGCCCGGTCAGCAGGGCGAGTGTGGCTGCAACCGCGGCAGCGCGAAGGTCAAGCCCGGTCGGCACCACGCGGGGCAGCACCGAGGCACCGATGGCGGCTCCGTAGCGCAATGCCAGTGCCGCCAACGCCAGACCGAGCAGGCAGCCGCCCGCCGCCAGCAAGAGACTCTCGGCCATCTGCTGGCGCAATAGGCGGCCGCGGCTGATGCCAAGTGCCTGCTGCACGGCCAGGTCGTGGCGGCGCGAGGCGGCGCGCGCCAAGAGCAAATTCGCGACGTTGGCGCAGGCGATCAGCAACAGCAGCATCGCCGCGGCCAGCAAGATCCACAGCGCCGGGCGTACCCCAGCCACGAACAGATTCACCAGCGGCTGCAGGTTGACGCCGACGCCCGCGTCGGCTTTCGGATAGGCGCGGGCAAGCGATGCGGCGATGGTGCTCAAGTCCGCCTCGGCCTGCACCGCGGTACTACCATCGCGCAGACGGCCAATGGCGAACAGGCCGGCGCGGTTGGCGCGATTGGCCCAGCTGGGGTCGCGCGCGGCGTGGGCGCCGAGCGGCGTCCAGAAGGCAAATTGGGCGCCACCGTCCAGGCCGCGGAAGCTGGAGGGCATGACGCCAATGATGGTGCGGGCGCGGCCATCGAGCTCGAGGGTGCGGCCCAGCCAGCGCCGGTCGCCGCCCAGGCGCTGGCGGAAAAACGCTTGCGAGAGCACCACCACGTCCGCGGCTCCCGGGCCGTCTTCGGCGGCGGTAAACGTGCGGCCCAGCATGGGCTTGCCGCCCAGCATGGCAAAGAAGTTGGCGGTCACTCGCAGACCCTGGGCGAACGTGGCCGGGCCCAGGTGAGTCAGCACCATGTCGGAGCCGCGGACGGCGGCCAGCTGGGTAAAGGTGCGGTTGTCAGCACGCCAGTCGAGGTAGTCGGGCCAGGAGAACGGGATTTGATGGAATTCGCGGCTGGACTCGAGCACCGCCATCAGACGCCCGGACTGCGGGAACGGCAGCGGCTCGAGCAACTCGGCGTTCACGAACGAGAACATCCAGACGCTGGCGCCAAGTCCCAAGCCCAGCGTCAGCACCGCTGCCAGCACCAATCCGGGCGCGCGGCGCCAGCCGCGCAACGCGCGCCGCAGGTCCCGCGCGCCATCGGAGGCCGCGAGCACCGCTCGCAGCCGCCAGGGCAGGCGCCGGGCCAACGCCGCCTGCGCCGGACGCTCCGCCGCCAGAATGCGGGCGGCGAGCGCCCGCCAGTCGGTCACTTCAGCCTCCGCCCGCCGGCGCGCTTCGGCCGCGGTCGAGCCGGCAGCCCGCGCCGCTTCATAGGCCTGTTCCAGTTGTCCGGCCAGCTCGGCGATGATCTCCGGCTCGCGCTCCGGCCCCAGCCCCAGCGGCGGCAGGCGTTGGCGCACGTGCGCTACCCAGCCCGCCATCGTTCAGGCCTCCTCCGGCCGCAGCAGCGCCTGCATCGCCGCCAGGTAGCGGTGCCAGCCCTGGCGCTCGGCCGCCAGCGCCCGCCGCCCGGCGGGGGTCAGCCGGTAGTAGCGGCGGCGCCGTTCGCTCGGCTTTTCCACCCAGCGCGCCGCCACCAGGCCCTGGCGCTCGATCCGGTAGAGCAGCGGATAGAGCGAGGCGGCGTGAAAGTCAATCACGCCCTCCGAGCGCCGCTCGATCTCGAGCGCCAGTTCGTAACCGTGCCGCGGCCGCGCGTCGAGCAGCGCCAGCACCAGCACCTCCGCCGCGCCGCGTCTTCCAGTCAGGTTGCCCATATGTATGCACCATACATATGCGCCGCGCGGCTGTCAAGCCCGGGGGCGCCCGGGCGCGTGCGCCCATGCCCAAGTCCGTGGTTCGGCGGTTCAACCCCGACGCTGCAGCAGCGCGGCCGGGCTGAGCGCCGGGACCGGCGAGCGGGCGAAGTGGCGCAGGTTCCGGGTCGCGACGGCGTCGGCGCCGCAGGTGATGGCCGCCGGCGCCTGCAGCGCGTCTTCGAAGTCGGCGAACGGCCGACCCAGCGCGGTGCCGGCCGCGGCGGTGGAGGTGGGGGCAACCGGCATGAAATCGAGCAGTTGTGCTAAAAACTCCCGTGCCCTACCGCGCCCGGTGCGCGGCCGGACGAGATATTCAAAGTTCGCGAGGCTGTGCCAGGCCATGCCGCACGGCGTCGAGGGGCGCGCCGCTGGCAGCGGCGCCGGCCGCCCTTCTCTGGACGCCCTCCCGCTGCTCCCAGCCCAAGGCGCCAGCGCCTTGGGGGCCCCGCCGGTCGGGCTGCGGCCGTAATTCGCTTGACGGCACCGCGCGCCCCCTCTGCTCAGGGCGTGTCCAAGTTGCCTCGTCCGGCGTGCGGTGCGCGAGTCAGCGCGACGTCGACCAGGACGTCGGTGTCCACCAGCAGTTTCACCGATGCTTGTGTGCCAGTCGGCGATACTTCACGTCCGGGCGACAGGCGGGTTCAAAGGCCCCGCGCCAGA
>JBOGKJ010000336.1:0-1617 GCA_050745565.1 Terriglobales bacterium | reverse complement strand
TCGTCGAGGGTGGAGGGGATGAGCATTTCGATGATGGGGCGGCGTGACCAGCCCAGGCTGCGGGCGTCGAAGAAGGCCTGTTCCATATAGTTGAGGTTGGGGGCCATGATGATGCCGGCGGTGAGGTGGTCGCCGGGTCCGGCGAGGCAGGTGAAGTTGGGGAGTTCGGCGAGGGCGACATTCACATGGAAGGTGCCGCTGGCGCAGCGCCATTGCCGCATGTGGGCGAGGAAATCCGTGGGCAGCGATCCCGCGGGCGCGAGCTGGGTAAACAGTAACTTGGGGTTGACGTTGGCGGCGACGACGCGGGCGCGCAGCGTCTCGCCGGATTCGGTCACGACGCCGGCGGCGCGGTCGTTTTCGATCAGCAGGCGCGCGACCGGCTGGTCGAGGCGGATATCGGCGCCGTGACTTTGGGCGGCCGCGGCCATGGCCTGGGTGATCGCGCCCATGCCGCCGACGGCGTGGCCCCAGACGCCCTTTTTGCCGTTGGTTTCGCCGAAGACGTGGTGGAGGAGGACGTAAGCGGAGCCGGGCGAGTAGGGGCTGGCGTAGTTGCCGACGATGCTGTCGAAGCCGAAGACGGCCTTGATGGGATCGGATTCGAACCAGCCGTCGAGGTAATCGCCGGCGGAGTCGGCGAACAGGCGCAGCAGCGTGCGGCGGGCGGGCATGTC
The DNA here is from genome assembly GCA_050745565.1 of Terriglobales bacterium. Taxonomy (GTDB): domain Bacteria; phylum Acidobacteriota; class Terriglobia; order Terriglobales; family SCQP01; genus SCQP01. The sequence continues at coordinate 940 of JBOGKJ010000336.1, read as the reverse complement.
GAGCTGGCGCAGGCGGCCGCCGAGGCGCGCGGCGCGCAGCAGCTCGGGCAGCGCCTGGCGCCAACTGCCGGCGACGAGGTTGGGAGGCGTCTGCAGCATGAGCGCGCGCAGCAGGTCGGCGATGCGGTCGAGCTCGGCGCCGTAGGCGTCGAGGCGCTCGGCGTCCCGGCGGCTGAACTTGGCCACCTCGGCGGCGGTGCGGCCGCCGCCGGTGAGCAGGAAGCGGCCGTCGGAGGTGGGGAGGAAGTTGGCGAAGCGCCGTTCCAGGATGCGGAGGCCGTGGCGCGCCAACTCCAGCTCACGAATCACTTTGGGGTGGAGCAGGGAGACAGTGTAAGCGGCGGCGGAATTGCGGAAGCCGGGGTAAAACTCCTCAGTGACGACCGCGCCGCCCGCCACCGAGCGGCGCTCGACCACGGTGACGCGCAGCCCGGCGCGGGCCAGGTAGGCGGCGCAGACCAAGCCATTGTGACCCGCGCCAATGATAAGGACGTCGGTGGGTGCGGCAGACATCGGGAACAGCGGACCGGACCGGCGTTCATCCTACTGCAAGACGACGGCAGCCGCAACCCGGCGGCAGATGGGGCAGCGCGGGGTCGGGCAGGGTCGCATTCTGCGTGGCGGGCAAGGCCGGCGCGAAGGGCAGCGAAGTGCCGCAGGTGATTTGGGAGGGCGCCCGGAGATGGACAGCCCAAGCGGGATGCCCGGCGTAGCCGGGCACGGGCCCGCGCCTGGCAACGAGACTGAATTGTGAGGCGCCAGAGCAGAAACAGGGATGCTGAATCCAAGCCAGGCGGGAGGGGCGGGCCGGCCGGCGGCCGGCTAGCGGGTCAGCGACCCGCCCCACATCATCGCCACTCGCGGGAGTCGCGCCGTTTGCACTGCGGGCAAAGTCGGCGCGATTTGCCGCGGAATTCCAACGGGGTGAAAGCGCCAGTGG
>JBOGKJ010000335.1:0-2861 GCA_050745565.1 Terriglobales bacterium | reverse complement strand
GCCGGGGGCGCCGCCGCCGGTGGTGGACGCGGGGGACGCGGCGGTGGCGGCGCCACACCGCCTCCGCCTGAAGGCGGGGGCACGCCCGGCGCTCTGGTGCTGCCCGGCACCTACCACGTCGCGCTCTACCAGCACTGGGAAGGGAAATGGACCGAGCTGGGCCAGCCGCAGGCGCTCAGCGTCCAGGCCGACACCTCGAGCACGCCCCCGGCGGCCGCGCTCGCCGCGCACGCCGACTTCATGCGGCAGCTCGAGCAATTGCAGGCGCAGGTGAGCGCCGTGCAGGCCTACTCCACCGCGGTGGGCGCCGACCTGACCACGCTGCGCGCCACCGCCGCCGCCTACCCCGCGAGCCATCAATCGCTCATTGACCAGACCGACGCCCTCGAGCACCGCTACGATGCGCTTGCCGCCTCGCTGCGCGGCGGCGGCTTTGGCGGCGGCGGCGGCGGCGCCACGCCCAGCCTAGGCGCGCGCTTGAGCAACGCGGCCGGCGCGGAGCGGCAATCGCTTTCGGCGCCGACCGGCACCAGCGTTGAGGACGTGCGGCTCGTGCGCCAAGCGCTCGCGCCACTTGAAACCCAATTGCGGTCGGTCGGCGGCCAGGCGCTGCCGGCGCTCGAGAAGGCCTTCGCCGCCGCCGGCGCACCGGTGCCCGCCACGCTGCCGGTGCTACAGGAAACGGCAGGTAACGGCAGGTAACGGCAATTGCCGGGCGCGGGCCCCTGCCCCTGCTCGCTGAGACGCTCGCAGCGCCTGGCCCGCACTCGAAGGGCGGCGCCGGCCGGGCCCGGCGAGGCCAAGGGGACGCGAGCAGGCTTTCGCTACGGCAGAATCACGGCTGCTGTGGTCACCCCGAAACTGCCGCATGGCGCCGGCCGGCGGCCGGCGCGCGGGTCGGCGACCCGCCCACGGGAGGTGGCGCCAGTCGGAAGGCTGCCCGTTTTGCCACACCTACGTTGATTCGGCCCTGGAGGGGGGGCCGCGCCGATTTTGGCCCCAGTGCAAACGGCGCGACTCCCGCCACAGGAAACTGCAGGCAGCCGCACCAGCCGCGCGGAGGCGGCAATAGTTGTTGTCGGCTTTGGGCTTCCGCAGCGCATCCAAAGGGCATATGCGCGGCGGGGGCGAAATCGGGCTGGCACTGACACTTCTGGCGACGGGCGCATGGGGCCAGGCGGCCGCTGCGCCGAAGGTGGACTCGCCGCTCAGCACCGCGCAGGTGGTGCAGCGCATGGTGGCGATGAACGCAGCCCGCACCGAAGCGCTGAATGCGTATACCGCCCGCCGCAGTTATCATGTCGTTTACGATGGTATGGGGCACAAGTCTGCCACTATGCAGGTCCGCGTCAGCTTTCAGCAGCCGGGTCCGAAAGTCCTTACCGAGGTGTTTGAGACGGGCTCGGGCATGCTCCGCAACCATGTGCTGGACCCGCTGCTTAAGCAGGAACGTCGCCAGGCCGACATCGCTGGACATTACGGCAGCTCCATCACGCCCAAAAACTACCGCTTCACCCAGCTGGATTTCCCCCGCCCCGGGGGGCCGAAGGACTACGTGCTGAAAGTCGAGCCGCACGATTCCGACTCGCCGGACCGGTTTCTGTTCCGCGGCACAATTTGGGTCAACCCCGCCGATTTCGGCATCGAAAGGATCGAAGGGCAACTGCTGCGTTCGCCTTCGTGGTGGGTTACCCATACGCATTTCAACCTGCATAACCAGCGCATCGGCGACTTTTACTTTCCCTCCAGCAATCACATCACCTCGCACGTACGCTTCCTGGGCCACGCCGTGCTCGACATCAGCTATGACAACTTTGAGTTGACCTCGATCCGGGCCGTTTCACCCTTCGCCGGCGACGGCATGCGCTCCCTGGAGCCGCTGCAGTGAGCGTGGCCACGCCGGTGGAACTGCTACGGAGTTGGCTGGGGCCGCTGGGGCGCTACCGCCCCGGGCTGCTGCGCAAGGACATGGCCGAGGGCTTCCGCAACTGCGACGCGCTCGCCACCCCGCGCTGGGCGCGATTTCGGCGCTCGATGAGCGCGGAAGAGCGCCTGCTGCTGCAACTCAACCTGCGGCGCAAGGTCGCCTACGACATTGGCGCCCATACCGGCGCCTACGCGCTGTTCTTTTCCCGCCGCGTCGGTGCCGGCGGCCGCGTTATTGCCTTCGAGCCGCAGCCGGACAACTTTGCCACGCTCACCCGCAACCTGGAGGCGAATGCGATCCGCAACGTCCTGCCGCTGCGGCTGGCGCTCGGCAACCAGCGCGGGCGGCGGACCATCTTCATGCTTCCGGGCATGCCCACCACGGCCTCGCTCGCCGACGACGCCCGCACCCCGCTGCGGCGCCAGGCGGGCGAAACCCAGGTCGAGCGCCTTGACGAGCTGGTTGCCGCCGCCGCCCTGCCCTGCCCCGATTTCATCAAGATTGACGTCGAGGGCATGGAACTCGATGTGCTCTGCGGCGCCGAGCAAACCCTGGCCCGCAGCCGCCCCCAGATCCTGGTCGAAATCCATGGCTGCGGCCGCCGCCAAAAAGCCGAACGCATGCGAGCCGTGGCCGCGCTGCTGTTGGGGCTCGGCTACCAGCTTTGCCACGTCGAGTCCGGACGCGCCATCACCGGCCACCCTGGCCGCCTAGCCGCCGGCCACGTATTCGCCAGCGCCGGCAGCCGCTGAAGCGCCATCGAGGAGCATTGACGGGCGCGGGCCCCTGCCCCTGCTCGCTGAGACGCTCGCAGCGCCGTGCCCGCACTCGAAGGGCTGTGGAGCGCCGGCCCGGGCCCGGCGAGCCCAAGGGGGCGCGAGCGGCATCGTTGGGAGGGGTGAAAGCGCCAGTGGCGCTTTCACACCTTCGGAGT
>JBOGKJ010000334.1:0-8160 GCA_050745565.1 Terriglobales bacterium | reverse complement strand
GCGGTGCCCGCCGCGCGGCGCCGGCCGGTGCGGCGGGCGTCACTGCCAGCGCTGCCGGCTGAACCCATGCTGGCCACGCTGGCCCGCGAGCCCTTCAACGACCCCGCCTGGCGGTTTGAGATCAAATGGGATGGCATTCGCGCCTTCGCGCGCTGCCATGCGGGCGCGGTGACGCTGATCTCGCGCAACGGCCGCGACCTCACCCACCAATACCCCGAGCTCGCCCGCATAGGCGCCGCGCCGGGGCCGCGAAGCGGGATGCGCGGCGGAGCCGCGCTGGGGCCCGCGCCGAATGGAACGGCGGAGCGCCGGGCCGGGCATGAAGGGCCCCGGGCCGGCGCGAGCAAAAGCGGGACGCGCGGCGGCGCCGCGCTGGGGCCCGCGCCAATAAATGACGCTGTGCTCGACGGCGAAATCGTCGCGCTCGACGGCGACGGCCGCTCCAGCTTTCACCGCCTGCAGCAGCGCATGAACCTCGCCGGCGAAGCCGACATCACCCGCGCCGCCGCCAAAATTCCGGTGGTCTATTACGCTTTCGACCTGCTGGCGCTCCAGGGGCGCGACCTCATGCCGCTTCCGCTCGTCGAGCGCAAGGCGAAGCTGGCCGGGCTCGCCTGGAGCGAGCCCTGGCGTTACGCCGATGACGTTGCTGGCGACGGCATCGGGCTGTTCCGGCTGGCCCGGGAGCACGGGCTTGAGGGCATCGTCGCCAAGCGCGCCGACGCCCCCTACCGGCCCGGCCGCAGCCGGGACTGGCTGAAACTCAAAATCCATCAGCGCCAGGAGGCGGTGATTGTCGGCTACACCGATCCCCGGGGTTTGCGCACCGAGTTTGGCGCGCTGGCGATTGCCGTATACGACACTGGGCGCCGTGCGTTGTTGCCGGTCGGCAAGGTGGGCACCGGCTTCGATGCCAAAACCCGCGCCGCCATCCGGCGCCGGCTGCAGCCGGCGGGCCCGGCGCGCGGCGGCGTGCATCCGGTGAAGCCCGAGCTGGTGGCCGAGGTGCAGTTTGCCGAGTGGACGCCGGAAGGCGCCATGCGGGCGCCGGTGTTTCTGGGTCTGCGCCCCGATAAGGCGCCCAACCAGTGCGTGCGCGAGGTGCCGCATGGCTGAGCGCCGGTGCAGGCCGCACGCCGCGCATCCCTCCGCGCATCCGTCTGCGCGTCCGTCTGCGCAGGCGGCCGGAGCGGGCGCCATGCGCCGTGCCGGGCCACTTGACTTGCCCGTCAAGGTCGAGCAGGCGCTCATCGTCGCCGACGACCATCCGGTGCACCTGACCCATCTGCCAAAGCCGATGTTCCCCGACGGCACCCGCAAGCGCGATCTGCTCGACTTCGCCCACGACACCGCTCCCTTTCTGCTGCCGCATCTGCGCGATCGTCCCTACACCATGAAGCGCTATCCGGACGGCATCACCGGGCAGTACTTCTTCCAGAAAAACGCCGGGCCCTGGGCGCCCGCCTGGCTGCGCACGGTCGAATTCGGCGGGGTGAATTACATTCTCTGCAATGACGCCGCCACGCTGCTTTACGTGGTAAACGCCGGCTGCATTGACCACAACATCTGGATGAGCCGCGCCGCCTCGCCTGAAGAGCCGGACTTCGTGCTGCTCGACCTCGACCCCGGCCCGGAGACGCCCTTTGCGCGCGTGGTGCGGGTGGCACAGCAACTCCGCCGGCTGCTGGAGGAGTTCGAGATCAGTGCCTTCCTCAAGACCAGCGGCGCCACCGGGCTGCACATCTGGATTCCGATCGCCCCCGGCCACAGCTTCCAGCAGACGCAGCAGTTCGCGGCCCTGCTGTTGCGCATGGCGGCGGCGCGCACCCCCGAGCTGGTCACCGAAATCTGGAGCGTGGCGGGGCGGCCGCCCGGTCGCGTCTACCTGGATTTCCGCCAGAACGCGCACGGCAAAACCATCCCACCGCCCTACTCGCCGCGGGCGCGGCCGGGGGCGCCAGTGTCCTGCCCGCTGCAGTGGTCCGAGCTGCGCGCCTCGCTCGACCCGGCGCGCTTCACCATGGCCGCGGTGCGGCGCCGGCTCGACCACTACGGCGACCTGTTCGCCGGCGCGCTGCCCGGCCGCCCGCATGACTCGCTGCAAACCATGCTGCGGCGCATGCAGGCGCGGCGCGCGGGCTGAGGCGGGATCACAGTTGCTGTCGTCACCCGAACTTCCGCGTGGCGCCGGCCGGCGGCCGACGCGCGGGTCAGCGACCCGCCCCACAGCAACGCCGCGGCTACAGCATCTCTGATTCTGGGTTAAGCTCAGCGGCCGCCAAGTTCGGGATAAAGGCGCAGTGCCGTGCCGCGGAGCACGTTCCGCGCGATCGCCAGCGCCTGCGGGCGCGTGACCTCGCCGTCGCGCAGCATGCCGGAGAGCGCGAGGGCGAGCCCGTCGCGCGCGGCATTTTCCATCTGGTAGCCGATCTCTTCCCAATCCTCCGCGCCCGCGCCCGGCGACAGGTCAGTGCCGAACATGACTTTGTCTGGGTAATACTCCAGCAGCGTCCGCACCACGCGCGCGATTTCCGCCGGCGGCAGCAGCCAGGTCTGGCCTGAGATGTCGGTATAGACGTTGGGCTTGGCGATCAGGGCGGCGACGATGTTGACGTAAGGCCCGAGGCCGGCGTGCAGCAGCACGAAATTGGTGTGGCGCAGCGTGGGGTCGTTAAACACGTCCATGAGCAGCGCGGGGTTGGCGCCGGTGATGTCGAAGTAGGAGCCGCACCCGAAGCCGGTGTGAAAGTGGACGGCCAGCCCCAGCCGCCCGGCCTCGAGCGCGATGGCGTGGAAGATGGCGTCCTGCAGCGGGTAATAGCGCGCCGCGGCGGGCGCGCCCCCGGCGGCGTATACGGCGCGCGCGGTGGCGAGGTCGGGGTTGCGGAAATTGAGGGGCCGCAGGTAGGCGGCCTCGAACTTGATCGCCACCGCGCCCGCCGCCTTCTGGCGCTCGATCGTCGGCACCACGACCTGGCGTAAATAGTCATCGAGCGTCGCCGGCCGGCCGCCGAGTCGCAGGCCGCTGTAATAGCGGCGCAGGATGCCCGCCTCGCGGCCGAAAAAAAACGTGCGGTCCGGGTTCACCGCCAGCGCCGAGGTCGCAAGCGGCAACAGCAGCGCGTCATCAAACGCCACCCAGCGAAAGCGCGGCGGGGCGAGCCCCGGGCCCATCGCGACGCGGTTGGCGAGCTCGGTTTCGATGCCGAGCTTGTCCAGCACCCAGTTGGGGTAATTCAGCTCCTGCTGTTGCTTCACCAGCGCCTTGGCCGCCAGCTCCGCCTGGGCCGTCGAAGCGCCGTAGAGCGCCCGCCAGGCCTGCTGGAAAATGGGGTTGTCAGCCCGGCTGGCGAGTGTGGGCGGAATCGGATCCTCGGGCGGGCAGGGCAGCGCGTCGTAGTCGGTGTCGGCCACGCCGTTGACTGAGAGCGCCGGCGGATGCGCGTGGTCGTCTATAGCCCGCAAGTTCCGCACCGTCGCCAGAATCGCGGCGTCGGCCCCGGCAGGCGCCGGCGGCGGGGACGCCATCTGCGCGCCCGCCGGCAGCATTAGCAGCCCCAGCCCCAGCCCGAGTCCCACGATCATTTTCCACATGCCCGACAGTCTACCGCTTCCGGAGCGCTTCGGTTGCGCCCCCGCCCACCGCCAGCACCCGCGGACGCGTCCCCAAAGCTAATTGCTAATTGCTAATCGCTAATTGCTTCCGTTACGGCACATGCAGCAGCGCCCGCAGCCGGGCGATGCCGGTGGGAGCGGGGGCAAAATCCTGCATCCGCACCAGGCTTCTGACCGGGCGCGCGGTGTTGTAGGTGAGGCTTTTGCCGTCGGGCGTGAGCGTGAATCGGAGGGTGGGTTGGGAGCCGGTCTGCGGGGTAAAGTCTTCGCCCAGGTCGGCGATGCGGCGCTCGGTACCGGAGGCCAGATCCACGGCAAACAGATAATTGTGGTGCGGCAGCGACTGGATGCCGTAGAGCAGCTTGCCATCGCTGGAGAAGGCGACGGCGGCGGTGTCGAGTTTTCCCAAGTTGCGGTCGCGGCGACCGTCAGGCGAGATCAGATGCACGGTGTCGTCGCTGCCGGACTGGTAGGCGATCCAGGCGCCGTCGGGCGACCAGACCGGGAGCAGGGAGTCCACGTTGGCGCGCAGGACATGGGGCGTGGCCTGGCCGGTGGTAGGAGCGAGCATGAGGTCGGCGTTCTGACCGCGGAGGCCGACGTAGACGGCCTGATCGCCGTTGGGGGACCAGGTGGCGCCCACTTCGAGCAGCGAGCTGGTGGTGCTGGTGTCGGTCAGCCGTATCGGCTTGCCGCCGGCGGTTGAGGCAATAAAAAGATGGACGCTTCCGTTTCCGTTGGCGCCGAAAGCGGCGTACAGCAGCCGGTGGGCATGGGGCGACAGCGTTGGCCCGAGCATTTCTCCGGCGCGGAGCGTGCTCGCGTCGGCCAGCGGGCGATCCTGCGCCTCGCCCGTTGAGTCCACGGAGTGCAGCCAGACCTGGGGCTTGCCGTCGCGCGCGGTCAGGTAAACCATGACGGGGGCGCGGAGCGACCAATCGGGCTGGTTGTTGCTCGCGGCGTCGTCGAGCATGGGTTCGACCACGCTGTCGCTGAGGCGGGCTGAGACGACGTCGTAGGCGCCGGTGGTGCGAACAAACAGCGCCTGCTTGCCATCTGGCGACACCGTGGGCGCGCGGGCGGGTGTAAGCATGGTGGTGAGCTGCCGGAGGCGCCCACTGGCGGTGTCCATCAGGCAGAGCTGGGGATCGCCGGTAGCGGTGGAAGAGGCGACGGCGAGGATGCGGCGATTGTCGGGCAGCCAGGCAAACTGAGGGGTATAGAGCAGGGCGGGCAGATGGGTGAGGATCTGGCGGGGCGGGCGGCTGGAGTTGGCGGGGAAAGGCAGCAGCCAGGCTTCCTCGCGTCCGCGGGCGGCGTTGAGGAAGAGCAGGAGTTTGGCGCCGTCGGGCGAGAAATGCATTTCCGGTTCGTTGATGAGGACGGTGGAGGCGAACGGCGCCGGAAGGTAGGGCTTCCAGGGGCTGCCGGGGGGGGAGGAAATCAGCACGGCGGTGCGGCCGTCGGTGCCGGCCTGGAACAGTGCCCAGGCGCGCGCCGACACCGCCATGGTGCGGGCGCTGAGGGCGCGGGGAAGCGTGGCCACCTGCCGCGGCGCACCGCCCACCGCTGCCACGCTATCGAGCGCGGTGTCGCCAGCGAGGTACAACACCTGTTGCCCGTCGGCGGTCCAACCCACCACCTGGGCGGCGTCGGGGCGGTGCGTGAGCTGCGTCGGCGCGGTGTTGGCGAGGTAGCGCACAAACACCTGTGGCGGATCGCCGGGCGTGGGCGCGGCGGTGTAGGCGACGGCGGTGCCGTCGGGCGACTAGGCGCCGCGGGAAGCCACGTTGCCGGCGACGAACAGAGAGTAGCGAATGCGTGTGAGGTCCGGACCCCCGCGTCCAAGGACAAAAAAGGCGGTGAGCGCCGCGCCGGCCAGCACCGCTACGGCGAGCTCCCACCACCGGCGCCGGGTGCGGGGCTTCGCCGCCGGCAGCGCCCGTGTCGGGGTCGAGGAGTTCGCCTCTTCCAGCGACGAAAGCGCGTAGCCGAGGTCGGCGGCGTTCTGGAAGCGCAAGCGCGGCTCCTTCTCCAGGCAGCGGCGCAGCAGCCGGTCCACGCCCGCGGGCAGGGCGGCGCCGGCCATGGTGACTTCCGGCGGGTCGTCGCGCAGAATGGCGCTCATCACCTCCATGCTGCTGCTGGCCGCGAAGGCGCGCCGGCCGGCGAGCATTTCGTACAGAATGGCGCCAAAGGCGAAAATGTCCGAGCGCGAGGTGGCCGCTTCGCCGCGCACCTGTTCCGGCGCCATGTACCCGACCGTGCCCAGCACCATCCCCGGCATCGTGGCCGCGCTCCCAACCACGGTTGGGGCTTCCGCGTCGAACGCGGCCGCATCGCTGCGCAGCGCCTTGGCCAGGCCAAAGTCGAGGATTTTGATGCGTCCGTCCGCCAGCAGAAAGATGTTTTCGGGCTTGAGGTCGCGATGAATGATGCCTTGCTCGTGCGCCGCGGCGAGCGCGTCGGCTAGCTGGCGGCCGAAGGCGAGCGCCCGCCGCAGCGGCAGCGGGCCCTGGTGCAGGCGGGCGCGCAGGGTCTCGCCCTGAAGCAGCTCCATGACCAGGAACGGCGCGCCCTCCGGCGTGGCGCCCAGGTCGAAGATGCTGAGCAGGTTGGGGTGGTTGAGGGCGGCGATGGTTTTCGCCTCCTGGCGCAGGCGCCGCAGCAGCTCCGCGTCGTTGGCGCCGGCCGCGGTCAGCACCTTGATGGCGACATCGCGCTCGAGACGCGGGTCGCGCGCCCGGTACACCTCGCCCATGCCGCCTTCGCCCAGCAAGCTGACAATTTCATACCCACCCAGGCTGGTGCCGGCGGCCAGAGACATATTGGGGCTAGGCTACCATGGCGGCAGCGGCGTGGCGGCGGCGATGGTAGAATGGTAGACAGGATTCTACCATGGGCATGAACATCAAGAACGAGGAGGCGCACCGGCTGGCGCGCCAGTTGGCGCGCCTGACCGGCGAGTCGCTGACCAGCGCCGTCACCGTCGCCTTGCGCGAGCGCCTGGAGCGCGCCCGCCGCCAGCGCCGCCACCGCGCCAGCGCTGACGAGATCCTGGCGATGGGGCGCGAGATCGCCCGCCACGTCAAAGGCAAGTCGGTGGATCATGCCGAGCTGCTCTATGACGAGTGGGGACTGCCGAAGTGATACTCGACACCTCGGCGCTGGCGGCAATATTTTTTGCCGAGCCGGATGCGCCACGCTTCGCGGCCGCCATTGCCGCCGCCGCGGCGCCGCGGCTTTCGGCCGCGACGGCGGTGGAGCTGGCGATAGTGGTGGGCCGCCGCGCCGGCTTCGGTCAACTCCGGCCCATGGATCTGTACCTGGAGCGAACGGGCGTGCACATCGTCCCGTTCACCGCCGACCAGGCGCGCGTCGCTCGCCGCGCCTACCAGCTCTTCGGCCGCGCCAGCGGCCACCCCGCCCGGTTGAACTTCGGCGACTGCTTCGCCTACGCCCTCGCCAAGCTCTCCGGCGAGCCCCTGCTCTACAAGGGCGGCGACTTCGCCCTCACCGATCTCGCCTCGGCGCTCTAGCCAGTCGGCCCCACCTCAGAGAATCGGAATAGTGTCCGGTGTTGGCTGCCACCGGCGCGCCGCGGCGCGGCAGATCATTTGGGAGTCGCGCCGTTTGCACCGCGGGCAAAACCGGCATGAAGAGCCGCGGAATTCCAACGGGGTGAAAGCGCCAGTGGCGGTCTCACCGCTCCCGGCAAACGAAGCGGCGCGACCCGACCTCTAGCGAAAGGCGGCTCGCGCCCCCTTGGGCTCGCCGGGCCCGGGGCCGGCGCGAGCCCAAGCGGGATGCCCGGCGTAGCCGGACAGGGGCCCGCGCCCGTCAATGGTTGGCTGCCATCGGCGCGCCGCGGCAGATCAGTTGGGAGTTGCCTTCTGGACCGAGTCAATCACGATGTAGTCCACTGGGCCCTTTCCGCCGCGGACAAGGCGCAGGCCGAGCTGATTGCGGATAGCTTCAAAGAGGGGCGAAAGATTGGGTGGCGGAGGAATGACGCCAGGCGTCCGGGGCGGAGGGGGTGGCAGTTGGAACTCGACGGAAATGTCGTAATGACCGTCGAGGCCGGTGTGATCGAGTACCGGCACCGGTTGCAGGCGCGATAGCATGAACGCCAAATACGTCATGCTGACATTGGTTCCGGTCAACTCGAGGGTGTTGGGCTGGCTGCCCCGGCTCAAGCCGATTGGAGGAGTATTGGTGTCGTTGGCAGGCTGGTGGGGCTTGAGCTTGGCGCCATGCGGGTCCACCTCCAGTGAGATTACGCTCTCCTGGCGGGTCTGATGATGCAGCTTCATCGAAAAACGGCCCAGGAGCGCGTGCTCGACCATCAGGTGCAGTTCGTCAATTGTGTGCGGCTTATCCGACTTCGCCTCGATGTCCCATCGTTCGGTGCGGACCCAGCTTGGCCCGCCCTCGATCTGCCTCGGGGTCACGCCATAGGCGATGGTCATGGCGCCGAGAAGCGTGGTGTTGTCGAGAGAATAGCCCTGGTAGCCGGGCGTAGGTCGAGCCTCGCCATTGCGCTGA
>JBOGKJ010000333.1:0-10794 GCA_050745565.1 Terriglobales bacterium | reverse complement strand
CGCCGCGCGAGGCCGGCGCCGCGGCGCCGGCAGTCAGATCGCCGCCGAGCGGCCGCCAGTAGGCGCCGCCATCGTCGGTGGCGAGCAGGTATTGCGTACCCAGATAAAGCCGGTGCGGGTCGGTGGGCGAGAACACAATCGGCGCGGGCGAGGCCAAGCGGTAGCGGTCGCCGGCGGCGAAGACGGTCAACACCTGGCCGTCGTGCCGGTCGAAGCGCACCACATTGCCGTACCAGCCGTTGGTGTAGACCAGGTTGGGGTCGAGCGGATCGGGAGCCGAGTAGGCGTTTTCGTTGCCGCCGGTCGAGTACCAGTCCTTGGCGGAGATGCTGCCGTAGTCGCTGCGGTTGGGCAGCGCCAGCGTGCCGCCGGAGTCCTGCTGCGAGCTGTACATGTAAAACGGGAACCGGCTGTCCACCGATACGCGGTAGAGCTGCGCGGTGGGCTGATTGAACCACACGCTCCAACTGCGGCCGCCGTCCACGCTGATGGTCGCGCCCTGGTCCACGCCCAGGATGATGCGGCGGGAATCGGCGGGGTCAATCCACATGACGTGGTAATCGTCGCCGCCGGGCGCGCCGCGGAAGGCGGCAAAGGTGTGGCCGCCGTCGGTGGAGCGGTAAAGCGAGGTCTCGACCGCGTAGATCACCTGCGGGTGGTTCGGGTCCACGTAGATCTGGCAGAAGTAACCGCCGCCGGTGACGCGCGGATCGGTCGTGGTGCGCTGCCAGCTCGCGCCCCCGTCCGTGCTTTCGAACAGGCCCGGGGTCAGGTAAGCATAGACGCGCCCCCCGCGGCTTTGGGGGGCGACCGCCAGGCCGGCCTTGCCGGCGGCGTTGAGGGGAAGGCCGGAGGCGGCCAGGGGTTTCCAGGTGAGCCCGCCGTCGTCAGAGCGGTAGAGCGCACCCGCGCGCCCGGCCTGTGTGGCGGCGTAAACAACCTGGGGGTCATCCGGCGCGACGCCAAGCGACACCACGCCCGTGCCCGCTGGCACACTGAGCGTCCGCTTCCAGTTCGCGCCCCCATCCACGGTGCGGTACACCCCGGTGACACCGGTCGCTGCCGCCGCCAGCACGCTCAGCGGGTTGTGTGGGTCCACCCAAATGGCGTCAATTGTGCGGGTGTCCACGAGCCCGGCGTGCCGCCAGCTCCGGCCACTGTCGTGGGTGACGTACATGCCGTCGCCGGGCAGCTGCTCGCCGCTGCCGGCGTAGACCGTCGCCGGCTGCGAGGGCGCGATGGCGATGGCGCCAATCGAAGCCGCCCCCACTTTGTCCAGCACCGGCTGCCAGACGACGCCGCCATCGGTCGTCTTCCAGACACCGCCGCCCGGCGTGCCGATGAAATACAGGTTCGGATCGCTGGCCACGCCGCTCACGGCACTCACGCGCCCGGCACGGTAGGGGCCAATCAGCCGCCAGCGCATGGCGGTGTAATAAGACGTGTTCAGCGGGTTGGGGGCCTGTGCGGCGGCCGGAGCGACCACGGCCAGACCCAGCGCCAGAATGCCGACAAAATTTCGCATGTTGCCCAGCATACCCCGCCGCGCGCCAGACCCATGACCTGCCTGCATCCCGGGGTGGTCGCAATTCCGGGCGGCACGGTCGCCCTTCTCAGGACGCCCTCCCGCGGCTCCCACCCCAAAGCGCAAGCGCCTTGGGGGCCCCGGGGGCCGGGCTACGGCCGGAATGCGCTTGGCGGCAACGCACCCGCTTTGCTCGGTGAACGCGCCACCGGCGCCTTCACCCGTCCAAGTTGCCTCGTCCGGAGGGGCGCGAGCGTCGCTGCCGCGCACGCGCCGGCTCGTGCCCGCGTTAGCTGTCGGCGTTCGCACGAGTCTCGTGTACACTGAAATAGTGAAAAACATTACCCTCAGCGCCGATGAGCAGTTGATTGAAGAGGCGCGTGAGTTGGCGCGTTCACGCAACAAGACGCTGAATGAGGAGTTCCGGCAGTGGCTGGAAGACTACACCGGCCGCCGGCACCGGGTGGACGCCTACCGAGAAGCCATGAAGCGGCTGAGCTATGTCCACACCGGAGGACGCAAGTTCACCCGCGATGAAATGAATGAGCGCTGACCGGTTTTTTCTCGACACCAACATCTTTGTATACTGCTTCGACGATGGCGCCGCGGCCAAGCGCAAGCGCGCGGGCCAGTTGGTTGAGTTGGCGCTGGCCAGCCGCCGGGGCGTGGTGAGCGCGCAGGTGGTGCGGGAGTTCTGCAACGTGGTGTTGAGAACGGCCCGGGGCGGGCCGCGCCCGGCCGACCTGGATTTTTATCTGGACGCAACCTTCGCACCGCTCCTGGCGGCGACACCTTCGATGAAGTTGTTCCACAGCGGACTCTGGCTGCAGCAGCGGTATCGGCTGGGATGGTACGACGCGCTCATCGTGGCTGGGGCGCAGCAAGCCCGGTGCACGATCCTCTACAGCGAAGACCTGCAGCACGGGCAACAGTTCGACGCGGTACGTGTTGAGGATCCGTTCCGTTAAGCGCACGGGCAGCAATAAGCAATAAGCGATAAGCTTGGGCCGCGACTGCAGGTGATGGCAGGCGGCGGAGGGCGGTCATGGCGACCGGGACGGCGGCACGGCCGCCCATCTATTGACGGGCGCGGGCCCCAGCCCCTGCTCGCTGAGACGCTCGCAGCGCCGCGCCCGCACTCGAAGGGCTGTGGAGCGCCGGCGCGGGGCCCGGCGAGCCCAAGCCGGCGCGGGCCTCGCAGCCCTTCGCGCCGACTTTGCCCGCCGTGCAAGCGGCACGGCCGCCCTTCTCAGGACGCCCTCCCGATGGTCGGGCTGCGGCCGGAATTCGCTTGGCGGCAACGCGCGCCCGCTCTGCTCAGGGCGCGTCCAAGTTGCCTCGTACGGCGCGACTCCCACGATTGGCCGCGGCACGGGCCGCAGCGCGTGTTCGACTGAGACGCTCGCACCGCCGTCTCCGCACCCGCTTTCGGACAGGCCGGGCGTTCGAGGCCCCCTGGGGCTCGAACCCCATGAACCCCAGCCCAGCCTGGGGTTGGCGTGGCACTGCCACGTCAACCTGGGGGCGCGCCTGCTTCGCCTCCCGGGCCGGGCGCGAAGGGCGGCGAAATTTTGAAGGGTCGAGACACCCGTGGTGTTTTGACCGCTTTGCCCGCGGTGCACATTGACGGGCGCGGGCCCCTGCCCCTGCTCGCTGGACGCTCGCAGCGCCGTGCCCGCACTCGAAGGGCTGTGGAGCGCCGGCCCGGAACCCGGCGAGCCCAAGGGGGCGCGAGCGGCATCGCGCTACGGCAGAATCACGGTTGCTGTGGTCACCCGAACTGCCGCATGGCGCCGGCCGGAAGGCTGCTAGTTTTGCCACACCTACTTGATTCGGCCCTGGAGGGGGGCCGCGCCGCTTCGTTTGCCGAGAAATTCGCCGCCCTTCGCGCCTGGCTTTGCCCCCGTGCAAAAGGCGCGACTCCCGCGAGTGGGCGCGGCCGACCGGCGACCAGTCGGCCGGCCGGCGACCCGCCCCACGTACCGCCGAGCTATGGCAGCTAAATTTAGCCGCCGCTGGAGTGTGCAAGGCCGCGCTGGCTGAGCCTATAGTCCCGGCGCGCGGCGGCCTTTTCAAAGCGCCGCTTCTCGTCGGCGGTTTCCGGGAGCACGGGCGGAACCTCGACCCTGTGGCCGGCGGCGTCAAGGGCCACGAAAGTCAGATAGGCTGAGCTGGTGTGGCGCCGCTCGCCGTTGAGCATGGATTCGGAGAACACCTTGACGCCCACTTCCATGGAGGTATGGAAAGCGCGATTCACGCTGGATTTCAGCACGACGAGCTCGCCCACCCGGATCGGGTAGCGAAAATCCATGTGGTCAATCGAGGCGGTCACGGTCACCGCGCCCGCGTGGCGGCAGGCGGCGATGGCACCGCAGAGGTCCACCAGATGCATGACCTTGCCGCCGAGAATGGTGCCAACGATATTGGTGTCGTTGGGGAGAACCACCTCGGTCATCTCCGACTGTGACAGCCGCACCGGTTTGGGTTCGAGGCCAGCCACAGGGATCAGGAGGAGGGGTGGCCGGGCCGCACCGGCGTCTGCTTGCGCCGCAGGTAAGAGTCCAGATAGCATTCCGCCTGCCGCTGCAATCGGCGATCGTCGTGGGTCTTGAGCCAGCGAGCCTGCTGGTGGTCATATTGCAGGGTGCCATGCTCGCCGGGGGTATGGTCCACCTCGAAGACGTAATAGATCAGGATGATGTCTTCCTTGTCGCGCGCAATGCTGAAGCTGATCTTGTCCGCGTGGCGTTCCTTCGGTAGCCAGGAGCATTTTTTGGCGTAGCCGAAGCTGCACCACTGCTTGATGGCATCGTCGGAGGGCGCTTCGCCGTCGTGGCCGGGGGTGGTACAGAGGCCCCGCCATGGCTCCCCCAGGGGTAACCGCGGCCGGGCATGCCATGCCCATTCGGTGAACTCTGTTGTAGGAAAGAAAAATGGGCAGGCCATAATAAGCTCAGGAGCTAATTGTTCATGGTAGCAAACCGTCGCGCCCAATTGGAGGCGCTTGTGCAGGCGAACCCCGACCATGCCTTCGCCCGTTACGGGCTGGCGATGGAGTTGGCGGGCGCTGGCGAGCGGGACGCTGCGCTGGGGCATTTCAAGATCCTGCAGGCCAAGAATCCCGACTATGCGGCGGCATACCAGCAGGCGGGGCAATTGCTGATGCGACTCGAGCGGACGGAGGAAGCGCGCGCGGTGTTGCAGCGGGGCCTGGAGGCGGCGCGGCGCAGCGGTGACGGCCATGCCGGCAGCGAGATGCAGGCCCTGCTGGATGAAATCGGCGGCGCGTAGCCGGCCGGGGTATGCCAGCCGACCGACTAGTCAACATGGAGTGACCGGTCCCAATGCGCTGGGCGTGGATTAGGCTGTGAAGTGGAAGCAGCACAGCCCAGAGCCACAAGCGGAGAGGAGCCGATCACATAAAAGAGGGCGTACGATTTTTGGGGTTGGATGTCCATGCGGAGATGATTGCGGTAGCGGTTGCCGAGGCCGACGGGGCGGCACGGCCGCCCTTCTCAGGACGCCCTCCCGATGGTCGGGCTGCGGCCGGAATTCGCTTGGCGGCAACGCGCGCCCGCTCTGCTCAGGGCGCGCCCAAGTTGCCTCGTGGGGTGCGAAGCCCGGGAACGATCCCCAACCGGCAACCCCGCTCTGGCTGCGCCTGGCCCTGCCCTCGAAATGCCGCCAAGAAACACGCACGTCCCGCGCACGTTGACAGGGCACTCCATATCAGAGCAGAAACAGGGATGCTGAATCCAAGCCACGCGGGAGGGGCTGGCCGGCCGGCGGCCGGCTAGCGGGTCGGCGACCCGCCCCACATCAGCGCCACGGCTACAGCATCTGTGATTTTGCTCTAGTCGCGCAGCACGTCGGCGGCCGGTTGCGCCGCCGCGCGCCGCGCGGGCAGGTAGCAGGCCAGCGCAACCGCGGCCAGCAGCACCAGCGGGGCGGCGGCAAACGTCAGCGGATCGAGCGCGGCGGTGCCGTAAAGCAGCGCATGCAACGCCGGCGCCAGCGCCGCGGCGGCAACCAGCCCCAGGCCGCAGCCCACCAACGCCACCACCAGCGCCTGGCCCAGCAGCAATCCCACGACCGAGCCCGGGCTGGCGCCGAGCACCAGCCGGATGCCGATTTCGCGCCGGCGGCGCGCCACGTCGTAGGCGACAACACCATAGAGGCCAACCAGCCCCAGCGTCAGTGCCATGGCGGCGGCCAGCGACAGCAGCAACATGGTGAGCGCCTCGAGCGCCATCGAACTGTGTTCGATTTCGGCCAGGGTGCGATAGTCGGCGACCGGCAGATTGGGGTTCACGTCGGCGACGGCCTGCAGAATGCGGGCGTGCAACCCAGCCGTTCCCGCGCGATCCGTGTGCACGGCAAAGGTTACGCTGTTCACCGAAAAGGTGCGGCGGTTCCACAAATTCCCCTCGAGCGCCGGCCAATAGACCGTCACTGGCGCGGACTTGGCCACGCCGTCCTGGTGCACGTCTTCGACCACGCCAACGATGCGGCGCCAATTGCCGGGCCCGCTGGCGCTGACCTCGTGGCCGAGGGCGGCCTGCGGGTTGCCCCAGTAGTCATCGGCATAGTTGCGCGAGACCAGCACCACGGGCCGCAGGCCATACATATCCGTCCAGGTGAAGTCCCGACCGGCGAGCAGGCGAGTGCCGGCAGCGCGCACGTAGCCGGGCGAGATGAACAGAAATAGCCGCACCGGGGGCGATTGCTCGAGCGTGTGGCCACGCACGGCCACGATGTCCCAATCCTCGCCTGAGCTCTCCATTGGCATCTGATTGGCGAAACCGGCGGCGCGCACGCCGGGGATTGCCGCGACCCGGTCGGTGATGTTGTTCTCGGCGCGGGCGATTTGCATGTCGTCCGAGATGAGGGCGGGGGGGATGGAGACGTGGAAGGTTTCGACGGCGGAAGGGTCGCTCACGCCCGGGTGGACGGCACGCAGCGCCGCGACCGTGCGCCACAGCAGCCCGGCGGCGACCAGCAGCATCAGCGCCAGCGCGACCTGGGTGATCGAGAGCGCGCGCCGGACGCGCTGCCGCTGGCGGCTGGCGGTCGAGGTGCGACCGTCGCCAGCGAGCAACTGCGCCGGGGCGGGCACGGCGCGCCAGGCCGGAATGAGGCCGGCGGCGATCGCCGCCGCCAGCGCCAGCCCCAGGCCGGCCACCACCACCCGCGGTTCGAGGGCGATTTCGTTCAGGCGCGGCAGCTCGGCGGGCGCGGCCGCCTGCAGCCAACGCAGCGCGGCTGCGGCCAGCGCCAGGCCGCCGGCGGCGCCGCCCAGCGCCAGCAGCAGAGCCTCCAGCAGCAGACTCCGGGCAATGCGGCCGCGGCCCGCGCCCAGCGCGGCGCGCACCGCCAGTTCATGCTGGCGCGCCTCGGCCCGCACCAGAAACAAGTTGATGACGTTGCCGGCCGCGATCACCATCACCAGCAGCACCCCCGCCATCAGCACCCAGAGTACGCCGCCGATATCACCGGTCACGGCCTGCTTCAGCGGCTCGATCGCCGGGGTGATGCGCCAGGTGCGGTAGAAATGCGGGTCGCACTTCGTGCAATTGGTCCAGGAGTTCATCCACACCTCGAGCAGCGAGTGCAGGTCCCGATCGGCCGACGCCAACGTCACGCCTGGCTTCAGCCGCGCCAAGCCGTGATTACCGAATCCCGCCAGCGTCAGGCCGGTGTGCGGAATGGCCTCGGGGATGAGCAAATCCGCGCGCTGATCGGCAATGCGGAATCCGGGCGGCATCACGCCGACGATGGTCCGCGCCAAGTTATCCACCATCATCGTCCGGCCGATAGCGTCCTTGCTGCCGCCGAACTGCTGGCGCCAGAAACCGTAACTCAACAGAACCGTGCGCTGGCCGTTAGGCACAAAGTCGGCGGCGCCGAGGCTGCGGCCGGCGAAGGGCGGCACCTCGAGCGCCTCGAGCACCCCGTTGCTGAGGTTAATCGCCGGGACCTGCTGCGCCCGACCTTGGCCGCTGACGTTGACGTTATCGGGGCTCCAGATGCCCATGGCCGAAAAACTGTGGTTGTATTCGGCGTAAGTGACGTACATGGACTGGGACAGCAGCAGGCCGTCGGCGACGGCGCTGATGCCGCCGGCGCCGGGCGCGAACTGGCGCAGCTCGACCAGCCCGCTGGGATTGGGGTACGGCAAGGGTTCGAGCAGGACCGAGTTCACGACGGCGAAAATCGCGAGCGTCGCGCCCAGCGCAATGACCAGCGTCAGCAAGGCGGCCACGGAAAATGCCGGGGCGTGGCGCAGGCTGCGGAAGGCGAGCCGCAGGTCGCGGCCAATCTGGTCGAACCCGGCGAGGCTGCGCGCTTCGCGGTGCCGCTCGCGCGCCGCCTCTCCCGAGCCGAACGCCAGGCGGGCGGCGCGGCGCGCGGCCTGGGGCGTCATGCCGCGGCGCTCGTGCTCCTCGGCGATCAGGGCGAGGTGGGCGGCCATCTCGCGCTCCATTTCGGCATCGGCTCGGCGGGGCCGCAGCCAGGCCCCAAGCCGCGCCCACGCGCGCCGGCGGTTCACGCCCCCTCCTCGAGCAACCGCTCCACGAGGCCGCTCAGCCGCCGCCAGCGCTCGGTCTCCGCGCGCAGGCGGCGCGCGCCGACGCGGGTCAGCGCGTAATAGCGCGCCTCGCGGTGAGTCGGCGTCGTGCCCCAGGAGGCCGCCACCTCGCCGCGCTGCTCCAGCCGCACCAGCGCCGGGTAGAGCGTGCCCTGGTTCAGCCGTACCGCGTCGTCCGAAATCTGTTGCAGGCGCGTGGCGATGGCGTAGGCGTGCTGCGGCCCCATGGTCTCGAGCATGCGCAGCACGATCAGATCGAGCGTGCCCTGCAGCAGGGCGAGGCTGCCGGTGGTGGGGGCACCTTCACTTGGCATTCCAGTGGACCTCGACCCCAGCATGACCGCGGCCCACTAGTTTGTCAAGTGGAGGGGCCGACTTGGACGCGCGCCCACGTGAGCACCGCTTCGGCGATCCGGACGGCGGCGCGGGCTTCGTCGGAGCTCACGCTATCGGCCGCCGCATAGCGCAACTCCATGGCGTAGGGGGTCAGCCCAGCCGCGGCCAGCAAGTTTGGGGGAACCGCCACCCCGCCCGCCCGCAACTTCGACAGCAGCAGTTCCAGGCTATGAGTGCGGGGCAGGTCCAGTTCACGGTCGATCAGAACGGGTTTGAGGGCGCGTTCAGCGCACTGACTGGGCGTGGAATGCCACTACGCCTGCGCAATCGTCACGCTGCTCCTCCGTCAGCCTGGCAACGGCGAGGTCGCGCTCGGCGCTGAGCAGCCATTGCCCTGGCTTGAGCAGCTCGGTCATCGCGGCGCCTCGTAGAGCAGTTTGCCTTCGCGCAGCGCGAGGCCCAGCACGCCGTAGCGGTTCTTGAGCGCGGCCGCGGCCTCTTGCTCGGAGATTACCAGAATGTCCGTGGGAACGTGGAAATCCACCACAGCGTGCCCGAAGCGGACGGATTCCTTCCTCCAGTCGGCGACGGTTTCCGGCATGATCACCAGCAGGTCGAAGTCGCTGTCCGGGCCGAGCTCGCCGCGCCCGGCCGAGCCGAACAGGAGGATGCGGCTGGGCCGGGCGACCTCAGCCAGGCGGCGGACGATGGCTTCGAGTTTTTCCGGCGTGGCGCGCCAGTCCAACTGCGCAGACGGCATATTCTCCAGCCCCATTATTGACGGGCGCGGGCCCCTGCCCCTGCTCGCTGAGACGCTCGCAGCGCCGGGCATCCCGCTTGGACTCGCGCCGGCCCGGGGCCCGGTGAGCCCAAGCCGGCGCGAGCCTCGCGGGGCCGCGCCGCTTCGTTTGCCGGGAGCGGGCCGCCCTCCGGACTGCCGCATCCCTTCGCGCCGACTTTGCCCGCCGTGCAAACGGCGCGACTCCCGCGAATCGCGCGATGGCGGACTGGCCCGCCCGGTCGGCTCAGCGCCAGTCGTCGAGGGCGAACACGTCGGGGCGGTTGTAGGCGGGGGTGTCGGGGCGGTGCATGCTGACGCCCAGCATGGAGATGCGGAAGCCGCGGGCGAGCAGTTGCACCCAGGCGCGGCGGCGGGCGAGGCTGACGCCAGTCTCGACGCGCTTAAGGCCGCGCGCGGCGGCGAGCTGGTGGGCGGCATCGAGCAGGCGGTCGAACGCCTGCGGCGCTCCCGGGCCGGGGCGGACGCCGGCGAACTTGATATAGAGGTTGCCGGCGCCGGCCTCGGTGCCGGCGCCGCAATGGCAGCAGGCGAAGGCCTCGAGGCCGCCCGTGGCCCACAGCAGCAAGGTGTCGCCGAGCTGCTGCGCTGCGATGGCCTCGATCTCCCGCCCTACATTCAAACCGTCGAGAATGGCGCCGGTGACTGCCGCGCAGGCAGCGAGTGCCTCGGCTTGGGCGGCGGCGTCGAGACTGGAAAATGCCACCGCGTTCACCACCTGGCGCGGCGCGGCCGGGGCCGACAGCAGCGCCGTCTGCGAGCCGGGCCAGAAGCCAAACTTCTGGTAGAGCGCGACGTGCTTGGGGCTGTGGGCGAAGGTGAACAGCGCCACATCGCGGACCCCCCAGGACTGAAACCGCTCCACCGTCGGCCCCAGCAGCGCTTGAGCCACACTGCGGTCCCAATACTCCGGCAGCACCGTCAGTGGCCCGAAAAAGCCAAAGCTCCCCCAGCGCGTCAGGAAATTCGAGCCGATCAGCCGGCCGTCCAGTTCGGCCGCCAGCCCTGAATCGGGATCCGCGTGCCAGCGCGCGGTGAAGTCGCGGTCGGCGGCGAAGCTGGCCGGATCGGGCAGCCCCAGGAAGGTGCCGAAGGCAAGCTGGAAAATGCGCCGCGCCTCGGCCAAGTCGGCCGCGACCATCGGCCGCACCTTCACGCCCGCGAGTCGCTCCCCGCCCATCGCCGGAGTCGGTGCCTTGCCCAGGCGCGTCCGCTCCGGCTCCTTATCCTTCGTAGGCGCCATATGTAGCCTGATTTTACCCCTCCGGCGGGCCGCCTTCGATGTCGCGGAACTCAACCGCGCACCTGGAGGCGTTGCAGCAGGTATTGACGGGCGCGGACCCTGCCCCTGCTCGCTGAGACGCTCGCAGTGCCGTGTCCGCACTCGAAGGGCTGTGGAGCACCGGCCCCTAGTTTGCCGGGAGCGGTGATAGCGCCACTGGCGCTTTCACCCCGTTGGAATTCCGCGGCCCTCCACGCCGATTTTACCCGCGGTGCAAACGGCGCGACTCCCGCGAAGCGTGGGCGACTGATCGCCGGGGGTAG
>JBOGKJ010000332.1:0-22976 GCA_050745565.1 Terriglobales bacterium | reverse complement strand
GAGCTATCGCCCGCGGGGGCGGGCAGGGAGCGCTCCCAGGCGAGGGCGCTGGCGAGGGCGGCGGCGGGGGTGACGGCGTCGCGGTAGCCGAGCTCGAGGCGGATGCGCGAGGAATCGGCCACCAGGGGCTGGGCGAGGTTGGCGTGGACGCGGAGATGGACGGGGACGTGCTGGGCCGGGAAAAGGAGCAGCTGGCCGCGCCAGCCGCAGGCCTGGCCGAGGGCGAGCACCCAGCCGGCCTCGGAGAAGGTGGTGGCGTCGGCGAGGTTGTAGACGCGGCCGGCGGCGCGGGGCTGGAAGGCGGCAGCGAGAATACCGGCGGCGGCGTTGGCGGCGGCGAGGCGCGAGCTGCGCCATTCGGCCCAGCGCTGCGGGAGGACAATGACCGGGCGGCGGTCGAGCATGCGGCGCAGCAGGGGGTAGAGGCGGCGGTCGCGGTCGAGCGGGCCGTAGACCGGCGCCAGGCGGAGGATGGTCAACTGCGGACCCGCCGCGCCCAGCGCCAGGCGCCAGCGCGCGGCGGCGCGCTCCATGCCGAGCGGGTCGTAACCTTCCTCCAGCCAGCCGTGCAGATCGCGGAGGCGGGCCAGGGTTGAGGCCGGTAGCAGCCCGGGGTGGCCGAGCAGGGGCGCGGACTCGGCGAACGGGACCGGATCGGGCGCGCCGGCTTCGGTGCCGTGAAAGATGCCGCTGGCGCGGTACACGTCCAAGCTGCTGAGCAGCACCATGCGTGCCAGGGCGCGCCCGGGCCCCGGCAACTCGAACAGACGCAGCGTGCGGCGAACCGCCGGGGCGGAGGCGGCGATGGCGTCCACGACGACTTCAGGCGCAAAGTCGGCAAAGGCATCCTGCCAGGCTTCGAGTTCGAGCCGGTTCCCGTGCAGGTGTCCCGACAGGCGGCAGGGCGGTTCGCTGCCGCGGTGAAACACCAGCACCGTGTGACCGGCGGCGGCAAAGGCAGCCGCGGCAGCGCTGCCGACGCACCCGGTGCCGCCCAGAAGCAGCACTCGCATTCGAGGATAGGATGCCACCGACGGGCCCCTGGCTGGATGCGATCTGCTTGGCGCCGCGGAACCGGCGCGCTAGGCCAGCACCAATTGTGGAATTCGGGCAAAATGAGCATCGCCGGTCAGCAGGACGAGCTGATGCTGCAGCGCCAGCGCGGCGATCCAGACATCGTGAGTCGGAATCGGCGTGCCCGCTTTCTGCAGTTGCAACCAGAGCTGGGCGAAGTGGTCGGCGGTTCCGGAGTCGGGCAGCAGCAGCTCCACGTTGGGCTGCATTTGAAAACGCCGCAGCAGTTGTTCATTGCCCGCACCGTGGCGGCTGGCCAGGCACCCGGCGCGTAATTCGGCCAGCACGAACAGGCTGAGATAGACGCGTTCGCAGGCCGCAAGGCGGAGCGCATTGCCGTGGTTTCCACGCAACAGGTCCACCACGTAGCTGGTGTCCACGGCGACTCTCACGGCGTCGAGGGGGGGTGCGAAGCGGTGGCAGTGGCGGCGCGGCGGCGCCCGCCACGTGGCGCGGGTTGCGCCCATAGCTCGGCGTCTACCTGACGCAGGGCGTCGAGCGCGTCATCCATGGCGCGGTCGGGTTGCCAGCGCCCGACTAGGTCGCTGAAGTCCGCCCAACGCAACTCGCCGCCGGCGGCCGCGGTCAACTGCTCCACCATAAGTCGGTTCAGGCTGATGCTGCGGGCCGCAGCCATTTGGTGCAAGCGGCGGACCACGTCGGCGGACAAGCCGCGCACGGTATGGACTGGCGCCCGCCCAGTATGCTTCGCCATGCAGTCATGATATCACATACGTGCTGGCACACAACCGGACTCGGGCAGTCGGCCCCGGCCCGAGGCGGCCGCCGCCTTTCGCTTTTCCTTCGATTAACCGCGGCGATACGTGGTTTTTTTTCGCGCTTTTCGGTTTGACAGCGGGCAAGTGGCCCTAAGATGTGGTCAGAAGTGGTTGAAAGTGGCCTTTAGTGGGTAACCAGACCATGTTGCGGGGTAATTATCCAGCGCGGGTGGATGAGAAGGGGCGGCTGAAGCTGCCGACGGAGTTCCGCGCCCGGCTGGATGAGGTGAACCCGGGGCATCAGTTTTATATCACCAGCTTCGACGGCAAGAGCGCGCGCGTATACCCGCTGTCGGAGTGGGAGCGGATCGAGCAGCGGCTGGCGGCACTGCCGAGTCTGCACCCGACCAAGCAGAAGCTGCTGAGCCGAACCAACTACTACGGCCAAGTGGTGGAGATGGATGGGCAGGGGCGGGTGCTGATGCCGTCGGTGCTGCGCGACAGCGCCGAGATGCGGGGCGACGTGGCGGTGCTGGGGTATCTGCAACACCTGGAGGTCTGGAACGAGCAGCGGTTGTTGGCGCTGATGAAGGCGGAGGCGTTCGGGGATGAGGACAAGCAGGCGCTGGCGGACCTGGGGATTTAGCGGCGATGGCCGGGGCGGGACACGTCGCGGTGATGGCCGCCGAGGTGGTGGAGTACCTGGCGCCGCGGGCGGGCGGGGTGTACGTGGACTGCACGCTGGGCGCGGCCGGGCACACGCTGGCGATCGCGGCGGCGATGGGACGGGGGCGAATGGTGGGATTTGACAAAGATCCGAAGGCGGTGGCGGTGGCGCGCGAGGCGCTGGCGGGGCGCGCGGCGGGCGGCGAGGTCGCCGTCGAGACCGTGCAGGGCGACTATGGCGAGGCCGCCTCGTGGCTGCGCGCGCACGGGATCGAGGCCGTGGACGGGGTGGTGGCGGATTTGGGAATGAGCTCGATGCAGCTTGCCGACACCGAGCGCGGATTCAGCTTTGCCGCCGACGGGCCGCTGGACATGCGGATGGATCCGCGCCAGCCGCTAACGGCGGAACAGGTGGTGAACCAGTTCGACGAGCGCACGCTCGCCGACCTGATTTTCCAATACGGAGACGAAAGGAGGTCGAGGAGGATAGCTAGAGCGATTGTCCGGTCACGGCCGCTGCGGGGCACCGCGCAATTGGCGGGGCTGGTGGCGGCCGTGAACCGGGCAGGTCACAGGCGGGGGATACATCCGGCGACACGGACGTTTCAGGCGCTGCGGATTTATGTGAACGCGGAGCTGGAATCGCTGGAGCGGATGCTGGCCTGGCTGCCGGGGATGCTGAAACCTGGAGGGCGGGCGGTGGTGATCAGCTTTCACTCGCTCGAGGACCGTCCGGTGAAGCAGCGATTCCGGGAGGGGGCGCAGGGGGGCTGGTACGGCTTGTTGACGCGGCGCGCGCTGCGGGCGCAGGCGGAGGAATTGACGGCGAACCCGCGGGCGCGGAGCGCGAAACTAAGGGCAGTGGAGCGGAGCAGTGGGGCGGCGCCGGCGTGGGCGCGGCAGGAGGGGCGGCATGGACATTTACTTCCGGCAACAAATTGACAACTCGCGGTTGGTGAGGGTCGCCAACCCGGCGGCGCGGCGCGAGCGCCGACTGCTGGTGGGGGCGGTGGCGCTGCTGCTGGCGCTGGGCTGGGGCTATTGCTGGCAGCGCTACGCCGTGGTGCAGGTGGGCTATCAACTGGCGGGGGCGCGGCGGCAGGCGGCGCAACTGGAGCAATGGAACCGGGGGCTGGAGCTGCAGCAGGCGGCGCTGACCAATCCCGGGCGCATTTACGCGCTGGCGACAGCGCGGCTGGGCATGCGGAGCGCGGCGCCGGGGCAGGTGCTGGCGCTCGACGAGGCGCCCGCGGGGACGGGGGCGACGCGTACGCAGGCGGCGATGCTAACCTCCAAGGTCAGCCCGGCGAGCTTTAGCCGGCCCTAGTGTCCTGGCTTAGCAATGCCTCGCATTTCCCAGCTCTCGCGGCTGCGAGTTTTCCCCGGCAAACGCAGCGGCGCGGCCCCCATTTCAACCCTGCCGCTCGCGCCCTCTTGGGCTCGCCGGGCCCAGGGCCGGCGCTCCACAGCCCTTCGAGTGCGGGCGCGGCGCGGCGAGCGTCTCAGCCCAGCAGGGGCAGGGGCCCGCGCCCGGCAATCGACCGGGGCCCCGAATCTTCCCGCTGAGACAGGGCACTGACGGAGCGTGCGGCAGGCGCGACACCAGCCCGCATCGCACCGCCTGGCAGGCCTGGCGCTGTTGCTGGTGGTGTGGGCGCTGGTGGTGCTGGGGCGGCTCTACTGGCTGCAGGTGCGCGAACACGGCTGGCTCGCGGCGCGGGCGCGGGCGCAGCAGCAACACACCGTCGAGCTGACCTCGCTGCGGGGCACGGTGTATGACCGCAACCTGACGCCGCTGGCCATGACGCTGCCGGTCGAGTCCCTCTACGCCGACCCGCATCAGGTGGCGGATGCCGCGCGCGAGGCGGCGCGCCTGGCGCCGGTGGTGGGGGTGGCCGAACCGGTGCTGGCGCGGCGGCTGGGGAGCGACCACAGCTTCGTGTGGGTGGCGCGCCAACTCAACGCCAACGCCTTCAAGCTGGCCGAGGCGCTGCAGTTGCCAGGGATCTACTCCCAGCCCGCGGCCCGGCGCTTCTACCCCAATGGCGAGCTGGCGGCGAGCGTGCTGGGGTATGTGGGCCTGGACGGACACGGGCTCGCCGGAATCGAGTACAGCCTGGACTCGGCGCTGCATGGGCGCGCCGGCCGCGCCCGCGAGGAAGTGGACGGACGGCGGAAGAGCTACCACCAGGTGGAGCAGCCGCCGCAGGAAGGCCGCGACGTGGTGCTGACGCTGGATGAGAACATCCAGTACATCGCCCAACAGGCGCTGGACCAGGAGGTGACCGCCTCGCACGCGCGCAGCGGGGTGGCGGTTGTGGAGGACCCGCGCACGGGCGAGATTCTGGCGCTGGTCAATTCGCCCACCTTCAACCCGGACCGCTACCAGCAGGCGCCGGCCGCGGAGCGCGACGATGCGGCCGTCAGCGATCCTTACGAGCCGGGCTCGGTGTTCAAGCTGGTGACGGTGTCGGCGGCGCTGCAGCAGGGGCTGGTGACGCCTGACGAGATCATTGACTGCCAGATGGGCTCGATCCGGGTGGGAGGGCGGCTGATCCACGATCATGCGCCCTTCGGGAAAATCACCGTGACCGAGATCATCCAGCACTCCAGCGACGTGGGCGCGATCAAGATTGGGCTGAAGCTGGGCGACCAGGAGTTGTACCATTACATTCGCGCCTATGGGTTCGGCGCGCGCACCGGCCTGCGCCTGCCGGGGGAATCGCGCGGAATCGTGCGGCCGCCGGCGCAGTGGACGCCGATGTCGATTGGAGCCGTCAGCATGGGGCAGGAAGTGGCAGTGACGCCGGTCCAGGTGGTGTCGCTGATCTCGACGCTGGCCGACGGCGGCATCTACCACGCACCGCGAATCGTGCTGGGGGAGATGAGCGGGAGCGCGCCGGAGGCCCCGCCCGCGCCGGCGCTGGAGCCGGGGCGGCGGGTGGTGAGCGCAACCGTGGCCAACGAGATGAAACAGATGATGGCCGAGGTGGTGCTGGCGGGGACGGCGCAGCAGGCGCGGCTGAACGGCTATACCGCGGCCGGGAAGACGGGCACGGCGCAAATGGTGGATCCGGGCACGCACCGCTACTCGACGCGGGACTACGTGGCGTCGTTCGGCGGGTTTGCGCCGATCAACGATCCGGCGGTGGCGATTCTGGTGGTGCTGAATTCGCCGCGGGGCGGGCACGAAGGCGGCCAGGTGGCCGGACCGGTGTTCAAGGCCATCGCCGAACAGGTGCTGCCCTACTTGGGCGTGCCCCATGACGTGCCGGTGGATACCAGTCCCAGCCCGCGGTATATTGCTGGCGCGGGCCCCAGCGCGGCTCCACCGCCGTCGCCGTGCCCAAAAGGCACGTCGCCCGCTTGCGCGTCGAGCTGGGGGCCCGATTTGCCCCAGCCCGGCGCTCGCGCCACGGTGGGGGCGGTCAACCCGACGGCAACGCCCGCCATGCCAGCGGCTTCGGCCGGGCCCGACGCGGCCGCCGCCGTCCCGGCGGGCAGCGTGGTCCTGGATTACGGCCGGAGCATCGCGGTCCCGGATTTCCGCGGGCAGTCGCTGCGGCAGGTGGCGGCCACGTGCGCGCGGCTGGGATTGGAGGTGAGCTTGCAGGGGGACGGGGTGGCACGCAGTCAGGTGCCGGCGCCGGGGTCGCGGCTGGGACCGGGCGGACGCGTGACGGTGCAGTTCCAACCCGGTACGCCATGAGAATCGAAGACCTGCTGCGCGGGGTGGCGGTGGAGCGCCTGGCCGGCGCGCTGCCGGCTGCGGTCACCGGACTGCATTACGACTCGCGCCGGATCGAGCCCGGCTGGGCCTTTGTGGCGATCCGGGGCGAACAAACCGACGGCAATAATTTCGTGGCGGCGGCGCGGCTGCGCGGCGCCACCCTGATCGTGAGCGAGCGGCCTTCGATCCCCGGCGTGCCTTGGGCGCAGGTGAAACAAGCGCGGCAGGCGCTGGCGACGGCGGCGGCGAACTGGTTTGAGCGCCCGGCCGAGCGGCTGCGCCTGGTCGGCATCACCGGCACCAACGGCAAAACCACCACCGCCTGGCTCATCGAACACCTGCTGCAGCAGGCGCACTGGGGGGTGGGGATGCTGGGCACGATCGAGTACCACATCAACAGCAACGTACTGCCCTCGCCCCACACCACGCCGGAGTCCTACGACCTGCATCGGCTGCTGGCGACCATGGTCGAGTTGAACTGCCGAGCGGCGGTGATGGAGGTGAGCTCGCACGCGCTGGCGCTGGACCGGGTGTGGGGCTGCCGGTTCGAAGTGGCCGTATTTACCAACCTGACCCAGGACCACCTGGATTTCCACCAGAGCATGGCCGCCTATTCGGCCGCCAAGCTGCGGCTGTTCCAGGGCTGGGGGGCTGCGGCGCCGTCCTGGGCGGTGGTGAACGGGGATGATGCGGCGTCGCAGGCGATGCTGGAGGGCTTCAAGGGGCAAGTGTTGCGCTACGGCTTCGGAGAAGGGCTCGAGATCACCGGGAGCGAGCTCGAGCAGGGGCCCCGCGGCTTGCGGCTCCGGGTGCGGCTGCCGGACGGGTACAAGCACCTGCTGGCGAGCCCGATGCTGGGGCGCGTGAACGCCTTGAACCTGATGGCGGCCGTCGGCGCCGGGCTGGCGCTGGGAGTCGAGGGCGGGCGCGCGGTAGCCGGAGCGGAAACGCTGACGCGGGTGCCAGGGCGGTTCGAAAAGGTATGGTGCGGGCAGCCGTTCAGTGTGGTGGTGGACTACGCCCACACGCCCGACGCCCTGGCGAAAGTGCTTTCGCTGGCGCGCGAGCTGGCGGCGGGGCGGGTGCTGCTGGTGTTTGGATGTGGCGGCGACCGCGACCGCGGCAAACGGCCGCTGATGGGGCAGGCGGCGCAGGCGGGGGCGGATTGGGTGCTGGTGACCAGCGACAACCCGCGCGGGGAGGATCCGGGGGCGATCATCGCCGAAATTCTGACCGGGGCGCCGCGGGGCGGGATGGCGACGCAGCCGGACCGCGCCCAGGCCATTTGGGAGGCGGTGGCGGAGGCGCGCGCCGGCGATGTGGTGGTGATCGCCGGCAAGGGGCACGAGAATTACCAGATCGTGGGGGCGGAGCGGCGGCCGTTCTCCGACGTCGGGCAGGTGCAGGCGGCGCTGGCGGCGCGGGGGTGGACGGAGTGACGCCGGCGCGCATCAGCATTGACACCCGAACGCTGGCGCCGGGCGAGATCTATTACGCCCTGGCCGGGGAGCGCTGCGACGGACACGACTTCGTCGAGGAGGCGCTGGCGCGCGGCGCCAGCCGCGCCGTGGTGGCCACGCAGGCCGCCGGACGCTACCCGGCGGAGCTGCGGCCGCGGCTGGAACTGGTGGAGGACCCACTGACAGCACTGCAGCAGGTGGCCCAGCAGCGGCGCCGGGCGTGGGGCGGCCCCCTGCTGGCGGTCACCGGCTCCGCCGGCAAAACCACCACCAAGGACATGCTGGCGGCGGCGCTGGCGACGCGCTACCGGGTGCTGAAGACCGAAGGCAACCGCAACAACCACGTGGGGGTGCCGCTGACGCTGCTGCGGCTGGAGGCGGCCGACGAGGCGGCGGTGGTGGAGATGGGGATGAACCACGCCGGCGAAATCGCGCGGCTGGCGGCGGTGGCTGAGCCCAATGTGGGCGTGTTCACCAACGTGGGCACGGCGCACGTCGGAAATTTCGCTTCCATCGAGGGGGTGGCGGCGGCCAAACGCGAGCTCGCCGCCGCCATTCCGCCCAGCGGAGCGCTGGTGCTGAACGCCGACGATGCGCGCGTGGCGCGTTTCGGCGACGGTTTCGCCGGACGCGTGGTGTGCTATCGCGGCGCCGATTTTCGCGGTGCCCTGCTCTACGCCGGCCGCCACCACCGCGCCAATGCCGCCGCCGCCGTGGCCGCGGCCGGCCTGTTCGGGGTGCGGGCGGAGGCGGCCGCGGCGGCGCTGGCGGTGCTGGCGCCGCCGGCCGGGCGCGGGCAGGTCAGCGAGCACCGCGGCTGGCGCCTGATTGACGACAGCTACAACGCCAACCCCGCCGCCATGGCCGGCATGCTCGAGGTGCTGCGGCAAACGCCCGGCGCGCGCCATATCGCTGTGCTGGGCGAGATGCGCGAGCTGGGCGCGCACTCCGAGGCGCTGCACCGCCAGTTGGGGACGGAAGCGGCCGCGGCCGGGCTGGATGCCCTATTTGCAGTCGCTGGCGATGCCCGTTTCATCGTGGAAGGCGCGCGCGGCGCCGGCTGGGCCGGGCGCGCGCAATTCGTGGTTGACACCGAAGCCGCCGCCAGCGCGCTGCAGCCGTTTTTGCGGCCCGGCGACGTGGTGCTGTTCAAAGCCTCGCACGGGGTGCACCTGGAGCGGGTAATCGAGCAACTGACCCGGTCCTGACCCATGCTCTACTGGCTCTTCTATCAGAAGCTGTTCCCCTACTACCGGCCCCTGCGGCTGTTCCGCTTCCTCACCTTCCGCACTGCCTTTGCCGGCATCACCGCGCTGGCGATCGCGCTCGTGCTGGGCCCCTGGCTCATCCGGCGGCTGCGGGAGTTTCAGATTGGCCAGTACATCCGCGAAGACGGCCCCCGGTCGCACCAGGCCAAGGCCGGCACGCCCACCATGGGCGGGCTGTTGATCAACATCGCCATCCTGATCCCGACGCTGCTGTGGGCCGACCTTACCAACCCCTTCATCTGGATCGCAATGCTGGCGCTGACGGCGTTTGGGACGATCGGGTTCATGGATGATTTCGCCAAGCTGCGGCACCAGCGCAGCCTGGGGCTGACGTCGCGGCAGAAGCTGGCGGCGCAGGCGGCGACCGGGGTGGTGATCGCGCTGCTGCTGCTGTGGCTGAACCGCCTGGGGCGCTACTCGACCCGGCTGGTGGTGCCGTTTTTCAAGGGTTACCGGCCGACGCTGGCCTTCGGATCGCTGCTGCGGCACCCCCACCTCTACCTGGTGGCGTTTCTGCCGTTCATCGCCTTCGTGGTGCTGGTGGTGGTGGGTTCGAGCAACGCCGTGAACCTGACCGACGGGCTCGACGGGCTGGCGATCGGCTGCACCATCGTGGCCGCCGGCGCGCTGACGGCGCTGACCTATATCTCCGGCCACGCCGTGTTCGCCGCCTACCTGGAGTTGGAGAAGATGCCCCAGGTGGGCGAGCTGACGGTTTTCTGCGGCGCCATGGTGGGCGCCAGCATCGGCTTCCTGTGGTACAACGCACACCCGGCGGAAATCTTCATGGGCGACGTGGGCTCGCTGGCGCTGGGCGGCGCCATCGGCACGGTCGCGGTGCTGATCAAGCAGGAGCTGCTGCTGCCGTTCGTCGGCGGCATTTTCGTGATCGAGGCGGTCTCGGTGATCCTGCAGGTGGGCAGCTACAAGCTGCGGCGGAAAAGGATATTCCGCATGGCGCCGCTGCACCACCATTTCGAGCAACTGGGATGGAGCGAGTCCAAAATCATCACCCGCTTCTGGATCGTGGCCGCCGTGTGCGCCCTGTTCGCCCTGACCACGCTGAAGCTGCGGTAGGGGCTTAAAGTTGCCAGTTGCCAGTTGCTAGTTGCTAGTTGCCAGTGAACGCTCAGCAGATGAGATCCACCGCGATGCCGACTGAACATTCGCAGCCACTCCCGCCACGGCCGCGGCCTGCTCCGACAGCCATTCCGCCCCCCGCGCCTTAACTGGCAACTAGCAACTGTCAACTGGCAACTCTACACTAGACTCCATGGACTTTCCCGGACAGCGCGTCCTCATCGTCGGCATGGCCGCCAGCGGCATGGCGGCGGCGGAGTATCTGCGCCGGCAGGGGGCGCGGGTGGTGATCAGCGACGTGCGGCCGGCGGTGGAGCTGCGGGCGCAGATTGAGGCGCTGCTGGCCACCGGCGTCGCATTCGAGACCGGCGGACACCGGGAGCGGAGTTTTCTGGACGCCGAGCTGATCGTGGTGTCGCCCGGGGTGCCGGCGGATCTGCCGCTGCTGCGGCGGGCGCGCAGCCTGGGGATCGCGGTGTGGGGAGAGGTGGAGCTGGCGGCGCGGGCGCTGCGCGGAACCGTGGTGGCCATCACCGGCGCCAACGGCAAGACCACCACCACCTCGCTCACCGGGGCCATTGTGGCGGCGTGCGGACGCCGGGTGCAGGTGGGCGGCAACATCGGCACGCCGCTGGTGTCGCTGGTGGAGAGCTCAACGGAGGAGACGGTCAACGTGATCGAACTGTCGAGCTTTCAGTTGGAGACCGTGGAGCAGTTTCATGCCCACATCGCCTGCGTGCTGAACCTGTCGCCCGACCATCTCGACCGGCACGGCAGCATGGAAGCCTATGCCGCCGCCAAACAGCGCATCTTCCGCAACCAGACCGGCGCCGACTATGCCGTGCTCAACCCCAACGACCTCTGGTGCCGCCAGTTCTGCGCCGCGGTCACCAGCCAGCCGGTGTGGTTCGCGCCGTTTCCGCTGCAGAGCCAGGCCGGCGCCTGCGTGCGCGGGGGCGAGGTGGTGTGGCAGGCGCAAGGGCGGGAGACGCCGATCCTGCCGGTGAGCGAGATTCCGCTGCGCGGGGCGCACAACCTCGAGAACGTGCTGGCGGCGGTGGCGATGGCCTGCCTGCTGGCCGGCGATGGGGTGGCGGCGCAGGCGCCGGCGATGCGGCGGGCGGTGGCGGGCTTCAAGGCGGTGGAGCACCGGCTGGAGTTCGTGGCGCGCCTGGGCGGGGTGGAATATTTCAACGACAGCAAAGCCACCAACGTCGATGCGGCGCAGAAGGCGCTGGAGGCGTTCGAGCGCGGGGTGTGGGTGATTCTGGGAGGCAAGGACAAGGGCAGCGACTACACCACGCTGGCGCCGCTGCTGCGCGAGCGCGCGCGGGCGGTGCTGCTGATCGGGGCGGCGAGCGGGAAGATCGCCGGGCAACTGGCGCCGTTCCAGTTGCCGATCGAGCGCTGTGGGACGCTGGACCAGGCCGTGGCGCGCGCCGCCGCCGGCGCCACCCCCGGCGACACCGTGCTGCTGGCGCCGGCCTGCGCCAGCTTCGATCAGTTCCAGAACTACGAACACCGCGGGCGGGTGTTCAAGCAACTGGTGGCGGCGTTGGGCGCGGGCCGCGGCGCTGCCGTCCAACCCTGAGGCCGGCTATTCCCGAGTAGGCCGCCATGCCGAAGCGCCTCGCCTACGACCGCACCTTGTTCATCGTCACGCTGGCGCTGGTGGCGTTCGGGCTGGTGATGGTGTTTTCGGCCTCGGCGCTGATGGCCGCCGAGCGTTTCCAGTCTCCCTACAGCTTCGTCGGGCGGCAGGCGGTGGGGGCGGTGTTGGGGGTGGCGGCCCTGCTGGGGCTGCTGCGCTTCGACTACCGGCGCCTGAAGGAGCCCCGGCTGGTCTACCTGCTGCAGTGCATCACCGTGTTCCTGTTGGGGGCGCTGTTTCTGCTGGATCGCAGCCACAACACCCATCGCTGGATCCGGCTCGGGCCATTGTCGCTGCAGCCCAGCGAGTTGGCGAAGCCGGCGCTGGTCATTTTCCTGGCTTACTACCTGGAGTCGCGGCTGCGGGAGCTGAATCGCTGGGCGACGCTGGCGCCGATCGTGCTCTACGTGGTGACGGTGTGCGGCCTGGTGCTGTTCGAGCCCGACCTGGGTACGACGGTGGCGCTGGCGCTGATCGCGGCGGCGATGTTGTGGGTGGCGGGGCTGGAGTGGCGCTGGCTGGGCTATGCCGCCGCCGCCAGCGCGCCGGCCCTGTACCTGTTGGTGTTTCATGTGGCCTACCGCCGGGAGCGGATTCTGGCCTTTCTGCATCCCTGGCAGGAGGCGCGCGGGGCGGCGTTTCAGGTCGTGCAATCGCTGATCGCGGTGGGCAGCGGCGGGGTCGGCGGCGTGGGGCTGATGAACGGCCGCCAGAAGCTGTTCTTCCTGCCCGAGGCGCACACGGATTTCATTTTCGCCGTCGTGGGCGAGGAGCTGGGGCTGATCGGGTGCGCGCTGCTGGTCGCCGCCTTTCTGGTGTTTCTGTGGCGTGGGGTGCGCATCGCGCGGCGCGCGCCGGATGAATTCGGCCGGCTGCTGGCGGTGGGGGTGACGGCCATGATCGTGCTGCAGGCGCTGATCAACTTCAGCGTGGTGACCAGTCTGGTCCCGAACAAGGGCATACCGCTGCCCTTCATCAGCTACGGCGGCTCGTCGCTGATTTTTTCGCTGGCGGCGGTGGGGGTGCTGCTGAACGTTTCGCAGCATACCGGATGAGCGCCCCGCCCACCTACGTGCTGGCCGGCGGCGGCACCGGTGGACATCTGGTGCCGGCGCTGGCGGTGGCGCGCGAGCTGGCCGCGGGCGGGGCGCGCGTGGTCTTCGTGGGCACGGCGCGCGGCCTGGAAACGCGCCTGGTGCCGGAGGCCGGCTTCGAGCTGCGGCAGATTCGCATCGGCGGCCTGAAGACGGGCTCGGCGGGCCGCCGCCTGCGGACGCTGGCGCAACTGCCGGGCGCGGTGTGGCAGAGCCGGGCGCTGCTCGAGCAACTGCGGCCGCAGGCGGTGCTCGGCATCGGCGGCTACGCCTCAGGGCCGGTGCTGGCGGCGGCGCGGCTGCGGCGCATACCGCTGGTGCTGATGGAGGTGAACGTCCGCGCCGGGCTTGCCAACCGCTGGGCGGGGCGCTGGGCGCGCAGCGTTGCGGTCAATTTCGCCGCCACCGCTCCCGAGTTCCGCCACGCCCAGGTGACCGGCATCCCGGTTCGGGAGGCGTTTTTTGCCCTCGGCGACCAGCCGCTGCCCCCCGCCGGCGTGCTGGTCACCGGCGGCAGCCAGGGCGCGCACGCCATCAACGAAGCCGTGCGGGCGCTGGCCGCGGCGCTGCCCCAGCCGTTGCTGCACCAGACCGGCACGGCCGATTGCGCCGCCTGCGCCGCCGCCTACGCCCCACTCGGCGGCCGGGCGCGGGCGGTGGCCTTCGTCGCCGACATGGCGCAGGCGATGGCGGAGGCCGCCGTGGTGGTGGCGCGGGCCGGCGCCAGCACCCTGGGCGAGCTGGCCGCCGCGCGCCGCCCGGCCATCCTGATTCCCTACCCCGGCGCCGCCGACCAGCACCAATTGCGCAATGCCCGCGCCTACGCCGCCGCCGGCGCGGCCGTGGTCATCGAACAGCACGAGTTGACGCCGGAGCGCCTGCGGGCCGCAATCGCCTCGCTGCTGGCCGCGCCCGAACGCCTGGCGGCCATGCGCGCCGCCGCCGCCAGCCAGGCGCGCCCAGCGGCAGCCCGCGCCATAGCGGAATTAGTTGCTAGTTCCTAGTTGCTAGTTGCTAGTGAAGGCGCGGCGCTCGGAACGTTGATCGGGAGACGGTACAACCCCCGAGGGCTCACGCAGTCCCGCGGATTGTTTAGTTGCTAGTTCCTAGACTAGTTGCTAGTTGCTAGTGAAAACGCGGCATTCGGAACGCCGTCCGGAGCCCGGTACAACCTCCCAGGTCCCCTCCAAAAAAACTCCGCCAGTGGAGGCGGCGCCAGCCGCCGGCGCCCACTAGCAACTAGCAACTACTTCTTCATGGCCGCATTAAACGCCGCGGCCGAGGCATCCAGATACGCCTGATTGGTCTTCTGAAAGCTGGGCGAGTAGTTCAGCCAGAGTCCGACGGCGAGGATGGGCACCAGCGCGAGGGCGGCCTGGAGCCGGCCGCGACGGGTGCTTTTCTGTTCCTTTTCCCAGCGGAACAGGGCCACACCGAGCCCGACGCAGGCCACCGCGATCAGCGCCAGGCCGATGATCTCCGGAAGGTTCTGCACCACGCCCTGGTTGCCCAGCATGATGCCGGCGCTGCCGAGGATCATCAGCGTGGGCGGCATGAACAGCGCCAGATGCTGGATGACGCGCGGCAACTCGATCAGCGGCAGCGTGGTGCCGGTCAGGAACAGCAGGCCGAAAAACAGGATTTGGTTCCAGACGGTGGCTTCCTGCACGGTGTCAACGATGCCGGCGACGACCAGGCCGATCGCGCCCAGCGCCAGGTAGCCGAGCGTGAACACTAGCCAAAGGGCGAACAGGTTGCCGCGCACCGGCATGGCGTACCACCAGATCGCCAGCACGTACTGCAGCACCACCAGCGGGAGGAACAGCAGGTAGTTGCTGAACAGGCGGCTGCAGACCATCTGGGCGGGGGTGATGGGGGCGAGGTGGTAGCGGCGCAGCATGTCGCGCTCGCGCATGGTTACGAGCTGCACCGAGAGGCCGAACAGCGCGTTGCTGATGACGCTGAAGCTGATCAGCGGGCCCATGAGGGCGGCCACCGCCCAGGGGTTGCCCTTGGCGAACAGCTCGAAGTAGATGAAGAAAAACATCATCGGGAAGATGAAGGTGAAGAAGAAGGCGATCTTCACGCGGTAGCTCAACAGCACGTTCATCCACGCCATGCGCAGGATTATGCTCATCGCCGGGTCAATCTCCGATCTTGGAGCCGGTCAGGCTCAGGTAGACGTCCTCGAGGGACGTATGGGCGATTTTGGCCTCGATCAGCTCGTTGCCCTGGTGGTCGGCGTGAACCGCGAGCGAGGCCAGCATCTTGCCGCCGTTCCTGCCCTTGAACGAGTAGCGGTGAACGCCCTCGCCATCCTGGTCTTGGATCGTGTCCACGCCGTCCACGCCGGCGAGCTGGCGCAGCGCGGCGAGATCGAGCGGCTGCCCGAAGCTGGCCTCGAGGCGGTCGCCAGCGCCTTCGCGCTCAATCAACTCGCGGGGTGCGCCGATGGCGTGCAGCTTGCCGTGGGCCATGATCCCCACCACGTCGCAGAGCCGCTCGGCTTCTTCAATGTAATGGGTCGAAATCAGCACGCTTTTGCCCTGGTCGCGGATGCGCAGGATGAGTTGGTGGAGTTCGCGGCGGATTTTAGCGTCCAACCCGGTGGTGGGCTCGTCCAGGAACAGCACTTTGGGATTGCCCACCAGCGCCAGGCCCAGCGCCACGCGCTGCTTCTCGCCGCCCGAGAGATAGTGGAAAAACGTCCGGCTCTTGGCGGTGAGCCCGACCCAGTCGAGCAGCTCGTCCACGCTCGAGGGGGCGGCGTAGAAGCTGGCGAACAGGTCGAAGGCCTCGCGGACCCGGATTTTGTCCGGCAGCGAGGTGGACTGCAACTGCGCCCCCAGCATCTGCCGCACCAGCATGGCGTCCTCGATGGGGCGCAGGCCGCACACCCGCACCGTGCCGCCGTCGGGAATGCGCAGGCCCTCGATCATCTCGATGGTCGAGGTCTTGCCGGCGCCATTGGGCCCGAGCAGCCCGAAAATCGTGCGCTCCGGGATGGTGAAACTGATCCCAGCCACGGCTTCGAGCTTGCCGTAATTCTTGCGCAAGTCCCGAACCTCGACCATGGGCGCAGTGGCGGGGGCGGCAGTCATAAGCCACCAGAATAGCAGGCAGCGGCCGCAACCGCCGCCGCGCCCGCTGCTAATCGCTAATCACTAATTGCTAATTGCTCCTCGATATTCCACAATAAAGCCATGAGCCTGGGCCAGCAACGCTATCAGAACCTGGACCCGCACGACAGCGCGCGGCAGGTGTTTTACGGCCAGACGCTGCCGGACGGCATCGTGATAACCTCGCTGGACAAAGCGGTCAACTGGGTGCGGAAGAACTCGATTTGGCCGATGACATTCGGGCTGGCCTGCTGCGCCATTGAGATGATGTCCATGTCGGCGGCGCGGTTCGATATTGCCCGCTTCGGGGCCGAGGTGTTCCGCCCCTCGCCGCGGCAGAGCGACCTGATGATCATCGCCGGGCGGGTGTCGCAGAAGATGGCGCCGGTGATCCGGCACCTCTACGAGCAGATGCCGGAGCCGAAGTACGCCATCAGCATGGGAGCGTGCGCCACCTCCGGCGGGGTGTTCAACAACTACGCCCTGGTGCAGGGCGTCAACCAGGTGATTCCGATTGACGTCTACGTGCCCGGCTGCCCGCCGCGGCCCGAGCAGCTCATTTACGCCATCATGATGCTGCAAAAGAAGATCGAGAACGAGCGCGGCACCTTCAAGGACGCCCTCAATATCGGCGGCGACCCCGTGA
Organism: Terriglobales bacterium; assembly: GCA_050745565.1. GTDB lineage: Bacteria > Acidobacteriota > Terriglobia > Terriglobales > SCQP01 > SCQP01. The sequence goes on along the minus strand of JBOGKJ010000332.1, from coordinate 6,469 downwards.
GCCAGGCCGCCGCCGCCGGCGCATGAGCAGCGGCGCCCCTTCCCCGGCCCTGGACCGCGAACGGGCCCTGGCGCTGCTGCACGAATACACGCAATCGGAAAGCCTGCGCAAGCACGCCCTGGCGGTCGAGGCCTGCTGCCGCGCTTATGCGCCGGAGGGCGAGCGCGAGCTGTGGGGCCTCACCGGCCTGCTGCACGACTTCGACTACGAGCGCTGGCCGCACACGCCCCAGCATCCGCTCGAAGGCAATAAGATTTTGCGCGGGCTGGGCTACCCGGAGCCGCTGCTGCACGCCATCCTGGCGCACTGCGAGCAGACCGGCGCCAAGCGCGAGTCGCCGCTCGACATCACGCTGTTCGCCTGTGACGAGCTCGCCGGCTTTTTGACCGCATGCGCGCTGGTGAAGCCCAACCGCACCCTGGCCGAAGTGGAGACCGCGAGCGTGAAGCGCAAGCTCAAGGACAAGGCCTTTGCGCGCTCGGTGAACCGGGCCGACATCGAGCAGGGGGCGCGCGAGCTGGGGCTGCCGATTGAGGACCACATCGGCCACTGCCTGCTGGCGATGCAGGCGGTGGCGCCGGCGCTGGGATTGTAGGAGCCTGCGACGGCCCCAGTGGATGGGCGCGATGCCACCGGGGCGGCTCTAATTTGACTCTAACCTGCCAGAATTATGCCCGTGCCGGCGATCCTCGTAATGGACGATGAGCCCAGCCTGCTTGCGACCCTCGCCCTGATACTCGAGGCCAAGGGCTACGAGGTCGAAACGGCGCTGAGCGTCGAGCGCGCCCGGGAGTTGATCGAGACGCGGCGGTTTGCGGCACTGCTGGCGGACCTGAACATGCCCGGCGACGGAGCGACGGCCATCGCGGTGATGCGCCAACGCCAGCCGGAGACGCCCATTGTGCTGATTACCGGCTACGTTGGTCCGCAGGACGTGCCGGCGGAGGTGCGCACGATGGTGAATGCGATCCTGTTCAAGCCGATCGAAATTCCTTCACTGCTGCGGCAGTTGGCGGCCTGGACGCAGAGCGCCTAAGAGTCTCGCGGCAGAAGCCGCGCAGACTCCGGCAATTGGCGATTAGTGATTAGCGTTGGGGCCGCACCGGCGGCGATGCGAGCGCGGCACGGCCGCCCTTCTCAGGAGCCCGCGATGCTCCCACCCCAAGGCGCCAGCGCCTTGGCGGCCCCGATGGTCGGGCTGCGGCCGGAACTCGCTTGGCGGCAACCCCCGCCCGCTCTGCTCGGGGCGCGTCCAAGTTGCCTCGTAGTGCGAAACGAGCGGCGCTAAGCGGGCGGCGCCAGAAAATGGTGGAGCTGAGGGGGTTCGAACCCCTGACCTCTTCCATGCCATGGAAGCGCGCTCCCAACTGCGCCACAGCCCCACATTGGGATTCCCTGCAGTTTCCTGCAGTTCCCTATTGTGCCATAATCTGACGTGCGCCTGATCTTCGTGACCGGCGGCGTGGTCAGTTCCCTGGGCAAGGGGCTGGCGGCGGCATCCATCGGGGCATTGCTGGAGAGCCGCGGGCTGCGCATTTCCCTCCTGAAATTCGATCCTTATTTGAACGTGGATCCGGGCACGATGAGCCCGTACCAGCACGGGGAAGTCTTTGTCACCGACGATGGGGCCGAGACCGATCTCGATCTGGGGCACTACGAGCGGTTCACCTCCATCGAGCTGAGCCGGGCCAACAACGTCACCGCCGGGCGCATATACGAAACGGTGCTGGCGAAGGAGCGGCGCGGGGATTACCTGGGCAAAACCGTGCAGGTGATCCCGCACGTCACCAATGAAATCAAGGATGCGATCCGGAAGGTGGCGGCCGGAGTGGACGTGGCCATCGTCGAGATCGGCGGGACCGTGGGCGACATTGAGTCGCTTCCCTTCCTCGAGGCAATCCGGCAGATGCGCCAGGAGGTGGGGCGGGAGAATGCGATCTTCGTCCATTTGACGCTGGTGCCCTACATTGCCGCCGCGGGGGAGCTGAAGACCAAGCCGACCCAGCACTCGGTGCGGGAGCTGCGCGAAATCGGCATTCAGGCCGACATCGTGCTGTGCCGGACGGACCGTTTTCTGTCCCAGGAGTTGAGAGCGAAGATAGCGCTGTTCTGCAACGTGGCCGAAGAGGCGGTGATCACGGCCAAGGACGCGGCCAGCATTTATCAAGTGCCGGTGCTGCTGGGTGAACAGGGGCTGGACGCGCTGGCGCTGCGCTATTTACACCTGCCGGCCAAGGCCCACGATCTGCGGCCCTGGCGGGAGTTGACCGAGCGGGCGGCGCATCCACAGGGCACGGTGCGGATTGCGATCGTGGGCAAATACGTGGAGTACGAAGACTCCTACAAAAGCCTGAAGGAGGCGCTGGTGCATGCGGCGCTGGCGCGTCAGCAGCAGTTGGATCTGGACTGGGTGGAGAGCGAGGCGCTGGAGGGAGTGGGACCGGAAGCGGTGGCGCAGCGCTTGGCGGGGGCGGACGGCATCCTGGTGCCGGGCGGATTCGGCGCGCGCGGCATCGCCGGCATGCTGGAGGCGATCCGGCAGGCGCGCGAGAGCGGCACGCCTTTCTTTGGCATTTGCCTGGGGATGCAGTGCGCCGTGATCGAGTTCGCGCGCAACGTGTGCGGGTTGGCCGACGCCAATAGCAGCGAGTTCGATCCGGCCACGCCGCACCGGGTGATCTACAAACTGCGCGAGTTGCTGGGGGTGGAGGAGATGGGCGGGACCATGCGGCTGGGGGCGTGGCCGTGCCGGCTGGAGCCGGGCTCGCGCGCGGCCGAGGCCTACGGGAGTGTGGAAATCAGCGAGCGCCACCGCCATCGCTACGAATACAACCGCGACGACTTTGCGGACCTGCTGACTGGCGCGGGCCTGGCCATCACCGGGTCCAGCCCGGATCAGACCTACGTCGAGGTGGTGGAAATCCCCTCGCACCCGTGGTTTTTGGGGTGCCAGTTCCATCCCGAGTTCAAGTCGCGCTCGCTGGCGCCACACCCGCTGTTCCGGGCATTCGTGGGCGCTGCCTGCCGGGCGCGGGCGTCGAAACCATGTTCCTCATCGCTGGCCCCTGCGTAATCGAATCGGAAGCGCACGCGCTGGCGATGGCCCAGGCCATTGCCCCGCTGGCGCGGGCCCGCGGGCTGCGCTACTTCTTCAAGGCCAGCTACGACAAGGCCAACCGCTCCAGCCTCGGCGGCTTTCGCGGACCCGGCCTCGTGGAAGGCCTGCGCATTCTGGCCCGAATCAAGCGCGACGTTGACGTCAATATTCTGACCGACGTCCATGAAGCCGCCGACGCCGCCCGCGTGGCCGAAGTCGCCGATGTGTTGCAAATTCCGGCCTTTTTGTGCCGCCAAACCGACCTGTTGCAGGCGGCGGCGCGCACCGGGCGCGCGGTCAACATCAAAAAGGGCCAGTTCATGGCGCCCTGGGACATGAAGGGAGCCATCGAAAAGGTGCGGGCCGCCGGCGGCGCCGAAGTCACCGTCACCGAGCGCGGCTTCAGCTTCGGCTACAACAACCTGGTGGTGGACATGCGGTCGCTGGCAATCCTGCGGAGCCTCGGCGTGCCTGTCGTCCTGGACGTGACCCACAGCCTGCAGTTGCCCGGCGCCGCGGGCGACCACAGCGGCGGCCAACCCCAATTCATCGAGCTGCTCGCCCGCGCCGGCGTGGCCGCCGGTGTGGACGGCCTATTTCTCGAGGTGCACGATCACCCCGAGCGGGCCCTCTCCGACGGCGCCAACGCCCTCCCGCTGGAGCGCCTGGCCCCGCTGCTCGACCAAGCCCTGGCGATTGAAAAAGCAGTTGCTAGTTGAAGCCGCGGCAGAGGCGGGAGTGGACGGGGTGGTCGCGCCCGCGGTGCGCTCCCCGCCCCGGACAGTTGAAAGTTGCTAGTTGCTAGTTCCTAGTTGCTAGTTGAAGCCGCGGTAGTCGGGGCGTTGACTAGCGGCCGATTCAACCTCGGAAGGGCTCCGCAGCCTGCAAAAAAAATTCCGCCCGGTGAAGGCGGCCCAGCCGCCGCCGAACGGCCTCAGGCAGCGCGACAAGCCCTGCGGGCGCCCCGGCCGCTTGCGGCAACAGCACCCCCGAGCCTTCACCAGCAACTAGGAACTAGCAACTAGCAACTAGTGTCCTGAGTCTAAAATAATTTGCATAATCCAACACCACAACCGCGATCCCAAGCCCTTCGTATGGCACAAGACCGCAGACCAAATCCTCGATTCCGTCGCCCGCTTTTGCAAACGGACTTTAGACTCAGGACACTAGCAACTTCTTCTTCATCCCTGCGCGCGGGTGACGTTCTCTGCCTGTGGCCCCTTCTTGCCGTCCGTAATATCGAACTCGACCTCGTCACCCTCCTGCAGCGACTTGTACCCTTCTTGACTGATGGCGGAGTAATGCACAAACACATCCTCGCCGCCTTCATGTCCGATGAACCCGTAGCCCTTTACGTTGTTAAACCACTTTACCTTGCCACGAATACGTGCCAATGGACTGTCTCCTTCCCTGGCGCAACTGACGATTGGGACAATTCTGGTCAATCGCCCCGCCCCTGTCAAGTGTCGCTCCAGATAGGCCACGGCACCGCTCCCGCGCTGTGGCTGGTTGCCGGTAGTTGGTCTTCATTTCTTGGTCGGGCGGTGGTCCGGCGGCTCAGCCCCGACCTCTCGCCGAAGCCAACCGCCGCGCCCGCCCTAACGGCTAAAGGCTAACGGCTGGTTGTTGCCAGTTGCTCGTCAGTAGCTGGTCGGGCGGTGGTCCGGCGGCTCAGCCCCGACCTCTCGCCAAAGCCAACCGCCGCGCCCGCCCTAAGACCTAAAACCTAATAGCTAACACCTTCTTCTTCTAGTCCACCTTGAGCGTAAAGTTCGTGACCTGCGTCGCTGCTCCAACATGCGAGGTGACGACGATGACGTAGGTACCCGCAGGGGTGCCGTTTCCGGCGCTGGGCAGGCTGGCGACGCCACCGCAACCGGCGGCCAGCACCGCGCCCCAGATCACGGCGCCGAGCACGGCTTGGCGGCGCTTGCTGGCGGGGGCGAAGCGCAGCGCGGCGGCGAGGCCGGCCAGGAACAGCGCCAGCGCGGCCACCATCCACAGCAGCGGCAGCCTCGGCCAGTTGGTGGGCGGCGCGACCGGAGGCACCGCAGCGCGGCCGGTGGTGGTGACGGTGACCTGGACGGTGGAGGCGGGGCCCTCGGCGGTGAGGGCGAGGCTCGCCGGGTTCACGGTGCAGGTGGCGAAGGCCGGATCGCCCGAGCAACCGATGCTGACCGTGCCGGTGAAGGTGCCGGGGGTGTAGGAGAGGGCGAAGGTCGCCGAGCCGCCGCCGCTGCCCTGTGTCGCCGAGGTCGCGCTGCCGGAGGCGGCGCCGACGGCGTAGTTGGTGGCGACGCCGGTGAGCGAGGCCTGCTGGGCGCCGCCGGCGTCGCTGACGACGATGGCGCCGTGATTGCTGCCCACCGTGCCGGAAGCGTCGGTGACGGTGCAGGTGGCGCCGGCGGCGAGGGAGGCGCCGCAGTTGTTGCTGGCGGCGAAGCCGCCGTTGGCCTGGATGGCGCTGATGCTGACCGCCGATTGGCCAGGGTTGGTGAGGCTGATGGTCTTGGTGCCGGTCAGGCCCAGACCCTGGCTGCCAAAGTCCAGCGAGGTGGACGACAGCACCAGGCCTTCGTCGTTGGCGGCGCCGGTGAGGGCGACCACGGCGTTGCCGCTGTCGGAGGTGACGGCTAGCAAGCCGGTCGAGCTGCCGGGCTGTGCCGGCGAGTAGGTGACGCCCAGGGTGCAGCTCGCGCCGGTGGCCAGCGCCGCCGGCAGCGTGCCGCAGGTGGAGCTGGCGAGGTTGAAGTCGCTGCCGCTGAGGGCGATGTTGGTGAGGTTCAGCGTCGCGCTGCCGGTGTTGGTGAGCGTGACCGACTGCGCCGCGCTGGTGGTTGCGGTGGGACGCGAACCGAAGTCGAGTGAACTCGGGGTGACGGTGAGCACGCCGCCAGTGGCCTGGCCGGAGAGGCCGACCTGGGCCTGCAGGCTGCTGCTGCCGCCGCCGATGGCGTTGATGGTGACCGCGCCGGTGCGGGCGCCGGAGGCGGTGGGATTGAAGGCAACCGAGACGGTGCAGTTGGCGCCGGCGGCGAGGGTGGCGCCGCAGGTGGTGGTGATGGGGAAGTCCGGCGTCGAGGTGACCGTCAGGGTGGTGAGCGCGTTGGTGGCGCCGGTGTTGGTGATGGTGACGGTCTGGGAGGCGCTGGCCGAGCCCACCGCCTCCGAGCTGAAGCTCAGCGTGGCCGACGACAAGCTGATGGCGGTCGGGTTGCCGCTGGCGCCCAAGGCGATGAAGGCGAGCATCTGGCGGCTGGGGTTGGCGGCGTGCGGGATGGCGCCCAGGCGGTGGTTGGCGCCGCCCGAGACGCTGATCGCGGCGCCGTTGATGATGGGCGTCATAGACCTTGCTGCTGACGGCCACGCCGG
>JBOGKJ010000331.1:0-3663 GCA_050745565.1 Terriglobales bacterium | reverse complement strand
GGGGGGGGCCGCGCCGCTTCGTTTGCCGGGAGCGGTGAAAGCGCCACTGGCGCTTTCACCCCGTTGGAATTCCGCGGCCCTTCGCGCCGATTTTGCCCGCAATGCAAACGGCGCGACTCCCGCGACTGGCAGGGACCGGCGCTGGCCCCGGCGCGCGCCTGTTGTACCATCGCTCACAGGATGGGTGCGGACCTGAACGCGGGCGGGGCGCCGCCGCCGGCTGTCGAGGCGTTGACCGGCGTGCCGCTCGCACTGCAGCCGCCGAAGGCGGCGCCCCGCGATTTCTGGCTGCGGCTGGCGCTGTTGCTGAGCCTGCTCGGGGCGGCGTTGTCGGTGTTCTATGCCTGGGCCTGGACGCAGCCGGCGGCGCCGGCGGCGCCGGCGCTGATGCCGGTGCTGGCGCTGGTGACGGTGGCCGGAGCGCTGGTGCTGGAAAGCTGGCCGGTCCTGGGGATGCTGCTGCTGCTGGGCGGGAGCCTGCCGGGATTGACTGTCGGCAGCCTGTGGATGGCGCCGGGCGCGGCCTGCGGCTGTTTTTGGGCGGCGCGCGAGCGGCGCGCCGCGCGCGCCACGCTCGGCCTGCTGCTATTGCTGCCCGGCGCCGCCGCCATTTTCTTCGGCGTGATCGGCGGGCTGAGCTATGCCACCGGGGTGCCGCTGCATGGGCTGCCCGGCGGGCTGATCACCCCCGGCTCGATGCTGCAGGCGCTGGCGCCCGTCGAACTGTTGCCGCTGGCGGTGGCGGGCGCCTGGCTGCTGGTGGCCTCCCGCGATGGCGAGGCATGACCGCCGCAACCTTATTGGTGCGGACCGCAGCGCGGCTTCGCCGTCCCCGCACCCGATGTGCGCCGTTTGTTCAAGTTCCACTGGGGCGCGAACGGCCCGGGGACCTCATGAACCCCTGCCGGGCGCACGCGCCGTCAGGGCCAGGCCTGCTTCGCTTACCGGGGGCGGCGACGCGCTGCGCCACACGCACCCCTTCCGGATTACCACCACCCATTGACGTGCCACTGTTACGTCCAACTGCGAGGCGGCGCGTCCGCCCTTCTCAGCACGCCCTCCCGCTGCTCCCACCCAAAGGCGCAAGCGCCTTGGGGGCCCCGGGAGCCGGACTGCGGCCGGAATTCGCTTGGCGGCGACGCGCGCCCGCTGGGCTCGGTGAACGCGCCACCGGCGCATTCACCCGTCCAAGTTGCCTCGTCATGCCGGGGACCTCGGCTCGCCGCCCTTCGCGCCTGCTGTGCCCGCAGTGCAAGCGGCGCGACTCGATAAGTGACTCGGGTCACTGCCAAAGGTCGGCCGCGGCGCTGAAAGTATTGCCATGACCGTGTTCGCCGACCGCCTGCAGTTCGCCTTCACCCTGATGTTTCACTACCTGTTCCCCATCATCACCATGGGGTTGGGCGTGTTCATCGCCTATTACGCCACCCGGCACCATTTCAGCGGCGACGAGCGCTACGAGGCGGCGGCGCAGTTCTGGACCCGGATTTTTGCCATCAACTTTGCCGTGGGCGTCGTCACCGGCATCCCCATGGAATTTCAGTTCGGCACCAACTGGAGCCAGTTCTCCGCCCACGCTGGCGGCGTGTTCGGGCTGACGCTGCCGCTCGAGGGCACCTTCGCCTTCTTCCTGGAGTCGGGCTTTCTGGGCGTGTTCCTGTTCGGACGCAATCGGGTGCCGCGCGTGGTCCACTGGCTGAGCGCGCTGGCGGTGGCGGGCGGATCGCTGCTGTCGGGGTATTTCATCACCGCCGCCAACGCCTGGATGCAGCACCCGGTCGCTTATGCGCGCAACGCCCGCGGTGAGCTGGTGCTGACTTCTTTCTGGGGGATGCTGTTCAATCCGTACGTCGGGTGGCAGTATGCGCACGTCATCAACGGCGCGCTGGTCGCCGGCGCATTCATCGTGGCGGCGGCGGGGGCGTTGTATCTGCTGCTCGGACGGCATGCCGCATTTGCGCGCGATGCGGTGCGGGTGGGGGTGCTGGCGGGGCTGGTGTTGTCATTGCTGCAACTGTTCCCGACTGGCGACGGCGTGGGCCGCAACGTCACCCGCTACCAGCCGGTGAAGCTGGCGGCGATGGAGGGGCAGTTCACGACCGAAGCCGGCGCGCCGATTGCGATCCTGGGGATGCCGGACACGCAGCGCGGGGTGCTGCTCGATCCGGTGGTGGTGCCGAAGGCGCTGAGCTTTTTGGCCTACGGCAGCTTTGGGGCGCGGGTGATGGGGCTGAATGCGGTGCCGCGCGATCTGTGGCCGCCGGTGGAGCTGACCTACTACGCCTACCACATCATGGTGGGGCTGGGCACGATCTTCATCGCGCTGATGCTGGTGGGCGCCGGATTGCTGTGGCGGCGCAAACTGTTTTCGAGCCGCTGGTACCTGTGGCTGCTGATGCTGGCGGCGCCGTTCCCGCTGATCGCGAACGAGGCGGGCTGGGTGGTGGCCGAAGTCGGGCGGCAGCCGTGGATCATCTACGGCGTGATGCGCACGGCGGCCGGCGCCTCGCCCAACGTTTCCGCCGGCGAGACGGTGTTCACGCTGCTGGGTTTCGCCGGCCTCTACCTGCTGCTGGGGCTGCTGTACTTGCTGCTGGTGGGGCGCGTCGTGGCGGCAGGGCCGCGGCCGGCGCCCTCCCGGGAAATGGCGGCGGAGGCGCGGCCATGAACGTGGTGTGGTTCTGGACGCTGGCGGCAATGCTGGGCGCCTATGCGGTGCTCGACGGCTATGACCTGGGGGTGGGCGCGATGCACGTGTTTTTGGCGCGGAGCGACACGGAGCGCCGGGTGCAGTTGAACGCCATCGGTCCGCTGTGGAACGGGAACGAGGTGTGGCTGATCGCGGCCGGCGGCATGATGGTGATCGCGTTTCCGCGGGTGTATGCGGCCGCCTTCAGCGGATTCTACCTGGCGCTGATCGTGGTGCTGTGGCTGCTGGTCGTGCGCGGGGTGGCGATCGAGTTCCGGGGCCAAATCCGGCACCCGCTGTGGTCGGCGTTTTGGGATGCCGGCTTCTGGCTCGCCAGCCTGCTGCTGGCGCTGCTGCTGGGAGTGGCGCTCGGCAACCTGGTGCGGGGGCTGCCGGTGGATGCGAGCGGCTACTTTCGCGGCAGCTTCACGCTGATGCTGAGCCCTTATGCGATGCTGGTGGGCCTGCTGAGCGCAGTGGTGCTGGCCTGGCACGGATGCAATTTCATCCGCGGGCGTGCCCAGGGCGCGCAGCGCGTGCGGGCGGAGCGCTGGTCGCGCGCATTGTGGTGGCCGGCGCTGGGGCTGAGCCTGGCCGCCACCGCGCTCTCCGCGCTGCAGCAGCCGGGGATGTTCGACAACTTCCGGCATTTTCCTCCGGCGCTGGCGCTGCCGGCAGCCGCGGTGGCGGGCTTTGCGCTGGCATGGGGCGCCGGGCGGCGGGCGTTCACCGGCTCGGTGCTGGTGATTGGTGGACTGCTGGGCTCGGCCGCGGTGACGCTGTTCCCCGCCCTGCTGCGCTCCACTGTGAGCCCGGCCTACAGCCTGACCATCTACAACGCCAGCTCCTCGCCGCTGGCGCAACGCGCGGCCTGGATCGCCAACGCCGTCGCGCTCGTCGCCGTCGTGACCTACAGCATTTACATCCACCGCCGCTTTGCCGGCCCGGTGCGATTGGACGAGCACAGCTATTGA
>JBOGKJ010000330.1:0-2859 GCA_050745565.1 Terriglobales bacterium | reverse complement strand
GGCGCGGGCGGCGGCGGGCGCCAGGGCGGCGGAGGGAACCGGAGCGGCGGCGGCGGCGGCCGTGGCGCGCAGGGGGCCAACGCCAGCGGCAACAAGCCGACGACCACCATCATGTGGACCCTGGACCAGAACAAGCAGTTGGTGCCGGTGCAGGTTCGTACGGGCATCACTGACTTCACCTACACCGCCATCACGCGGGTGCTGAAAGGGTCGCTGAAGTCCGGCGACGAGGTGGTGACGGGCGAGTTGGTCAAATCCGCAACCAGCGGACTGCCGGGCACCCAGCGCGGCGGCCGCGGCCGTTAGGCGGTTGTCCGTGGCGGAGCAAGGGCAAAACGTGACAAGCACAGCCGAACAACTCAACGCGCTCGCCGCCAGCCGCAATGGCCACACCGGCGCCGGCTCACCGAACGACGTGCCCGTCATCAAGTTCGAGGGCGTGTACAAGATCTATGACCTGGGCGAGGTCCAGGTGCATGCGCTGCGCGGCATTGATATCGCCATCTACAAGGGCGAGTTCGTGGCCATCATGGGGGCATCCGGCGGCGGCAAAAGCACCTTCATGAACCTCGTCGGCGGCCTCGACCGGCCCACCCGCGGAACCTACCGGCTGGATGGGACCGATGTGAACGATCTGGACAAGGTCGAAATGGCGCACATCCGCAATAAGAAGCTGGGGTTCGTGTTCCAGGGCTTCAACCTGCTGAGCCGCACCACCGCGCTCGAGAACGTCGAACTGCCCGCGCTCTACGCCCGCCTGCCCGCCGCCGAACGCATCAAGCAGGCGCGCGAGGCGCTGCGCATCGTCGGCCTCGCCGACCGCGAACATCATTACCCCAGCCAGCTTTCCGGCGGCCAACAGCAGCGCGTGGCCATCGCCCGGGCGCTCATGAATCACCCCTCGATTCTGCTCGCCGACGAGCCCACCGGCAATCTCGACAGCCGCACCAGCGTCGAAATCATGGGCATCTTCCAGCGCCTCAACCGCGAACGCGGCATCACCCTGGTGCTGGTCACGCACGAGCCCGACATCGCCCAGTACGCACAGCGCGTCATCACCTTCCGCGACGGCAAAATCCGCAAGGACGAACGCATCGAGCATCCGGCGAACGCCGAAGAGGTGCTCAAAGTTATGCCGGTGGTCGGCGCCGACGACACCAACTAGCCTGCCCACGAGGACGCTATGGACATCGTTTCAATCTTGCGCGTGGCCATGCGTGCCCTCACCCGCAACAAAATGCGCTCCATCCTCACCATGCTGGGCATCATCATCGGCGTCGGCGCCGTCATCGCGATGGTGGGCGTGGGCCAGGGCGCCAGCGAGCAGATGCAGGCCCAGATCGCCCAAATGGGGTCGAACCTCATCATCGTGCAGGCCGGAAGCCGCCAGGCGGGCGTCGTGCACGTCGGCTATGGCGCCACCAAGTCGCTGATTCCCACCGACGAAGCGGCCATCATGAACGAAGTGCCCATGGTCAAGGAAGTGGCGGCCGGCACCAGCACCCACCAGCAGGTGGTGAGCGACGACAACAACTGGGGCACCAACATCCAGGGCACCGAGCCCGCCTTCTTCGACATCCGGGCGTGGAAGTTCGATTTGGGCGGCAGCTTCACCCAGCAGGACGTGTCCGAATCCAACAACGTCGCGGTGCTGGGAGCGACCGTGCTCATGAACCTGTTCCCGGACGGAAGCGATCCGGTGGGCAAGACGATTCGCGTCAAGAACCTTCCCTTCACCGTGGTGGGCACGCTCGAACCCAAGGGACAGAGCGGGTTCGGGCAGGACCAGGACGACGTCGTCTTCATCCCCTACTCCACGCTGCAGAAAAAACTTAGCGGACAGAACTGGCTGTCGAACATCTCGGTTTCGGCCGAGTCCAAGGACGTCACCGACACCGTCGAGCAGCAAATCACCAACCTGCTCCACTCCCGCCACCGCATCCGCCCCGGCCAAGGCGACGACTTCACCGTCCGCAACCTCTCCGATGTGGCCGACGTCGCCAACGCGGCGAGCGGCATCATGACCATCCTGTTGGGCTCGATTGCGAGCGTTTCGCTCATGGTGGGCGGCATCGGCATCATGAACATCATGCTGGTGTCGGTGACCGAGCGTACCCGCGAGATCGGCATACTCAAGAGCCTGGGTGCGCGTCGCTCCGACATCCTGATGCAGTTCCTGATCGAGGCCGTCTGTCTGTCCTTATTGGGCGGGCTCATCGGACTGATGCTGGGCTACGGCATCGGTCTCATGGTGGTGAAGTTCGTGCCGGCCTTCCAGGGCGCCTATGTGCCGTTCTGGGCGGTGGCACTGGCCATGGGCTTCTCCATGGGCGTTGGCGTGATCTTCGGCATCGCGCCGGCCGCCAAGGCCGCTGCCCTCGACCCCATCGAAGCCCTACGCTACGAGTAGCCGTGAACGCCCTGCTGGAAAGCCTGCGCTCCGCCCTGTACGCCATCCGCGCGCACAAGCTGCGTAGTTTCCTCACCACCCTCGGCATCATCATCGGTGTGATGGCGGTGGTGACGGTGGTATCCCTGATCCAGGGGTTCAGTCAGTCCATCAGCAGCCAGTTCTCCGGCTTCGGCGCCGACAGCCTCACCATCCAGCAGTACGTGCCGTTCAAGCAGCAGCTGCAGGGCAAGACCGCGCGCATCTCGCCAGAGGACATGCTGGCCATCCAGCACGAGGTGCCGGGCATCAGCGGACTCACTCCCTTGTTGCAACTCGGTCAGTTCGGCAGTGCCATCTCCTACAAAGGGTTGAGCAGCTCGGCCCAGGTGATGGGCGTGACCAAGGGCTTCGCCCAGGTGTTCAGCCAATACCCGGACAAGGGCCGCTTCATCACCACCGGCGATGAC
>JBOGKJ010000329.1:0-4214 GCA_050745565.1 Terriglobales bacterium | reverse complement strand
GCCGCGCCCGCACTCGAAGGGCGGCGCCGGCCCGGGCCCGGCGAGCCCAAGGGGGCGCGAGCCGGCCTTTTGCTACGGCAGAATCGCGGTTGCAGCGGTCACCCGAACCGCCGCGTGGCGCCGGCCGGCGGCCGGCGCGCGGGTTCGGCGACCCGCCCCACGGGAGGTGGCGACGGTCGGAGGGCTGCTCGTTTGGCCACACCTACGTTGATTCGGCCCTGGAGGGGGGCCGCGCCGCTTCGATTGATGGGCGCGGGCCCCTGCCCCTGCTCGGCTGAGATGCTCGCAGCGCCGTGCCCGCACTCGAAGGGCTGTGGAGCGCCAGCCCGGGGACCGGCGAGCCCAAGCCGGCGCGAGCCTCGTTTATCGGGAGCGGTGAAAGCGCCACTGGCGCTTCCACCCCGTTGGAGTTCCGCGGCCCTTGGCGCCGATTTTGCGCGCAGTGCAAACGGCGCGACTCCCGCGGGTGGAGCGCAGGCGCCTCGCCTCGGTCCAACTGCTGCCGTGTGTATGCTGGGACACCATTCGGGATGGTCGCGTGGGTGGTAAGCTAAGGTTGTTTTTTGTCTGCGTTGCGACCAGCGCCAATCGGTCACGCGCTGAGCAAGGAACGGCGCGCGCACGCTGAAGAGAGAGCTACCTTGCTCGAGTTGCGAAATCTCACCAAGCGCTTTCGCGGCACAACCGCTGTAGATCATGTGAGTTTTACCGTCCGCCCCGGGGAGATCACGGGCTACCTGGGACCGAGCGGTTCGGGAAAGTCAACTACGGTCAAGATGCTGACCGGACTTCTGGAGCCGAGCGAGGGTCAGATCCTGTTCAACGAAAAGGATGTGCTCGGCGATCTCGCTGCTTTTCGGCGCCACCTGGGCTACGTTCCCGAAGAGCCGAATCTCTACGGCTACCTCACGGGACTCGAGTATCTGCAGCTCGCGGGCGGCCTCCGCGGGCTTCCCGGCAGCACAGAGGCCATTAAACGCGCACGGCGCTCGCCGCTGCAGTCAGGCCGCTCTCAGACCGGCCTGATCGGGGGCACATGATAGCACAATGGCGCTTGGGCCGCAGGGGCGGGCGGCGGCCGGGGGGCTGCGAAAAAAACGCGGCCTGGCGGCCGGCGGTCTGGTAATGTGTGTCCGTAGTCTGGGTGGAAGCCTGCGGCCGCGAGCTCACGCACTGAAGATTGGGGCGAGCCGGAGGGCAGGTAGGGGACGGCAGGGGCGCAGGCGGCGGCTCGACGGGGGAGGAGGGTTCCATGGCTGGTGGCGAAGACTGCGGCCGGATGACACGGCGGGAAGCGGTGGGGCTGATGGGCGGGGCGGTCGCGGCCACGGCCGCGATGACGATGCTGGCGGGGGCGGCGCCGCCGGAGGGCCAGGGGCGTCAGCTCGGCAGCAAGACGAAAACGCTGATGTGGGTGGCGGCGGTCACTCCCTGTGACAAAAGCCTGCGGTTCGACCCGGGCGCGTTCCGCGACATTCTGGCCTGGTTCCAGCACAACGGCGCCGACGGCATCGTGGTGCTGGGGACCACGGGCGAATTTCCCTCCTTTTCGGTGGCGGAGCGCAAGCTGGTCACCGAGACCGCGCTCAAAAACAAGATGGGGATGAACTACGTGGTGAACCCCGGCACCTCGAATTTCCCCGAGACGCTGGAGCTGTCGCGCCATGCCGCCGATCATGGCGCCGACGGGCTGCTGGTGATTCCACCGTACTATTACAAGCATCCGCCGGTGGAGGGGCTCACGCGTTACTACTCGATGTTGTTCGACCGCATACGGATTCCCATCAACCTGTATCACATCCCCCGTACCAGCGGCGTCGCCATCAGCACCGAGCTGCTCAAGAACCTGATGCACTACCCCAACCTGGCCGGGATCAAGGATTCAGACGGCAACAAAGACGAGTACCACGCCTTCGTCGCCGACTTCCCGGAGCTCAACATGCGGACCGGCACGCTGAGCAAGATCGAGTACGCGCTCGATCATGGGATGGGCGCGATCCTGATGGACGGCAATTTGTACTGCCGCGAGTCGGCCGACGTCTTCGCCGCCTACCGGGCCGGCGGGGACTACCACGTCCCGCTGGCCAAACTGCGGGCGACCGAGGCGCTGTTGCGGGCGGGCGGCGTAGGCTCCTACGGACCGCTGAAATATGCGCTCAGCCTGCGCATGGGGACGCGGCAGACCTACCAGCGGCCGCCGTTTCCCGACGTCACGGACGCCCAGAAGGCGGCCATCAAGGCCGGCCTGGAAAAAATCAAGGCGGGCGCGGTCGCCTGAAGGCCAGCTCTGCAGCGAGGAACCCTCGATGAAGCCCGCAACGATGACATTGACAGGCGCGGGCCCCTGCCCCTGCTCGGCTGAGACGCTCGCAGCGCCGCGCCCGCACTCGAAGGACGGCGCCGGCCCGGGCCCGGCGAGCCCAAGCCGGCGCGGCTCCCGCGGGTTGCCTTGTCTGGTGCTGACCGCGATCTTTGCCCTGGGGCTGGCCTTGGTGGCGCAAAGCGGCACGGCCGCCCTTCTCGGGACGCCCTCCCGATGGTCGGGCTGCGGCCGGAATTCGCTGGGCGGCAACGCGCGCCCGCTCTGCTCAGGGCGCGTCCAAGTTGCCTCGTCGCGCGCGCGCGGCGTGGGTGGCGCGGGGGCGGGCGCGGCAGCGGCGGGCGTCGCGCTTACGCGCAACGTCAACTGGACGGAGTATTTCGCTGATCCGTCCGGGAGCCGCTACGAACCCCTGAACCAGATCAACGCCTCCAACTTCAACGACCTGGAGGTGGCGTGGCGGTTCAAGACCGACAATCTCGGCAACCATCCGGAATACAAGCTGGAGGGCACGCCGCTCGAGGTAAACGGCGTGGTCTATGCCACGGCCGGCAACCGCCGCGACGTGGTGGCGATTGATGCGACGTCGGGGGAGTTGTTGTGGGTCCATGGCGAGCATGAGGGCAAGCGCGGGGCGGCGGCGCCGCGGCAACTTTCGGGCCGTGGGCTGGCGTACTGGGCGGGGGCGAACGGCCAGGACGCCCGCATCCTCTATGTCACCCCCGGCTACTTCCTGGTGGCGCTCGACGCCCGCACCGGGCAGCGGCTGGCCGCGTTTGGCGACGACGGCAGGGTGGATCTGAAAGCGACCGACAGCCAAAAAATCGAGCCCGACCTCACCACCGGCGAAATCGGCTGGCAGTCGGCGCCAACCGTAGTTGGGGACGAAGTGCTGGTGGGGTCGGCATTCCGGGAAGGCTTTACGCCCACCAGCTACCGCAACAACCGGGGCTCGGCCCGCGCCTACGATGTGCGTTCGGGCCGCAAGCTCTGGCAGTGGAACACGATACCGGGCAAGGGTGCCAAGGGCTATGACACCTGGCTCGACGGCTCCGCCGATTTCACCGGCAACACCGGCATCTGGACCGAGATCACGGCGGATCCCGCCGCCGGCCTGGCCTACTTGCCGGTGGAGGCGCCCACCAGCGATTTCTACGGGGGCAAGCGGCCCGGCGACAATCTGTTTTCCGACAGCATCGTCGCGGTGGATCTGAAGACCGGCAAGATGCGATGGTATTTCCAGATCACCCATCACGATATTTGGGATCTCGACATGTCGTCAGCGCCGCTGCTGATGGACATCACGGTGGCGGGCAAGCCGATCAAGGCGGTCGCGGTGCCGACCAAGATGGGGATGCTTTACGTCTTCGACCGCATCACCGGCAAGCCGGTTTGGCCGATACCGGAAACGCCCGTGCCCCAGGGCCACGTGCCCGGGGAATGGTATTCGCCCACGCAGCCCATCCCCAGCAAGCCGCCGGCCTACGGGCGCAATGGCGTCACGCTAGACGATTTGATCGCCTTCACGCCGGCGCTGCACGCCAAGGCGCTGAGGCTGGCGCAGCAGTTCCAACTGGGGCCGATTTACACGCCGCCGGTGCTGAGCCAACTGCCGCCGGCCGGGCTGCGGGCGACGCTGGCGGTGGGGCCGGCCACGGGCGGCACCAACTGGCCGGGCGGATCGTTCAATCCCGAAAACCACACGGTTTACGTCATGTCGTGCGACGGTTGCCTGGGCGCCTATGGCTTGGTGCCGCCGCCGGCGACGCTCAGCGATCTGCCCGAAGTCGAGGGGCAGGTCGGGCGGCGGATCGCCATGGTCAACGCCGCCGGCGCCGGCCAAGGCGCCGATGCGGTGGCGACGGCGCCGCCGGCGGCGGCGCGGGGGGCGCGC
>JBOGKJ010000328.1:0-5112 GCA_050745565.1 Terriglobales bacterium | reverse complement strand
GCTCCTCGAGGCTGGGAGCGGGGCGGCGGATGGGCGAGCGCAACTCTGTCTGGATGGGCCCGAGCTTGTCCACCGGTTCGCCGATGACGTTCATCACGCGCCCCAGACAGGCGTTGCCCACCGGCACCACGATGGGGCCGCCGGTATCAATGGCCTGCATGCCGCGCACCAGGCCGTCGGTGGCCTGCATGGCGATGCACTTGACCCGGCCCTCGCCCAGATGCTGCTGGACTTCGGCGGTGATGTCGAGTGGTTCGGGCACGTCGAAGCCGGTCGAGACGACGCGCAGCGCCTGGTTGATGGGCGGCAGGCTGCCTTCGGGGAATTTGCAGACGATGACCGGGCCGGTGATTTCGATCACGTGCCCGACGTTGGTTTTTTCAGCGGTGGTGGTGGCCATGTTCTAGCTTCTTATCCGAGGGCGGCCGCGCCGCTCACCACCTCGATGATTTCCTTGGTGATGGCGGCCTGGCGGATGCGGTTCATGTTGAGGGTCAGGGTTTCGATCAGGTCGTTGGCGTTGCTGGTGGCAGCCTCCATGGCGTTCATGCGGGCGGCGTGTTCGGCGGCCTGCGACTCGAGCAGGCTGCGGTAGATCTGGGTAATGATGGCGCGGGGCAGCAATTCGGCGAGCAACTGGGCGGGCGGGGTCTCGAAGATGTAGTCGCGGGCGGCGGCGGCCGCGGTGGCAGGCGCGGGCCCGGCGGCGACGCTCGCAGCGCCGGGCGTCCCGCTGGCGGCCGGCGGCTCCAGCTGCAGCGGCAACAGGCGGCGGCGGACCACCACCTGCTGCAGCACCGATTTGAACTCGTTGCCGACCACCACCACCTCGTCCACCGCGCCGGTGGCGTAGGCCTGCATGGCTTCGGTGGCGACCTGGCGGGCCAGCTCGTGGTCCACCCCGTGCTGGAATTGTCCCACATGGCCGGCCAGCAGCGTGGCCTGGCGGCGGCGGTAGAAGTCGCGCGCCTTGCGGCCCACGGCCAGGATCTGGGTCTCGGCGCCTTCGCCGGCGGCGTGGGCGGCTTTCAGCGCGTTGGCATTGAAGGCGCCCACCAGCCCGCTGTCGGTTGCGATCACGACGAGCAGGCGGCGATGCACGGGGCGGCGGTCGAGCAGCGCGGCCAGCGGCCAGTCGGCGCCGGGGAGACGCGCGTCGGCCAGGTCCTGGGGATCGAGATACGCCGCCAGGCCGCCCATGAGGGCGTAGAGCTGCTGCGCATAGGGGCGGGCGGCGAGGGCCTGCTCCTGCGCCCGGCGCAGCTTGGCCGCTGAAACCATTTTCATGGCCGAGGTGATCTGTTGGGTGTTTTTCACCGAGCGGATGCGCCGTCGAATGTCGAGCAAATTAGGCATGCGGTCTCATGCGTGGCAACAGCAACACCGGGCCGCGCCCTAGCGGCGGGCCGCCTGTTCGGCCTGGAAGCGCGCCTTAGCCTCCTGAACAACGGCTTTGAACTTGGCGCGGAGGTCGTCATCAAGCGCCTTTTTCTGGGCCAGCTCGGCCATCAGGCCGGGGTGGGCGCTGTCGAGAAACTGGTAGAGGGCGGCCTCGAATGCCCGCACCTGATCCACGGCGAGGTCGTCGAGGTGGCCGTTGGTGGCCGCCCAGATGGCGATCACCTGTTTTTCCACCGGCAGCGGCGAGTACTGATCCTGCTTGAGCAGCTCGACCAGGCGCTGGCCGCGGTTGAGCTGTTGGGCAGTGGTCTTGTCGAGGTCGCTGCCGAACTGGGCGAAGGCGGCGAGCGAGCGGTACTGCGCCATGGAGAGGCGCAGCGAGCCAGCCACCTGCTTCATGGCCTTGATCTGCGCGTTGCCACCGACGCGGCTGACGGAGATGCCGACGTTGATGGCCGGGCGGACGCCGCTGTTGAACAGGTCGGCGTCGAGAAAGATCTGGCCGTCGGTGATGGAGATGACGTTGGTCGGAATGTAGGCGCTGACGTCGCCGGCCTGGGTTTCAATCACCGGCAGCGCGGTGAGCGAGCCCGAGCCCAAATCCGAGTTCAGCTTGCTGGCGCGCTCCAGCAGGCGGGAGTGCAGGTAAAAAACGTCGCCGGGGTAGGCCTCGCGTCCGGGCGGGCGGCGCAGCAGCAGCGAGATTTCGCGGTAGGCGGCGGCGTGCTTGGACAAATCGTCGTAGATCGCCAGCGCGTGGCGCTTGCTGTCGCGGAAGTACTCGCCCAGAGCGCAGCCGGCGTAAGGGGCAAGGTAAAGCATGGGCGCTGGATCGCTGGCGGTGGCCGCCACCACGATGGAATAATCCATCGCCCCTTGGCGTTCGAGCGTCGCCACCACCTGGGCCACGGTGGAGCGCTTCTGGCCGATGGCGACGTAGATGCAGATCAGGTCCTTGCCGCGGGAGTTCAGGATGGTGTCGAGCGCCACCGCGGTCTTGCCGGTCTGGCGGTCGCCGATGATGAGCTCGCGCTGGCCGCGGCCGATCGGCACCATGGCGTCAATCGCCTTGAGGCCGGTCTGCATCGGCTCTTTCACCGGGGAGCGGTCGAGCACGCCGGGGGCGATGCGCTCGATGGGGTTGAACTGCTCGGTGACGATGGGCCCCTTGCCGTCAATGGGCTGGCCCAGGGCGTTGACGACGCGCCCGATCATGGCCTCGCCCACCGGAATGGACATGATGCGGTGGGTGCGCTTGACCTGGTCGCCCTCGCGGATCTCGGCGTAGTCGCCCAGCATCACCGTGCCCACCTGGTCTTCTTCCAGGTTCATGGCGATGCCCGCCACCCCGTGCGGGAAGGCGAGCAGCTCGCCCGCCATCACCTTCTCCAGGCCGTAGACGCGGGCGATGCCATCGCCCACCGACACCACCGTGCCGACCTCGTCCACCGCCATCACGGTGTCGTAGTTTTCGATCTGCGCGCGCAGAATCTCAGAAATTTCGTCAGTGCGAAGGGTAGCCATGGTAGTTGCTGATTGAGAAATGCTGAGTGCTGATGATTTATGCGCCCGCCAGCAGGTGCTGCCGCAGCCGCTCCAGCCGGCCCCGGATGCTGCCGTCGTAGATTTGGTCGCCGACGCGGGCGAGGAAGCCGCCGACCAGCGCCGGATCGTTCGTGTAGCGGGGATCGAGCTTGCGCCCCAAGCGCCGCGAGAGCTCGGCCTCGATGCGCTCGCGCTCGGCCGCCGAGAGCGAGCGCGCGCTGGAAATCTCGGCCTTCACAATCCCTTCCTGTTCGAGCAGCAATTGCTCGAAGGCGGCGTCCATCCCCTCGATGCGGGCGGCGCGGCCGCGCTGGGCCGCCACCAGCAGGAAATTGCGGGTCAGGCGCGACAGCTCCAGCTTGGCCGCGATGGCCTCGAGCACCGGCAGCTTCTGTTCCCAGGCCACCGCCGGGCTGGCCAGCACCCGCCGCAGCGGCGCCGAGGCATGCACGGTGGCGGCCACCATCCCCAGCTCGCGCCGCAGCGTCTCGGCCGGTATGGCCCCCTTGCGGACTAGGTCGGCGAGGGCTTGGGCGTAGCGTTGCTCGATGGCGGCCATGGCTTAGTTGGGCCTTTCCGCCGCCATCGCCTCGAGCCCGGCGCGCACCACGGCTTCATCCTGCGCCGGGGTGAGGCGGTCCTTGATGCGCTGCCCGGCCAGCTCCAGCGCCAGCTTGGCCGCCAGCCCGTGCAGCTCCTTTTGCGCCAGCTTGGCCGCGGACTCGATCTCCTGCCGGCCCAGCCGGATGATCCGCTCCGCCTCGCGCTGGCTTTCCTCGCTCAGGCGCTGGTACTCGCGCCCCGCCTCGGCCTCGCCCTCGCGCGCGAGCGCCGCCAGCTCGGCGGGCAGATTCGCAATCCGGCCTTCGATCTCCGCCAGCCGCGCCTCGGCGCCCTGGTGGGCGCGCTCGGCCTCGCCCATGCGGGTCTGGATGCCCTCGCCCCGCCCGCGCAGCGCTTTCGGAATGCTCCAACCCGCGCCCGCGAACAGCAGCTTGTACAGGATCCACAGCAGCACTGCCAAGTTCAGCGACAGCACCGCAAACCAGATGATATCGCGCAGCCCGCCGTGCGGCAGCCACCAGCTCACGCTGCGGACGTCGGGGGTGGCCTGCAGCCACAGCGCCAGCATCGCCATCACGCCCCCACTCCGGGGTTCCCGGCCGAGCGCCGCTGCAGCACCGGCGCCAGCACTTGCGCCATGATCTGGTCGGCGAGGGCGGCGGCAGCCCCCTGCAAGTGCGCCCGCACCTCGCTCGATTGCGCCGCCAGCGCTTGGCGCGCCTCCACCAGCGCCTGGGCGGATTGATGCCGCGCCGCCGCCAGCGCGCTCTGCCCCTCGGCCAGGGCTTTCTGCCGTTGCGCTTCGATCTGCTTGTAGTTGGCCAGTTGGCGGTGGCGCAGCGCCTCTTCGTAGCCGGCCAGCTTCTGCTCGGCCCGCGCCACCAGCGCGCTCGCCGCCGCCTGCCGCCCCTCGATGCGCTCGTGCCGCGCCGCCAGCACCCGCCGCAGCGGGCGGTACAGCACCCCCTTCAAATAGAAGTGCAGCAGCAGGAAAATGATGATGGTCGGGATGCTGCCGAGCAGTAATCGGGCGAGTTGTGCGAACGTTTGGTCCATTCTGCGATTCGTAGTGGCGGCCTGCGCCCCAGCACGCCGTGCCTGCGGGCATCCGGCCGCTCAGGGCGGGCACCGGAACTCATTATTTTACTGGAGCCGCCCGGATGGGTCAAGCGCGGCACCTAAAGCCTGCCACCGGCAATGCGCTGCGCCGCAGTCGCAAGAATCGCTATTTGAAGAACACCAGAACCCCGATTATGGCGATGCCCAAGCCGACAATCGTAGGGATAGTCCAGCGCAGCGTGTTCACTTCGGAGGCCAAGGACGCAACGTTTTGACTCAACGAACGAAGCGTTGTGATGATCTCGGGAAATGCCATCCCTTTGGTTTCCGTAACCGCCTCAATCTCCTCTGGCCCCAATTTCAGCCTGCCCTGGTACGGCCCCGAATACGGCCTCGCTGCCGCTTGTTCCAGACGGTGGAACTCAACGGTAACGAGATCGTCTTTGTAGGGAATGGAGACTGGCTTGGGCGTCAGATTGGTCAGCCCCAGTATCAATCGGCCATGGTATCCGGGATCAATTTGGGGCCCAGACGCGGGGGTCG
>JBOGKJ010000327.1:0-28463 GCA_050745565.1 Terriglobales bacterium | reverse complement strand
CCTCCAGCCCCCGGACCCCCGGACCCCTTTTAGGCGGCAGGGGCGTCACCCCGCCTGTCAGGGCGGGCGGCAACGCGGAAGGCTCAAATGAATCTGGTGGGCCAGCGCCCGGCTTTAGGCCGGGACTTGCCAGGGATGTAGGCCCTACTGCCGCCACCGGACCGGAGAGGTCAACCGGCTGCCCGGATTTGGTTCGGACCGCACCCCGCTGGCCCGTAAGGGCGTCGAGCGCGGTAGAATGACTTGCGGACAAGGTTTCGTTCATCGCGTACCTTTCCATCAGCCGTCGGCCACTAGCCAAAGTCCCGGCGGCTGAACCGTTTTCATCGCTTCGATTTCAGCGGCGCACCCCGCTCCAGCCGCCGCAGGTAGTCCCGCATGGATGGCCGCAGCCACCAGGGCGTGTTCTTGGAGCGCAACGCCTTGCGCAGTCCGGCCATGGTTTGCTCTCGCGTCAGTCGGTGCTTCGCCATTTGTTTCTCTCGCAAGCCGATGATCTCCCATGAGAAAATCCCCGCATCCCGCAGGCGGGGATTTATGTGCGGAAAACACCCAGGAAGCCACAAACAGGCAGGAATTATGTGCGGAGGACCTCCCAGAAACGGCCAAATTCCCCGAATAGTGCGCGGAAGAAAAAGCTTGACGGCCCGAATGCCGTCAAAAAGCGGGGGCGTCCGAGCTACATTGTCCGCAGCGAAATTCTCCAGGAATCGAACAAGCTTTTTAGCTACCTGAAGTCCTGCTGGAGCGGGATCAGCCTTGACCTGCTTACCGCAAAAAGCTCCCCAGAGGTCGCGAAGGCGCTGGGTCTGATGGCAGGGAATTACGCTCTCGCCTTCACCTCCGGCAAGTTGCCCGTGCTCGTTGTCGAGGCAGTTACGGACCGCGATTTTCCCAAGCTGAACGTAGAAGCCCAGATGCGCTTCATCGCCGATTCCCTTGCCGCCGAGAGGACCCGCCGAAACGAACGGGGCGGGGTCTCGGCGCGGCGCTCGCGCCAAGTGTGCCGGGAAATGCGGGCCTCAATCGGAACGGGTGGCGTGAGGCCGTCCCGGAGTCGGCGCGCGGAATAGCGGAGCCGCGGGGAGGCAACTCAAAGAGCGGCAGCAAACACGGCTTGCTGGCCGCCAGCTAAAGTTCACGCTCGGAGGGGCCGATAGTGCTGAAGTGACGAATAGCAAGCGGGTAGCGTCTAGGATTGTTCGCGCTTTTGCAGTCTTGACGGTTGTGTCTGTTGCAGCGTTGGCCACCGGAAACGCGACGTTGAACGTTGGGTGCAAAGAGGCCATTTCTCAAGCGGAATTGGCGGCGGCTAACCGAAACTGGGGCACGACAAGGCCCGATCCGACATCTCCAGTGCTAAATATTTCGACCGGCATGAACGTCGCGAAAGCCGTCCTACTCGGGCCGCTGTTCTCGCACCCCAAAACTGGCGAGCTTACCTTCAGCGATGTTGGCGGTGCAAACGTTTGCGAGGTGAAATCGAAGGGCCATCCGGCGGACGTGGTGCTGAAGGACTTGGAGAAGAAGTTTGAAGACGATCAGCCTCCGCCTACCGATTATCCGCCGCCCTTTCCGCCGCCTGTTGCAGAAGTGGGACGATCCAACCTTGTTGCGGATTCGGCGCCCAATTCACCGCCTGCCTCAGCGCAGCCGATGACAAACGGCGACGTACTGGCACTTGTGAAGGCAGGGCTGGCAGCCGAGATCATCATAGCCAAAATCGAGGCCTCTCGTGATGCCTTCGATACCAGCGCGATTGCACTGACCCAACTCAAAGCCGACGGTGTGCCAGATTCGGTGATGCTGGCAATGGTGAAGGCGAAGCAGCCAAACCCTGCCCCGAAACCGCAATGACCATTCCGAGACTCGAAGGCAGGCATTCCCGCGCGTTTGGAATTTTGGACAACCCCCAACGGCCCAGGGCCTACTTCTTTGGAGCTCGTTTGCGCCGACGGAGCCAAGCCAGTCGGCGGGCACCTTTTGCTGAAAGCCGATAGCGCAACGGCTCTCTCCGGCGGCTCAGCAGGCCCCAGCGCCAGAGGCGCAGCAGGTAGCCATAGGCGCAACGGGCGGGGAGTTGGCCGGTCCGCCAAGCGTAGACAGGCGGGGCGACGCCATGGGGTAGCGCCGATTCAAAGAACGCCAACGCCCGCAGTTTCCGCTCGTTGTATCGCATCGAGATTGGCCCGCCTACCCCGCGACGCCGACACGAACCGTACAACCTTGCCGTGGACTACCCGGAGATTGCCGCTACCAATCCGCGACTGCATCGCGCGTCGTTGCCGCGCGACCAGGAGTCACGGCTTTACCCTTGAGCACATCGAAAATCAACCGCTCATGCTGGCCCAGTTGCTGCACTCGCAGAGCCACATCGCGCCCGCAGCGGTCTTCCATCGCAGCCAGATCGCGCGGCTCCCGCATTCCAAAAAACACGAACACGTCCGTAGCCGCCGTGAGCCTCCGGCTCACCTCGGCCAACCGCTGCGCCGTCCACACCAAATCCACCCGCCGGTGGCGGCCCATGCGGGTGAGCACGTCCAAGCCTTCCGGCTGGGCCGACGCTGAGGAATACCAGGGAACTTCCTCCAGCGCCAGCAGGCACCCGCCGACACGGCTGAAGATCACCTCTGCCAGGCCATTCAAATCCCCGGTCAGGTCGCCTGCCAGCGGGCGATAGGAGCAATGAAAAGTGCGTTCCCGCGCCATCACCTCCAGGTAGTCCAGGCACGCATCCAAGTCGGAAAACACATTGGGGCTGGGATGCTCCCCGAGCACGTCGAAGATCACCACGCGCGGCTGACAGCAGGTTAACTCAAGCAGGGCTCGGCTCTTGCCGCTGCCCTTGCGCCCTGCCAGCCCTACGATGCGGTTTTGGATCCCCGCCATTACACACCAAAGGCAATTCCGGCCAGCGCTGTCCGCGCCGCCGGATGCCACGGGCTAAACTTGGGCAGCGCCGCCGCAACGGAATTGCCGAGCACAGCAGGCCCCTTGCGCGAGAGAAGCCAAGCCAGCCCCAGCACAATCACCGGCAACGCCAGCACCCAAAAAATTTGGGAGCCCAAATTCGGCTCCAGAGCTACCGCCGCCGCTTGTGTATCGGCAGGCTGCCGCCCGGACTCGATCTTGCGCAAGGCCGCCTGCCTTTGTGCCCAGGGCAGATTGGCATTGTGAGCGGTTCGATAGGCGGCAAGCTTCCAGTCCGGCCACCCCTCTACCGTAGGCCTGACCACCGCCGGAGGTGGCTGCTGTAGCCCCGCCGTGGCCCTAGGCTGCGCCGGAATCAGGTTGGAGCAGGTAGAGGCAGGCGGATGAGTATGGGGAGCCTCCAGCGCCCGGCGGTGCGGCCCGGCGGGCAGCGCTCCGTGAGCAACGCCCGCCGCGAACAGGCGGCGCAGCGCCACCAAGCCTTCGCGGGAATGCGTAGCCGTGCGCACGACGGCAACCTCGCGCGGAGCCAGGCGGACCGTCAGCCGCTCCGGCCCCGGCCCCGGATCATCTATGGCATCGGCGCGCAGCAGTCCACGACGCGCCCCCAGCGCCAAGGCGCGCGCCACATCGGAAGGCGAACCACGCGCCCGCACCCAACGGGCCATGCCAGAATCAACACGAACGGAGAACTCACGGGAAGGCATGCGGACACCCCGGACAATGGATCACTCCACTGATACAGGGCACGGGGGACTCTACGGGGGACCCCCAGGTAGAACCCTGTAGAAACTGGGCGATTGTGGGCGAAAACGAAGCGGATCGCCGGGAGCTAAAATCGGCGCTAAGTTGTTGGGAGGATTGGAGGCGCGGGTGAGAATCGAACTCACGAATAAAGGTTTTGCAGACCTCTGCCTTACCACTTGGCTACCGCGCCCAGAGCCTTGATTCTAGCATTCCCGGCATCGCCGGCGCCGCCGGCCGCGGCCGCGATCTGGCGCCGCGAGGTGGGGCGGATGGGCGGCAGGAATGCGGCGCGTCCTCCACCACCTGCCGCACCGCCACGTTGAACACCAGCGACCGTGCGGCCGGGCCGACCCCTTGGATCGGCGCGTGGTAATACGGGCAGCGGAACGAGGCGTCAGCCACGTCATTGGTAGATGGTGACTTGGGATCGCGGCGGCTTGAGTTTGACATGGACGCGACGCCCACCGAGTCGTGATTTGTGACGTACTACACTAGCCCGCCTGCGAGAGTGGCTGGGGAGCGGGGGCGGAGGCGGTGGAAGCCGCCCAGGCTTCGGCGGCGCGGGCCAGCACCGCCGTGCGCAGTGCGGGGTGGCCGTCCAAACAGGCGGCCAACTCCAACTGCAGCTTGGGGAAGTGGCGGCGGGCAGCCGCCACCAACGCCGGCAGGTCGCGGCGAACCGGAAGGCCGGGCGCGAGAAAATAAGGCACCACCGCCAGCCGGTGCACGCCGTTGGCGGCGGCGGTGCGCACCACGTCGTCCAGGCCCGGGCGCCCGGGCGGCAGGAAGGCGGCGCGGCTGAACTGTCCTGGCTGGGCCAGCTCGCGCGCCAACTGGTGCACGCCATGCTGCCACTCCAGCCGCGGGGAGCCATGGGTGATGAGGATGATGCCGTCCGGGGCGGGGGCGGCGGCCAGCACCGGCCCGCGGGCGGGCGCGGCATCGAGGCGGCGGCGCCAGGCGATGAGGTCACCGACCAACAGCAGCGCCGGGGGCGCGATGCCCGCCTCGCGCGCACGGGCCGGCAGCAGGCGCAGCGGTGCGATGATGTGGCGCTGGCCGGGCAGGGTGGCACGCTCCACCAGCGCGGCCTCGACGGTCGAGGGCCAGCCGGCGCCCAGCAGCGCCGCCGTAATCACTTCAAGCTGCTCCAACCCCATGTAGATGGCCAGCGTATCCTGCGGACCGGCGAGGGCGGGAGCCGGCGGCGAAACCAGCAGGCCAGCGCCGGAGAAGAACCGTACGCCAGCGGCCAGTTGGCGGTGGGTCAGCGGCAGCCCCAGGGCCGCGGCGGCGCCGCTGGCGCTGGTGATGCCGGGTACGATCTCGAAGGGCACGCCCGCCGCGGTAAGCGCGGCGATTTCCTCGCCGCACCGGCCATAGATCAGCGGATCGCCGCCCTGCAGCCGCACCACGTTCAAGCCGCGGCGGGCGCGGCTGATCATCCATTCGGCGAGCACCGGCTGCGCCACCGCGGGGGTGCGGCTGCGCTTGCCGACATAGCAGCGCTCGGCGCCCGGCGGCGCTATTTCGAGCAGCGCCGGGTTGGCGAGCGCGTCATAAAGCACCGCGTCGGCGCTGGCGAGCAGGCGATGCGCCTTGAGCGTGAGCAGTTCCGGGTCGCCGGGCCCGGCGCCGATGATGTAGACCGGCATCTCAGTTCACCTCCGCGCCCGCCAGGCGGACGAGTTGGGGCCGCGGCTCGGCCGCGGGCAGCGAGCCCAGCACCGCGGCCAGCGTCTCGGCGCCCTGCCGCCGCACGAAGGCGGCGAAGGGCTCGTCGGCCTGGCGCCGGTCCATGAAATGGCGGCACAGGCTGGCCAGGCGGTCGGCCAGCTCCAGGGCGCGCACGCGGCCCAGGGTTTTGCGGGCGATGGCGGCGTCCGCGCCCAGGGCGCCGCCGAGATAGACGTCGTAGCCATCCTCCACGCCCGCGCTGGTTTTCACCAGCGCCCCCTGTAAGCCGATGTCGGCAACCCAATGCTGGCCGCAGGAATTGGGGCAGCCGTTCAGATGGATCTTGAGCGGCACGGCGTAACCCGGCAGGCGATGTTCGAGGTCGGCGATCAGGGCGGCCGCGAAGCCCTTGGTTTCGACCACCGCCAGCTTGCAGAATTCCTTGCCGGTGCAGCTCATCATCCCGCGCCGGAAGGCCGACGCCTCGAGCGGCAAATCCCAGCGCGTGAGAAACGCCGCGAGGCCGGGCGCCCCGGCGGCGGACACGTGGGGGATGAGCAGGTTTTGCATGGCGGTGGCGCGCACTTCGCCCTCCCCGGCGCCGGCGGCCCCGCGGCCCCAACGCGCCGCGGCCTCGGCCACCGCCTCGAGCTGGTCGGCGTTCAGGCGGCCGCGCAGCACGCTCAGGCCGGCGTAGACCAGGCCCGGCTGGCGTTGCGGGTGGACGCCGAGGTGATCGCGGAACCCGGCCGGCGGCGGCGGCGCCGGCGCCGCATCGCGCAACCGGAAGCCGAGGCGCTGCTCCAGCTCGGCGCGAAAACGCGCCAGCGTCCAGTGGTGGCGCAGGAAAAGGTATTTGAGCCGGGCCTGATGGCGGTTCTGGCGCAGCTCCGCGCAATCACGGAACAGCGCGGCGATCGCGCACGCCACCGGCACCACCTCGTCCCAGCCCACCGACACCGCGAGCGGCGTCGCCAGCCGCGGCGCGGTCGCCAACCCTCCGCCCACCCACAGGCCAAAGCGGACCTCGCCTGGCGTGGGGCCCGGCCCGTGCTCGCTGGCGCCCCTCGCACCGCCGCGCGCTCCGCTTGCGGCGGCGCCGTCCGCCGGCGGCGGCAGGGCGGTGAAGGCGGCGTCGTTGATTTCCGGGTTGGAGCACCAGTGGGCGCAACCGCTGATCGAAACCTTGAACTTGCGCGGCAGGTTATAGTAATCGCCGCTCGCCAGCAGCGCCTGGTTGGCGGCGAGCGTCAGTGGGCTGGCGTCGGCGTAGGCTTCGGCGTCGAAGCCGGCGAGCGGGCAGCCGGTGAGGTTGCGCGGATCGTCGCCGCAGGCCGCCTGCGACGTCAAGCCCGCCTGCCGCAAGGCGCAGAGCAGATCCGGCAGGGTTTCGGCCTCCAGCCAGTGCAGTTGGATGTTCTGCCGCACGGTCACATCCACCAGACCGCGGCCATAGCGGCGCGCGAGCCGGGCGATGACCGCGGCCTGCGCGGCCGTGAGCAGGCCATTCGGGATGCGGATGCGGAGCATGAAATAGGGCGCGGCGCCGCCCAGCGCCCCGCTGCCATCCCCCTGGGTGTAGATCCCCCACCAGCGCAGGCGGGTGTTGACGTCGTCGGGCGCGAGCGCGCCGTAGCCCGCCCGCAGGTCGGCGAGCAGGCGTGGCAGCTCGTCCCAGGGATTTTGTTCGCGCTTGACGCGCTCGTAGCGTTCGATTTTGGTTTCGGCCATGGCACCAGGAAGTGCAGACGCGGACGGCGGCGTGACGGGCCGCAGGCCACGCCGGCACTGGTCAAAATTGTTTCGGGGTTACAGCAGGACGGAATTCCCCGGACCAGGGCCAAGGCGTGCCGGGCGGCACATGCAACAGCTACAACAGGCCATGGTGAGCGGGGAAGACATTCGATTCACGCTCAGTCTATCACGCCGGGCGGCCGAAGCGATTGCCGGGCACGGGCCCCTGCCCGGCGCAGCCGGGCATCCCGCTTGGGTTCGCGCCGGCCCGGGGCCCGGCGAGCCCAAGCCGGCGCGAGCCTCGCGGCGCCTCCCACTTCCCACTTCCCACGTTTCAATTCCCACGCCCCACTTCCCGCCCCAGCAGGTCCGCGATGGCGGCAACCACCAACTCCGGCTCCTCCAGGGGAATCCAATGGCCGCTGGCGTGGGCACAGCGGTGCTGGCCGCGCCGCGACTGCGCCGCCACGCGGGCGTGCTCGGCACGCTGGGCGGCGGGGGCGTCGGTGGCCGAGAGCACGATCAGCGGGATATCGCCCAGCGGCGGCGCCGCGGCCACGGCGGCGCAGGCGGAGGGCAGCATCTCCATCTGGCTGGCGAGGGCGTCATAGAAGCGCGCGCTGCTCCAGAAGCGGCGCATGGCGGGCTTGAATTCGGGCGGCAATTTGGTGGCGGGCGTGAAGTTGAAATCGCTGCGGGCGCGGAGCTTGCCGCCGCTGATCAAGGTGGCGCAGGCCGCGGCCAGGCGCAGCGCTCCCATCGCCACCAGCCAGGCTGCCAACTGCGCCAGCCCGCAGCGCGCCGCCAACGCGCCGCGGCGGGAGAGGCGGACGCCGGCCGCCAGCCGGGCGCGGTGCGCGGCATCAGGCGCGGCCCACTCGTCCAGCGCCGGCGGGTCCACCAGCAGCACTCCGGCGGTCTGCTCGGGGTGGCGCGCGGCATAGGCCCGGGCCACCAGCGCCCCATAGGAGTGGCCCACCAACAGATAAGGCTCCGCGGCCATCGCGCCCAGCAGCCGTTCCAGGTCGTCGAGCTGGCGCGGCAGAGTGCGCGGCATGGGGCCAGGGTCACTCCAACCCATGCCGGCGCGATCGTAGCTGAGCGTCGGGGCCATCTCGGCGAGCCGGCGCTGCACAAACACCCAACTCAGCGCCGAGCCGCCGAGCGCCGCGTCCATCACGACCGTGGGCCGGTCCGGCGGCCCGGGGGCGGTGAGCACGTGCAGGCGGTGCCCGCCGACATCCACGAAACGTCCCGGGGGCTTCAACCGAGGCATAGTTCCACCATACTAGAGGGAGATGATGCAGCAGGCCGAGCTCTCCTTCGGGCCAGAACGGAAGGTCTGGACGGTCTCCGAGCTGCTGGGCAGCTTGAAGCGGCTGCTGGAGCGCGAATATTTCGACGCCTGGATCGAAGGCGAAATCTCGAACTTCCATCAGGCCGCCTCGCGTCATTGCTACTTCACCCTCAAGGACGGCCAGGGCCAATTGCGGGCGGCGCTGTTTTCGGGCCAGGCGCGCCACCTGCGCTTCCAGTTGCGCGACGGCATGCAGGTGCTGGTGCGGGGGCGGCTCAGCCTATGGGAGGCGCGCGGCGATCTGCAATGTTACGTCGAGCACGTCGAGCCGCTCGGCCAGGGCGGACTGCAGTTGGCCTTCGAGCAGTTGAAGGAAAAGCTGGCGGCCGAGGGTCTGTTTGACCCGCGCCGCAAACGCCCACTGCCCATGCTGCCGCGCCGCGTGGGGGTGATCACCTCGCCGCGCGGAGCGGCAGTGGCGGACATGCTCCGCATTCTGCATCGGCGCTATCCGAATCTCGACATCCTGCTCTATCCGGTGGCGGTGCAGGGCGCGGCCGCGGTGGGGGAGATTTGCGCGGCGCTGCGTCATTTTGCCCAGACCACGCCCTGCCCCGTGGACGTGTTGATCGTCGGCCGCGGGGGCGGTTCGCTCGAGGATCTGTGGGCTTTCAACGAGGAGGCGGTCGCGCGCGCGCTGGCCCAGGTTCCCGTGCCGACCATCTCGGGTGTGGGCCACGAAACCGATTTCACCATCGCCGATTTCGTGGCCGACGTGCGGGCGGCCACTCCCAGCGCCGCGGCGGAAGTGGCCATCCGCCCGAAAGCGGAGTTTCTGGCGCAGCACCTGGCCCTGCGGCGGCATCTGGAACGCGCCGCGCGCTACCGCCTGTTGCAGGCCCAGCGGCGGCTGGCGGAGTTGAGCCGGCATCGCGGCCTGTACGCCATGCGGCAACGCCTGAACCAGCGCGCCCAGGCGGCCGACGACCTGCATCGCCGGCTGGAACTGGCCCAGCGGCAGGGGCTGCGGCAGCGGCTGCGGCGGCTCGAGGCCACGGCGGCGCGGCTGCGCCAGGGCGACGCCCGCGCCCGCCTGGTGGCGGTGCGGGCGGTGCTGACGGCGCAGCGGACCGCCTTGCGGGCCGCGTTCGCCGGCAGCGGACGGCGCCGGCGGGAACGGCTTGAACGCGCCGCCGCCATCCTGGCCGAGCGCAGTCCGCTGCGCATCCTGGAGCGCGGCTACGCCCTGGTCTATGACGCCGAGGGCCGGCTCGTCACCGCGCCCGCGGCCGTCGCCGGAGGCGACGCGCTGCGCCTGCGCCTCGCCGGCGGCTGGCTGGGGGCCGAGGTCAAGAAGGTTGAGGGTTGAGGGTCGAAGGTCCGGCCGCCCGGCGGGGCACAGGGGCGCACGGAGGTGCGAGCGTCTCAGTCGAGCACGCGCTGGCGCCCGCGCCCAACCATGCCGGGGCGTGATAGCATGGAATCCGCCGCCGGGAGGCATGACGCATGAACCTGATTCCAACTGAAACCGAAGTGCGGGAAGTGCTGGAGAACACCGGCGCCCTGCGGCGCGGGCATTTCCGCCATCCCAGCGGAACCCACTCGGATGTTTACCTCCAGATACCGATGGTGATGCGCCACTATTCCGAATCCAAGATGCTGAGCGTGGCGCTCAGCCGCCTGCTGCGCCAGGATGACAATGTGCGGCGCGCGGTGCCGAACGTGAGCGTGGTGGTGCCGGCGACCGGCGGTCTGCCGGTGGCGTTCGGCGTGGCCGAAGCGCTGCGCGCGAGCCAAACCTACTGGGCTGAAAAGGACGGCGACAAGCTCGAGCTGCGCCAGTTTCTGCAGATTCATTCCGGCGAGCGCGTGATTCTGGTGGACGACATCCTGCGCACGGGCGCCAAGCTCACGCAGTTGCGCAAGCTGGTTGAGGATGCCGGCGCGAGCGTGCTAGCCTTGGCGGTATTGGTGCATCAGCCGTTCGAGAATTGCACCGACTTCGGAGATTTGCCGCTGTTCAAGCTGCTGACGCTGGACCCGCATTATTGGCAGGCGCAGCAGTGCCCGCTGTGCGCGCAGGGCGCCCCCATCGTGGACGTCCGCGTTTAGCGGCGGGCGAGGCGGGAGCAGGCCGGGGCCGGCGCCGTTCGCGGCGGCGGCGGGCTCGCGCATGGCTACAATCGCCTCCCAGATATTCGCCGCGCTCGTAAGCGCCCGGTCCCGCGCCTACAGCCGCGGCCGGCTGGGGGTGGCGCGGCTGCCCGCCCCCGTGGTCAGCGTCGGCAACCTGCGGGTGGGCGGCAGCGGCAAAACCCCGTGCGTCATCGCGCTGGGCCGCGCGCTGACGGCGGTCGGGGTGCGCGTGGATGTGCTCAGCCGCGGCTACCGGCGCGCGGCGCGCGCGCTGGCGGTTGCCGAAACCGGCGCCGAGCCGGTGGCCGAGGTCGGCGATGAGCCCCGCCTGATCGCCGAGCGACTGGGGCGCCCGGTCCTGGTCCATCCCGACCGCTTCCGGGCCGGCCTGGAAGGCGAGCGGCGCTTTCAGACCCAACTGCATTTGCTCGATGATGGATTCCAGCACCGGCAACTGGCCCGCAACTTTGACCTGGTGCTGATTTCGAGCGGCGACCTCGACGATCGGATGCTGCCCGCAGGCCGGCTCCGGGAACCGCCCGCCGCGCTGGCGCGCGCGCATGCGCTGCTGTGGACCGATGGCGGCGACCTCGCGGCGGCACGGGAACGGCTCGCTCCGTTCAGCCGCGCCCCGGTGTTTTTGGCGCGCAAGCGGCCGTGGCCGCTCGACCGCGCGCCGCGGCGCCCGCTGGCGTTTTGCGGGCTGGCGCGGCCGGAGTCGTTCTGGGCGACGCTGACGGAGTTGGGCATGGCGCCGGCCGCGCGCGTCAGCTTCCGGGACCACCACCGCTACAACGCCGCCGACGTGCGCCGGCTCGAACGGCAGGCGGCCGCGGAGGGCGCCGACGGGTTCGTCACCACCGCCAAAGATGCCGCCAACCTGCCCGGCTCGCCACAGATGGAGGGTCTCCACGTGGTGGAAATCGCCCTGGAGATCCCGGGGCTGGCCGACTTGCTGGCGCTGGTGCGCGGAGCCTGCGGCGTATGAAACCCAAGGCGGCAGCCACCGGCGCGGTGCTGGCTCCCAATTGGCTGGGCGATGCCGTGATGTCGCTGCCGGCACTCCTGGCGCTGCGGCGGGCGCGGCCGGAAACCGCCTGGACGGTGCTGGCACGGGCGCCGGTGGCGCCGGTGTTCCGGTTGGCGCAACTGGGCATGGAGGTGGTCACACTGCCGCCGCCGCGCTCGCTGCGGCTGCCGCCGGTGCGGGTCGAGGAGGTGGTGATTCTGCCGAACTCGTTCCACGCCGCCCTGCTCGCCTGCCGGCTCGGGGCGCGGCGGCGCATCGGGTACGCGCGCGACCACCGCGGCTTCCTGCTGCGCCCGGCGGTGACGCCACCGGAGGCGGGTTCGCTGCCGGGGCACGAGTCGTTCTACTACCTCGAGCTGCTGCGCCGGGCCGGCATGCTGCAGTCGCTGCCGGAGGAATCGCCGGCGCTGCGCGTGGCGCTGCACCCGGCGCCGGAGGCGGTGGAGCGCTGGCGCCAGCGGCTGGGCGCCGCACCGGTGGTCGCACTGCACATCGGCGCCACCTTCGGCACTGCCAAACGCTGGCTGCCGGAGCGCTTCGCCGAGCTGGCCAGCGGGCTGGCGTCGGCCGGCGCGAGCGTGGCGCTGATCGGCAGCGGCGCCGAACGCGAGCTCGCGCGCCAGGTGCGCATGCAGACCGCGCATCCGGAGCAGCTCAAGAACTTTGCCGGCGAAACCACGCTCGAGGAACTGGTCGCGCTGCTGGCCGCCTGCGACCTGCTGGTAGCCAACGACAGCGGCCCGATGCATCTGGCCGGCGCGGTCGGTACGCCCGTGGTGGCCATTTTTGGTTCCACCAACGAGCGCGAGACCTATCCGCTGGCTGCCGCCGGCGCGCTAAAATTGATCAAGGCGCCTGGCGTGGCCTGTAGCCCCTGCAAATTGCGCGATTGCCCCATTGACCACCGCTGCATGACCCGCATCAGCGTGGCTGAGGTGCGTGCGGCGGCCGAGGCGCTGCTCGGCCTGGGCGGTGGGGGCCATGGAGGCAACAACGGTGGATGACATGCGGCCCTCGGCCCGGCTCAAGGGCATGGGCATGGCGGTGCTGTTCCTGGGTCTGTTTGGCGGGCTGTGGATGATTGCGGCGCTGAACACCGAGTCGCTGGTGTGGGTGCTGATCTGTGCCCTGCTGCCGGCCTCGCTGCTGGCGTTGCGCGGCCTGGGACTGCTTCACACCAGCCGGCGCGTCGCCGCTACCGAACCCGACCTCACCGCCGAGGAGCGGGAGCAGCGGCACGTGATGGGCCGCTACTTCGCCCTGACCTTTATCGCCGAATTCGGCGCCATCGCCATCGCCGCCAACGTACTTGAAAGCACCAACCAGTCGGCCTGGATTCTGGCCGCCATCGGTTTCATCGTCGGCGTGCATTTCATCCCGCTCGCCCGCATCTTCAAATACCCGCTCTATTACTGGACGGGCGGGGTTGAGATCGCCCTCTGCGCGCTGATTGCCTGGATCATGCGCGGCCGGCTGCTGCTGGCCGATCCGCTGTTTGGCCTTGCCATGGGGCTGACGCTGTGGCTCACGGTGCTGGTTGTGCTGGTGCAGGCGCGCTGGTTGGCGGTGCGGGCGCTGGCGGCGGAGCAAGCGGCGAGCGAGCCAGCGTGACGCCGGCCGGCGCCTGCGGCAGCACCACGGCGGCGGCATAACCGGCGACGATCTCGAGTTCCCGCGCGAACCAGCCGTTGCCGAGGCGCGGGCCGGCGGCGGTGAGCGTCACGGCGGTCTGGCGCGGGCCCAACTGCAGCCCGCGGCCGTCGGCCTTCATCCAGGCCTCCTTGCAGGTCCACAGGCGACAGAAGCCGTGGACGCGGGCGGCGGGCGCGAGCGCCTCCAGCCACACCGCTTCCTCCGGCGTGAAAAAGCGCCGCGCCAGGCGCACCACGTCGCGGTCAGGCCGTTCGCGCTCAATGTCGACACCCAGCGGCATCGAGCGGTGCAGGCCCACCAGCCCGTACCCGCCTGAATCGGACAGATTGAACTCGAGCTCGCGGCCGGGCAAGTGGGGCTTGCCCTGCGGGCCGCGCTCGAAGGTCACCGCCGCCGCCGCGCCCCCCAAGCGCTGCGCCAGCAACCAACGCAATTGCGCGTGCGCGGCGACGTAGCGGCCAGCGTGGCCGGGCATGATCAGCCGGTCCGCCCGTGCCCGCTCCTCTGCCGACAGCCACGCCCGCCACTCCGTGAGCGCGGCGGGCGGCACCTCCAGCGGAAACCAGTAGAGCGCCAGCGCCTCCATACCTCAGGCTACGATAGCAGCAGGCAGAGCGGGAAACGCGAGCGCCGCGGCGGGCCGTGCCGCAGCTACGGCTCCCGGCACTTGCCTGCAGCGACCATGTCTTGCAGCCGCCGCAGTTTCATCGTCCAGGGCGCACTTGGCGCCACCGGCCTCCCACTGCTGTGGCGCCAGCGGTCGGCGCCGGTCACGTTGAATCCGGGTCGCGCCGCTGCGGC
Source organism: Terriglobales bacterium (assembly GCA_050745565.1). Taxonomy (GTDB): domain Bacteria; phylum Acidobacteriota; class Terriglobia; order Terriglobales; family SCQP01; genus SCQP01. Next base: position 14,457 of record JBOGKJ010000327.1, on the reverse strand, counting down.
TGCCGCCGCCGGCGGCGGCGTGGGTGTCCGGCCACTATCGCCTGGAACTGCGCGCGAGCGAGCGTGAATTGCATCCATCGCTGCCGCCGACCCGCTGCTGGACGTATGGCGGCAGCTTTCCGGGGCCCACGGTCGAGGCGGCGAGCGGCGAGCCGGTGACGGTGGAGTGGGAAAACGCGCTGCCGCGGCGCCACTTCCTGCCGGTGGATTACAGCCTTGCCGGCTGCAGCCGCTCGCTGCCCGCCGTGCGCGCGGTGACGCACGTCCACGGCGCCCGCGTGCCGGCCGCCAGCGACGGCTTTCCGGAGGCCTGGTCCGTGCCGGGACAAACTCAGACTTTCGTCTATCCCAACCACCAGGACGCGGCCCTGCTGTATTACCACGACCACACCATGGGCCTGAACCGGCTCAACGTCTACTTCATCCGGGATGCGGCCGAAGCGGCGCTGCGCCTGCCCGCCGGCGAAGCCGAGATTCCGCTGGTGCTGTGCGACCGCTCGCTCGATCCGCGCGGGCAGCTCTTTTATCCCACCAGCGGCGTGGCGGCGAGCCCCTGGGTGCCGGAAGTGTACGGGAACGCACTGTTGGTCAACGGCCAGTTGTGGCCGCAGTGCGAGGTCACGGCCGGCGCCTACCGCTTCCGCATCGTCAACGCCGCCAACAGCCGCTTCTACCACCTCGCCTTGGGCGGGTTGCGTTTCTGGCAAGTCGGCTGCGACCAGTGGTTGCTGGCCGCGCCGGTGCCGCTGAGCGCACTGCTGCTGGCGCCGGGCGAGCGCGCCGACGTGGTGGTGGATTTCAGCGCGCATGCCGGCGGGACGCTCTACCTGGAAAACGATGGGGAGGCCATGCTGCGGTTTTGGGTGCGCGGCCACGCCGCGCCTGCCTGGCAGCCCCCGGCGCGGCTCGCCCGCATTACACCGCTGCCCTCCGTCCATCGCCACCGCCGATTGACGCTCAACGAGTACGACACGCACGCGGGCGAGGCGGCCATGATGCTGCTCAACGAGACGCGCTGGGACGCGCCGCTGAGCGAAACTCCACGCCTCGGAGACACCGAAGTCTGGGAGCTACTCAACCTCACCGACGACACCCATCCCATCCATCTGCACTAGGTTCGCTTTCGTATCCTCGAACGCCAGGCGTTTGCCGCTGAAACCTACCGCCTGCAGGGCACGCTTCTCACCGCCCCGCCCCAGCCGCCTACGCCCGGCGAAGCCGGCTGGAAGGACACCGCGCGCTGCTATGCCGGCGCCGCCACCCGCATCGCGGTACGCTTCGAAAGCTACGCCGGCCGCAACGTCTGGCACTGCCATTTGCTCGAACCCAGCGACAACCAGATGATGCGCCCGCTCGTAATCCTGCCCGTCCAGCCGGGCTGCTATCCGGCCGCCGGAGACGCCCCGCCACGGCCCCGCCCGCGGCCACCAGGACCGCGCCGACCGCGTACCGGCGGGGGCGGAATCGTGGCTGACACCGGCCGGGGGGTGACATCGGCATTCTCCTCGCCGAGCGCCCACTCCACCGCGTTGAACCACATGCGGCGGATGGCAGGGTTGTCCCAGGTGCCGGCATCGTGGCCGATCGAGGAGTAAAACACCCGGCCCTTGCCGTACATTTTGGCCCAGGTGATGGCGTAGGGGGCGTCGGCGGGGTGCACGCCCCGCGCTGACATATCGAGTCCCTGCGGGTCCATGCGCATTATCACCCGGCTGTCCTTCGGCGAGAAATCCATAATTTGGTAGAACTCGTCGTGCATGGTGAAGACTCGGGGAAAGAACTGCATCCCCGGAAAACCTGGATCTTCCACCACCACCGGAGCGGTCGTGTCGCCCCAGGGATGGCCGTCAAAGCGGCCGCCAAGCAGGGCTCCGAACTCCGGCCAGGACATGAAGGCGGTCGAGGCCATGTGGGCGGCGACAAAGCCGCCGCCGTTTTTCACGAACTGCAGCAGTTCAGCCTTCTGCCCGGCATCAATCGGCACCTCGCGGTGACCGAGGAAGAAGATCGCATTCACGTTGGCCAGGCTGGGCCCGCCACTGGCGCGCTGGCCGGTGGTCATTTTGGGCTGATAGGAGATGATGTTGGAGTCGGTGCGAATGTAGGCGTAGTAGGCGCCGGTTTCGTAGCCCATTTCCTCGATCACCGCAGCGGCGTGGGAGACCATGTCGTGCTGCGCGATGCCGTTGCGCGTATCGGCCCAGATCAGCAGCGTCTTCATGTTGCGCGGGGAGGAAGCTCCGCCGAAGCCGCGCCCGCCCATGGGATCGCCCTGCAGATAGGGATAGGCGCCGGGCGCCACGCGCGTTGCGGCGCCGCGGGCGGGCTGCTGTGCCACCACCAGCAAGGACGTGGACAGCGCGAACAGGGCTGCGGCGCACATGGTTTTTAACTTCATACGGTTCCTTTCCGTGCCCAATCGGGCACACAGGCAGCGATTGGTCCCGGCAAGGTGACGGGGGGCGCCGTTGCCGGACGCTCGGGGTGGGGCGCAATACCAGGATCTCCGTTCAGCCCCAGCCCCCAGAGAATCGCCTCAAAGTACATGCGCTGAATGTCGGGAATATCCCAGGTCGTGCGCGCATGCCCTATCGCTGAATAAAAGACACGTCCCTTGCCGAAGCGCTTCGCCCAGGCGAGCGGGAAGTCGCCGTTATGGTTTTGGATACTAGGCAGATGCAGGTTCAGGTGGCTGGTGTCGAGGCGCAACAGCACGTCCAGGTCGCGGCGGGAGTAGTCCACGATCTGGTACATCTCGTCGGTCAGCAGGAACGCAGGCGGGAAAAAGCTCGTGGCCGGAAAGTGCCGGTCCTCGACGATGACGGGAGCCTCGACCACGCCCCAGGGGTGATTAGCGAACCGTCCCCCCAGCATGGCGCCGAATTCCGGCCAGGACATGAAGGCGGTGGCGGCGGCATGAGCGGCGATGAAGGCCTTGCCGTCGTCGTGGATGAAAGACATCAGGTCGGCGCGCTGCTCGGCAGTCAGGTCAATTTCCCGCACGCCAAAGAAAAAGATCGCGTCGAAGTCGCGGAGATCGTGGCCGTAGACGGCCTGGCCGTCGCTGCCGAAGAGTCCGTGCTTGGTAATCGGTTGCGAGTCGGTGCGGATATAAGTGTCGTAGATTTTGGAGTTATAGCCGAGTTCCTCGATCACCGAAAAGGCGTGGGAAACGGAGTCGTGCTGGAAGCCGTTGCGCACGTCCCCCCATGCGAGCACGTTCTTGCGTCCGGGACGGCGCGGATTGGCCATGCCGCCCATCTGCGCGTAATTGCGCGAGCCGGGCGCGTACGACCGCGGCGCCTGCGGCGTCTGCAATTTCTGCGGCGTCTGGGCGCGGGCGCCCAGCAGGCCCGCAGCGGATGCCGCCCCTCCCGCACCCAGCAGTTCGATCGCTTTGCGCCGGCTGAGCATGCCGGCGCCCTAGTGCGAACCGAAATGAGCGGCCAGGTACTGCACCACGGTGGTGACTTGCGCGTCGGTGAGATGGGCGCCGCGGCCGATCATATCCTCGACGGTCCCCTGCCAGGTCTGCTGGTTCATGTGCTGGCTGGTCACAGTCGTCAGGGCATGGCACTGGCTGCAGGACTGGGCGACCAGGTCACGCCCCGGCCCCGGCGGCAGGCTCACGGCCGTGGGCGCGCCCGCGGGGGCGGGAGCCGGCGCCAGCGCCACGGCCGGTGCGGCCGGCGGCGGCTCGGCCACTACATCACTTCCATGAGCGCCCAAGGCGAACACAATAATGCGGTTGGGGGCGTTGGCAACCTCGCGATGCACGCCGCCCAGGCTTCCGGGCCCGCCGGTGACGATGGCGACGTACTGCTTGCCATCCGTGCCCCGGTAGGTCATGGGCGTGGCCAAGCCGTAGCCGTAGAGCGGTGCCTGCCACAACTGCTGCCCGGTTTTGGCGTCGAAGGCGCGGAAGTCACCATCCGGGGTAGCGCCGATGAAAACCAGCCCCGAGGCGGTGACGCTGCTGCCGCCGATATTGGGGGTCCCGGTGGGCTTCACCCCGAGTTTGGTCAGCTCCGGATAGTCCCCCAGCGGCACCTGCCAGGCGATCTGGCCGGTGTGGACGTTGACGGCGCTGAGCGTGCCCCAGGGCGGCTGCTGGCAGGGGTAACCATTGTTATCCACGAAGCGCTGGCCGACGTCGGGGTTGCGGTAGGGCATCACCTCGCGCGGCGCGGCGCGGCCGCCAAAGCCCCGGTCCATGCCTCCGCCCGAACCACGCCCACCTTCCCCACCCCGACCACCCCCGCGCGCGCCGCGGCCGCGGCCGCGGCCGAAACTGCGCTTGGGCATCTTGTCCGACGGGAACATCTGACCTTTGTTGCCGAGATCGCTGGCGTTGACAAACAAATACCCCAGCGCGGGATCCAAGCTCATCCCACCCCAATTGGGACCACCAATGGAGGAGGGGAACTTCACCGTCGGCTCCATCATGAACGGCGTGTAGGGGCCATAATTCTTGTACTCGGCGAACTGCTGGCGGCAGTAGGCTTCTGACTGGGGCGTGACGGTGGTGACATCGGCCACGGTGGCGCTCTGAATGGCGAGCGGCGGCGGCAGGACCGGAAACGGCTGCGTGGGCGAGGGGTGCTCGCCCGGCACGTCGCTTTGTGCCACCGGCTTTTCCACCGCACCAAAGACCGGCTTGCCGGACTTGCGATTGAGGATGAACAGCAGCGCCTGCTTGGATATGGTCGCCACGGCCGGTACATTGCGCGGACCGGCGCCGGGAATCAGCACTGGCGGGCCGGCCATGTCCGAATCGGTGGTGTCGTGGTGCACGGTCTGGTAGTACCAGCGCAGCTTGCCAGTGGCGGCGTCGAGAACCACGAGCGAATTGGCGAAGAGATTGTCGCCGGGACGGTCGGCGCCATAGTAACTGTCGGCCGGGTTGGCGGTGTTGATGAACACCAAGCCGCGCTGCGGGTCCACCGTGATACCCGCCCAGGCTGCCGGACCGGAGCGGTTCACCGTTCCACCCGGTCCCCAGGAGTCGCCCCCAGGCGTGCCCGGCTGTGCGGTGAGATAGAATCGCCAGGCCAGCTTGCCCGTGGTGGCATTGAAGGCCGAAACCGTGCCCGGCAGGCCGTGGCTGGGGCCTTCCTGCAGGTCGGGCGCGAGGATGATCAGGTCCTTGTAGATCGCCGGCGGCGAGGTAAAACCATAGTTGCCGGGTTCGCTTGCCGGCGCCAGGCCGGCGCGCACCACGACGCTGCCGCCGTTCCCAAAACTGCTCACGGGCGTGCCGCTCTTGGCGTCGAGCTCGATCAGGCGGCCGTCGCCGGAGGTGGCCAGCACGATGCGCGGCGCGTGCGCGGCGTCGCCCGGCCAGTAGGATACGCCACGGTTGACCCGCACCCGGGCTTCGTGGGGATCGTACTGCCAGATCATCTTGCCGGAATCGGCGTTGAGCGCCAGCACCTGCTCGCTGGGCGTAGTGACGTACATTACGTCGTTGATTACCAGCGGCGTCGCCTGATAGGAGCGCCCGCTGGAGCCAACATCGTAAACCCAGGCCACGCCCAGCTCACGCACGTTCGCGGGAGTGATCTGGGTGAGCAGCGAGTAGCGCTGGCTCCCGGGTCCATGCCCGTTGTCCGGCCAGTTGCCGGGGACGCTCCGCTGGGCCACCACCACCAGCGTCAACAATGCCGTGCCAGCCACGGCTGCCTGCACGATACGCGATCTCATCGGTTTAGAACGTGTACTTCACCGCAAACTGCATGATACGCGGATCCGCAGCCGAGGTGATCACGCCCACATTGGATCCGCCGAAGTCAACGCTGGGCGCGTCGAAGTTGGCGTGGTTGAGTACGTTGAACATTTCCCAACGCAACTGGACGACCTTGCCTTCACCCACCTGGAGGTTGCGCGACAGCGCCGAGTCCAGGTTCCAGTAGCCGGGGTCCTCGATCGTACCCACACCCGCATTGCCGAAGGTGCCGAGCGCGGGGACCGTGTAAGCATCAGGATTGGCGTACTGGATGCGCGGATCCTGCAGCGTCCCCACATTGGTCATAGGCACCAGGACGTCCTGTCCCGACGCGATATCGGCCCGGCTGCCCTGACCGCCAATGGAGAGCGCGGGATTGGTCACCGGGCCGCCAAGGCCAGCGCTGCTGTACTGCCCCCAGCGCGAGGAAAAATTGAGCGACAGCATCCAGTGGTTGGCCAGCGCCCCGCCGATGCCGTGCAAACGCCACGGGGAATTGCCGACCATCGAGGCGTTAAGCACATTGCGGATGTCAGCGGCGCAGTCGCCCCGGTCCAGCCGGCGGTTGGCGGGGTCGTTATACGTGGGGCCGGTGAACTCGTTGCCCTGGGCCGTGGGCGGGTCCGTAATGCAGTGCGACCAGGTGTAATTGGCCATGAAGGTCAGCCCTCCGGAGAGCCGATGCTGCTCGCTGAGCAGCAGGCCTTCGTAGCTGGCGGTCCCGCCGTCATCCACCGAGCCGATGGTCGAGTAATAGTTGCTCGAGGGGTTGGTGGGGTAGTTCATCACCAGGAAACGATGCGCGTTCTGGTTCCGGGAGCAGCTCGTATACGCCGACACCGAAGCCGCGCAGGAAGCATCGTCCACGGGGTCGAGTTCCGTTCCCGTCCAGAGGTGAGCGGTTTCGTTCCCCAGGTAGTCGATCGAAACCGCGTCGTTCAAGCCAAACTGGTGCTGGACACTCATGCCCCATTGCGACACCACCGGCGGCTTCACGTCCAGCGGCATGCTGACATACACGCCTTCCAGCGGGAACGGCATGGTTGACCCGACCGCGGCCAGCGTCGGCCAGGGATTGGAGCCTTTGTAGCCGGAGTTGGGATCGGCCCAGGGATCGGAAAAACCGCCCGGGTTGGCAAGGTTGAAGCTAAGCGACGCGCCCCAGGGCGGGTTATTGGAAAAGCGCGTGTAAGTGAACATGTAAGGCCGGTCGTAGAAGGTGCCAAAATCAGCGCGCACCGAGGTGGTGCCGTGGCCGGTGGGATCCCAGATGACCCCCAGCCGGGGCTCGAAATCCCCCATGTGGTTTTCGGAGTAATTGTTGCCGGGGAAGCCGGGATCGCCCGGGAAGATGAGCCCAGCGGGCGCATTGACGAATTTGCTGGTGCGCACACCGTTGACGAAATTCGACAGGTTGAAATCGTCGATGTAGTCGTTCTTATCCCAGTTCATCTGCTGCAGGAACGGCTCCCAACGCACGCCGTAGCTTAGGGTGAGGCCGGGATTGATCTTCCAGGCATCCTGGGCATAGACGCCCAACAGGTTTTCGCGGTCGTTTTCCCAGTCCGGGTTGCCTTGGAGAAAGCTGTCGAGGTCGCCGGTCAGGAAGTCGCCCAACCCGGTCCCGGTGAAGAGGTCGTTGAACGTGAACGCGCCGTTGGTGGGGCGGTTGTTGACCGTGTTCATGATGGCGTGGATCCAGCTGGTGCCAAACTGCAGCTGGTGATTGCCGTGCACGAGGGTAAAGTCGTCGGCGATCTGCGGCGCGGTGGAGTTGAAGTGGCCCGGGTTGGTGCCGCCGGCGCCGAGGGAAAAGCCGCCGCCGGTCCCCCTGACGCTCAGGCCCATGAAAGCCGGGATGGGGCTGTAGACATTGACGCCCAGGTCGGCCGCATCCGGATACGGCGGAATGATGCGGTCGGCGTAGGTGCGGGCGAGCGAGAGCGTGAACACGTTGACGGCGTTGGGGCTGAGCGCGTAGTTGTCGCCGAAGGCGTACTCCTGTCCCTGGTCGTTCTGCGCCACTTGATTGGCCTCGAGGATGTTGCTGGCGGCGCTGCTGGCGATCGGCAGCACGTAACGGGCGACGTAGTAACGGAAGAACATGCTCTGCTGCGCGCTGTGGGTGTAATCCACGCGGCCAATGATGTCGTTGTCGTGACTGTTCTGGCTGATGCCGTAGTCTATGGTGCCGCAGGGATCGGTTGAAACCGGCACGTTCTTCAGGAACTTGAGCGCGGCGGCGCTGTAATCGGCGGTTGGAAGCGTGACCGTCGTGCCGTTGACCACAAAGGGCGCCTTCAGCTCGCTGTAGATGTTTTTGCCCTGGCAGGTGGGCGAGACAAACGCCGACCAATCGCCGTTGAGCATCGCCTGGGTGGGCACGGTGGAGCTTCTGCTGCGTGGATTGGAGCGCGTGATCGTGCCCTGGTAGCCGGTGAAGAAAAACAGCTTGTTCTTGACGATCGGGCCGCCCACGGTGCCGCCGAACTGGTTCCGCTTCAGGCTGTCGCGGGGCAGGCTGGGTCCGCCCGCCACCCCGCTGGGCACGGTGGCGTTGCTGAAGAAGTTATTGGCGTTGAAGGCGCCATTGCGGACGAACTCGAACAGGTCGCCATGAAACTGGTTGCTGCCGCTCTTGGTGACCACGTTGACCGCGGCCGAGGCGTGCGCGCCATATTGGGCCGGCAGCGCGCTGGTCTGGACCTTGAATTCCTGCAGGGCGTCCGGGAACGGCAGCGGCAGGTTCTCGCTGTTGAAGGGATCATTGGCTGAGGCGCCGTCCATCACGTAGGCGATGCCGTCGGTCATGCCGCCCGCAACGGAGATGTTCTGGGTGGGGTAATTCTTGTTGGAGTTGAGGTCGCCGCGGGCGCCGGGGGTGGTCCCGCCCGCGAGCAGAATCAGATTGGTTACCTGCCGGCCGTTGAGGGGCAGCTCCACAATGTCGCGCTGGGAGACGACTTCGCCCACGCCGGTCGCATGGGTCTCGACCATGGCGGTATTGGCCGCTACGCTGACTTCCTGGGTTTGCGCCCCGACTTGCAGGGTCACATTCAGGGTGGGGTTGCTGGCTACTTCGAGCACGATGCCGGTCTGCCGGTACGTGCTAAAGCCAGGATTGGAGACTTGCAACGTGTAGGGACCAATGGGCAGGTTGGTCAGCGCGTAGGCGCCGTGGGCCCCGGTCTGCGTGGTGCGGATGAATTGAGTCGCGGTTTGGGTCGCGACCACCTTGGCCCCCGGGATGGTCGCGCCGGAAGCGTCCTTGACCACGCCGGAGATTTGCACGGTCGCAACGGACTGCGCGGCCAGGCCGAGCCCGCCGCACAGAGCCATCAGAATCAGGGCACCCACCGACCGCATTGAAACCAAGCGCATGGACAGCTCCTTTTTATGCCACCGAGGCGGAGTCTATCATCCGCAGTGGGCCGCCTGGCGGGTGTAACCGTTCTGACACCGTAAAGGGGCCGGGCGGCGGAGGAAGGTTCAGCGGCCGGCGCGGGCGCTGTGGCGCGCCGGGGCGGAGCGGCGCGGGCTCCGCGGCATCAGCCCCATGGGGCGCAGCGCGGCGGCGAAGCGGCGATCCTGGCGCGCTACGTCCAAACGCGGGTCCACGTTCACCCACAGCAGTTCCATGCAGCGGTCCTGGACGGCCTTGGCCAGCCATTCGAAACCGGCATCAAGCTGGCCCAGGGCAAAATGCAGCGAGGCGAACTCCATGGGGGAGACGTAGCGCGTGGTGGCCATCTCGCGCAGCTTGCGCATGATCTCCAGGCAGCGCCCCTTGCGGTCGCTGAGCGCGTAGAGGTGGGCGAGTGCGCCATGCATCCGCGGCATGGACGGCGCCAGGTGAATCGCCCGCTGACAGGCGGCGATGGCCTCGTCGAACTCCTGGCGCAATTCCTGGATCAGCGCCAGAGTCCAGAAAGCCGCCGAGAAATGCGGGTTGAGCTCGATGGTGTGATCACATTGCGCCAGCGCCAGATCATATTCGCGCCGATAGACATGGACCAGCGCCAAGTCGCGGGCGATGATGGCGGAGATGGGATCGAGCGACTGCGCGATGCGCAGCTCCTCCAACGCCTCCTGCAGGCGGCTCATGGGCACCAGGAAGCTCATGGCGTACCAGTGATGGGCGGTGGGATACGACGAGTCGAGCAGGATCGCCTGGCGGAACTGGCGCTCGGCGCCCGCCCAGTCCCAGTCCTGGCTGGCCTTGACGTGGGCCAGGGAGGTGAGCGCCTCGACCGAATCCGGGGCCATGAGCACGGCGGTGGAAGCGTTGTCGGCGGTCTTGGTCCAGACCTCGGCGGGGGCCAGGACGCCATAATGACCCAGCAGCGAGTAGGCGTCGGCCAGACCGCTGTGGGCGAGCGCAAATTGCGGCTCTTCCAGCCTGGAGCGCTCAAAAAACTCGGCGGCTTTGCGGAGGCTCTCCTCGGTGCGCTGGTTGAGGTGGTAACGGCCCTGCAGGTACAGGTTGCGGGCCGCCAGGTTCTCCGCCGGACGGCCGCGCCGCCGCTGGATCGGGCCCGCCAGTTCGGCATGCACCTTCGCCGCCAGCAACCCCGCCACTTGCTGCTGCACGGCGAAGGCGTCGTGGGCGTTTCCGTCCACGCTCTCCGACCACAGATAGCAGCCGCTGACCGCATCCACCACCTGGAGGATCACGCGCAATTGTTCGCCCGCCTGGCTCACGCTGCCGCCCACCAACAACGCCGCTCCGGCTTCCTGCGAGCCCGGCGCGGCATCCATGGTGCGGATGTCGTCCAGCTTGGCCAGCGCGCACACCACTTCCTGGCGCAGGCTCTTGCAGAAATACTCGAGATCGCCGGTGCGGCTGTGGTCGGCAAACGGCTGCACCGCCACGGTGTTGCGCGTGGCCAATGCCACCGCCAGCGCCACGCGGGCGGGGCCGGGCGCGCGCGGGGTGAACAACGGCAGGTAGCCGCCCTTGGGCAGCTCAATGAGCAGCTCCGAGCTGCCGCCTTCATCGCTGTAGTAGCGCTCGAGCAGCGCGCGCAGGCGGCGCGCCTGCACACGAACGATGGGATCCGTGCGGGGGTCGAAGCTTGCGGGCTTGTCGAAGACCTCGACTCCGACCACGTATTCCTTGATCCGGTCGCGGCGTTCCGCCAGCGTCTCGGTCACGGCAAATTCCAGAAAGCGCCGCAGGCGGCCGGCGCTGCGGAAGGTGGCGCTGTTGGCGATGCGCGCCAGTTGCTGCTGCACTGCCGGTTGGCTTTGTACTCCTGCAGCGGCGGGGTTGGAGACGCTGCCGGCCATGCTTCAGTGTACCGCCGGTCGCGGGAGTCGCGCCGCTTGCACTGCGGGCAAAGTCGGCGGGCCCGCGCAAGCATGCCTCGCACTCGCGGCGGCGAAGCCGGCGCGTGAAGATGCGGGTCACCCGCCGCATGCGAGCGGCGGCGCGCTCAGCGCCGACGCGAGCAGGGATAAGCGGGATGGCGGGCGAAGCACGCCAGGGGCCCGCGCCAAAAATGTCACACCAACTGGCGGCAGTGGGACTCGCGCGTCAGCGCCAGCAGCACCACCGAGGCCAGCGACCAGATCAACATGACCGCGAACGCGTCGCGGTAAGCCGTGGCGCTATAGACGCGCGCGCCGTGCACTACGGCGCCGGTCCAGCGGCGGTCGAGGAGCAGCCCGATGCCGGGCTGCAGGATCATGGGGCCGATGATGTTGCCCATGTTCATCACCCCGGTGATGGTGCCCAGATGTTTTTCCGGCACCGACTCCTTGCCGAAGGCGAACCCCAGAATGCAGCAGGAGCCGACAAAGCCGGCAATCGCCGCCAGCGCCACGAAGACGCCAGCACTGATGCCTGGCACGAGCACCATCATCGCCCAGGTCAGGACCGCAACCACCGCACTGCCGACGTAGAGTGGCTTGCGTCCGCCGATCAGGTCCGAGCAATGGCCCATGAGCGGGCTGGCCACCGCGAAGGCGAGCAGCATGGCCATGTCGACGTCGGCGGCGCCGGTCGGCGTCATGTGGTAACGGGCTTCGAGATAAGGCGGGCCCCACAACCCGGCGAACGTCAGCACCGGGCCGAGCAGACCGCCCTGGGCAAAGAAAATGAGCCAGGTGTTGCGGTAGCGGAACAGTTGCCCGACGCCGCGAATTTGCTCGCCCAAGCTGGAAGAACGACTGGTGCGCAGACTCTCGGGCGCGTAGCTGGCACGGCCGATCTCGCCGGGATCATTGCGCACCCACCAGGCCACCAGGCCGGCGATGATGAGCACAATCACGCCGCTGGCGACAATGATCGGGCGCCAGCCAAAGCGCTGCACCAGCAGGCGCAGCGGCGTCTGCGCCACCAGCGCGCCCACGTTGCCGATCATCAGGCTCAAGCCCGTTAGCAGGGCGAAGCGGCGCGCCGGGAACCAATGCGTGATCAGCTTCAACGTCGAGATCCAGGCCACCGCCGTGGCCCCGCCGATAATCGCCCGCGCGATGCAGGCCACGCCAAAATGGCCGGTTCCGCCGAACAGAAAACTGCCGCAGGCAGTGGAGAGTGTGCCCACCAGCAGCAGCTTGCGCGCACCCCAGGAGTCCACCAGGATCCCAATCGGGATCTGCATCGCCACATAGGCGTAAAAGTAGGTGGCCGAAAGGGTGCCGAGGCCGGCCGCACCCACGCTGAAGGCGCGCATCAGCTCCTGCGTCATTACCGCGGGGGAGACGCGCACGAAATAGGCGACAAAATAAAAAATGACCGGAGCGCTCCACACCAGCCAGGCGCGCCGGGATGGGAGCAAGCCCCCGGCGGGGGGGCCGCCCGGGGCGGGTGCTTTACTCGCCCGGGCGATAAATGTCATTGATGTTCCAGTAGCCGGGCGTGGGCGTGGGAGCGTTTTCCATCGCCACCTGTATGACGGTGGATACGGTGGCGGCCAGCGCCTCCTGTAGGGCAGGGCCGAGCTGGGATGCATGCTCGATCCTCACGCCTCGCGCCCCGTAGCCCCGCGCGATGGCGGCGTAATCCACGGCGTAGGTGGCGCCATCGCGCATGAACCGGCAGCCGAACTCGGTGCCATAGTGCATGGCTTCCAGCCCCGCAATCGTGCCAAACGCGGTATTGTCCATCACCACCCAGACGACGCTCACGCCGGCTTCCATCGCGGTCGCCACCACGGAAGGGTTGGCGCCGAAGCCGCCGTCGCCGACCAGACAAAGCGCCGCGCGGTTCGGCTGCGCCAGTTTGACACCCACCACGGCCGCCGGGCCGAAGCCCATGGTCGCCAGGCCGCTGGGGGTAATGAACGTTCCCGGGACCGAGAAGGGAAACTGCTGACCAACGCCGTTCTTGTTCCAGCCGACGTCGGTCACGATAAAGCCGTCCGGTGGAAGGGCGCGACGAACCTCGGCGAGTATGCGTTCGGGGCGGAGCGGGAACTGGTCAGAGGTCCACTGGCTGGACCATTGCGACGCCCACGCCGCGCGGGCCGAGGCGATTTTTTCGCGCAATCCGGGGCGCGGGGGACGGGGTAGGCCGCGGGCGGCGGCCGCAATCGCTTCCAACGCCTGGCGTGCGTCGGCGACCGCGCCCAATTCGACCGGAAAGTTGCGGCCGATCTCGGCTGGATCAATATCAATCTGCAGGAGGCGGGTGCCGGACATGTCGAAGCTGTAGCGGGGATCCCAACTGCTGGAACTGGCTTCGGCAAAGCGAGTGCCCACGGCCAGGATGACATCCGCGGTGCGGCAGCATTCGTTGGCGACGGGCGTGCCCCAGAATCCGGTCATGCCGAGCAGCAGCGGGTGATCGGTGGGCAGGCAGGTAGTGCCCATCAGACTGTGGGCCACCGGCACCTCCAGCGCTTCGGCGACCGCCCGCAAGGCGCCGCTTGCCTGGGACGACATGACGCCCCCGCCGACGTAGAGCGCGGGGCGCCGGGCGTCGGCCAGGATTTCGGCGATGCGACCGGCGGTCGCTGGCGCCAGCCGGGGCGGATCGACGCGGGGCGGCATTTGCTGGAAGGCGGTGGCGGGGAGGTCGGCCGAGAACACGTCCATCGGTACGTCCACGAGCACCGGTCCCGGCCGGCCGCTCTGCGCCAGGTGAAAAGCGCGTTCCATGACCCGCGGCAGATCCGCGGCCCGGTCCACACGGTACACGCGCTTGCAGAAGGGACGGTAAATCTGACACTGATCGGCGTCCTGATGCAGATTCACCTCCTGATGGGGATGGCGGCCATGGTAATAGGAGGGCACGTCGCCCGCGATGACCACCAGCGGTATCGAGTCCAGGGCCGCGTTGGCGACCCCTGTGGCGGCGCAGGTCAGCCCCGGGCCCAGATGCACCAGCAGCACGCCCGGCTTGCCGGTCACGCGGGCATAGCCATCGGCGGCATGAGCCGCCACCTGCTCATGCCGGGTGGAGATGTAACGGATGTTGCTGTCGCGCAGCGCATCCAGCATCGCAATGATGGTGTGGCCGCACAGGCCGAATACCACTTCGACTCCCAGACGCTCGAGATAGTCCACCAGCGCGTAGGCCGCCACGCGCTCTCCCTCGGGGGTGGCGTCGCGCGGCGATTTGGCGGGCAGCCGGGGGGCGGACGCCGGTGGGGCCATGGTGGAAGCGGGGGTGCGTTCGGTAGCCATGGTGCTCAGAGGATCTCGCTGTTATGGAACTCGCCGAATAGCTCCGCGTCCGGCGGCCGGTCCTCGGGTATCGGCCGGCTCACCCAGGTCACGTTCATGTA
>JBOGKJ010000326.1:0-28423 GCA_050745565.1 Terriglobales bacterium | reverse complement strand
CGCCACTGGCGCTTTCACCCCGGTTGGAATTCCGCGGCCCTTCGCGCCGATTTTGCCCGCAGTGCAAACGGCGCGACTCCCGCGAGATGATCCTGGCGAGTAGTTCGCTGACGGAGTACCGACTGAGCGAGCAATGCGGCCGTGGCTGCTTGAAACAGCGGCCGTGCGTTCGCGCGCAGTTTCGCCTTACCCTAACCATGTGGCGGCTGCGGCCGCGGAGGTGTTTCTATGCGGCCTAACGTTGTTCCCGGAACTTCCTTTCCCGACTACGAGCTTTCCGACCACAGCGCGAAGCGCCGGAAGCTCTCTGAGCTGCAGGGGCAACATCCCATGGTTGTCGTCCTCAGCCGCGGGGGTTTCTGCCCCAAGGACCGCCGGCAGGCGGAAGGGCTGGTTCAACTCCATCGCGAGCTTGAGGTGGCTTATTGCCGGCTGGTCACCATCAGCACTGACAGCATCGCCCAGACGAATGAATATCGCAGCGGCGTTGGCGCCCACTGGCCAGTCCTCTCCGATGCGGGGCGCGTCGTCCAAAAGGATCTCGACATCGCCGAGTACACGGATCCGATAAACAATCCCATGATTCCGCACGTGATCGTGCTTGAGCCTGGGCTTGTGATTTACAAGATTTACAACGGCTACTGGTTCTTCGGCCGACCCACTGTGGAAGATCTCCGCCAAGACCTGCGCGCCGTTACGAGGAAATGCCGGCCGGACTGGGATATCACAGCGCCGGAGTTGAGGGCGGCGTGGCAGCAGGGCCGCAAGGAATTGTTCTATCCGTATGGCAGGACCTATGTCCAAACGCTCGAGGAGCAGGATTAAAGAGCAAAAGCAACGGCGGCACGGCCGCCGTTCTCAGGACGCCCTCCCGTTGCTCCCACCCCAGGGCGCTTGCGCCTTGGGCGGCCTTTGGCGTTTGACTAGATAAATGCCATTGCGATGATTTCCCTTGCGCGCAGAGCTGCGACGGTGTATCTAGTGATATGACTAGTTCACAAGGAGGGCCCATGGGCTTCAGCACGCGTGTTCAATGCATTAAGCGCAAACAGAGCGAGCAGTGGTACGTCAACATCCCTTCGGCGCTGGCGCAGGCGATGGAGTTCGCCCGCTCGGAGACGGTGGAGTGGTTGGTGGAGGCCAAGAACCTGCTGGCGCTGCGCCGGCCCGAGGCGCCGCCGCCCGTACTAAAAAAAACTTCATCGGGCTCCTCGGCCACTTCGAGCAGCTCTGGCAAGGGCGTGGCGGCTGCCGCCAGCGCCGCGTCGCGCGGCGCGCGCAGGCACTCGCCCTAAGTTCGCTGCTGTGCCCAGGCCGCCGCACCATCACCGGCTTGTTGACGACCTCGGGTGCGGCATTCCGGGACTGGTCCGCCGCCTACCGCGTGTTCTCGGCTGAGCGCCTGTCGGTCGAGGCGTTGTTCGCCGGCATTCTTCGTCAAACCTGCGCCGACGGAAAGAAACTGGTCGCCGTGCTCGACGACACTCTGCTGCCGCGCAGCGGCAAACTGTCCCCGCCCGCCGTCGCTGCCATTTATGCGATTCGCTGAGCCCTCAATGCCCCAAAGGCCACCTCAAGGCGCTTGCGCCTGGGGGCGCCGTCGGTCAGAAATCCTGGGCGGTCGGGCGAACCACGATCTCGTTGATAGCGACATCGGCCGGCTGCTCGATGGCAAAGGCAATCGCGCGGGCGATTGACGCGGCAGGAATGGCCCACGCCTTGTACATGCCCTTGACGGCCTGGGAGGATTCCTCGTCGGACGTGGTCTCCTTGAGTTCCGACTCCACCGCGCCGGGAGAGATGATCGTGCACCGGATGTTGTCGGCGTGCGTCTCCATGCGCAACCCCTCGGTCAGGATCCGCACCGCGCCTTTGGTGGCGCAGTAGACCGTGCCGCCGGGTGCAAACACCTTGATGCCGAACACCGAAGCGGTATTGATAATGTGGCCGCTCTTCTGCTTCCGCATGTAAGGCAGGGCGGCGGCGATGCCGTAGAGGACGCCCTTGATATTGACGTCGATCATCCGGTCCCACTCGTCAACCTTGAGGCGGGCCAGGGGGGCGATCGGCATGATGCCGGCGTTGTTCACCAACACATCAACCCGGCCATAGGCGTCAACCGCCTTCTTCAGCAGGCCTTCGACCTCCGCCCGCTTGGTGACGTCCACGGCGACGGCGAGCGCTTTGCCACCCGCGGCCTGAATGTCGTTCACGATCGCGGCGAGGCGGTCCTGCCGCCGCGCTCCCAGGACGACGGTTGCGCCCAGTTGGGCAAGATGGCGAGCGGTGCTTTCTCCGAGGCCGCTGCTCGCGCCTGTAATGACGACGATTTTTCCATCAATATTTGCGCTCATGACTGACTCCTGTTTTTGGCGAGGCGCTTCCATCACTGAATGCCAGGGAGGGTGGCAGGAAAGGTTGCGGTGGGTCGAACCTGCGCGAGCAGATCCATCAGGCCCGAAAGAGGAGCGGTGTCGAGCTGCTGCACCGCGCGAACGAGGCTGCGGCGCAGCGCCTCGTCCGCGAACGTTTCCGTCAGCCAGTGAAATTTCTCCACGGTCCGTTCCCACGACAGGGGATTCATCAGGCCGCCTTCGTAACCCATCTGTTCTTTCACCACGACGCGCTGGTCCCTGGTGAAAATGGTGATGCGCGCGCCGAGTTCCTGCGGGTAGCGCGCGCTATAGGCCGGGTCGGGATAAATTTCGACGCGGGCGAGCAGCGCCTGCGCGTCCGACGCCTGAATGCGCGCCGGTTCCAACTGGGCCGGCCCGACTTGATCGTCGAGTAAGGCAACCGCCACCAGGTATTTCAAGTTATAGTCGCCTTGCTCTTTGGCCTGGGGATGATCCTTCCGGCCAAAGCTCCCCCCTCCGGCGAAATCGAACGCGCCCTGGAAGACGTCACAGCGCACGCGTTCCACCTGGGCCCCGGTCAAACCGTGGCGGCGCTTCAGATCCAGCACCGCCTCCAGCACCGGTTGGCCATGGATGAGCGAACAGTATTTCTTCATGACCGTGCGGGTGACGATGTCGAGCGAGGGGTTTTCCCAATCTGCCGCGATGGGCTGGGCGAACATGTGCTCGAGCCCGTAGGGGCCTTCGAACAAGCCGGTGGGGCCGGTGATGCCGCGCTTCGCCAGCGCGGCGGCGTAGACCGCGCGCATCCCCGTCATGCCGGGCGAAAAGCCTTTCCATTGCGAGACCGGTTCGGCGTGCACGCAAGCCAGGGAGACATTGTCCACCGCCGCGATCGCGATCGCGTTGGCGATCTCGCCGGTTGAGAGCCCGAAGAGTTTTCCCGCGCTGGCGGCAGCGGAGATGGCAAGCTGCAGGGCGTGATTGAAGCCCTTCGCCATGACCGGTATGGCGGCGGTGAACCGGCATTGGATTTCGTAGGCGACGGCCAGCGCCAGCATGAACGCCTCGCCCGACGCCCCCGCCTGCTCGGCCGCGGCCAGGACGGTGCCGAGGTTGTCGCTCGGATGGCACAGACCGCCCACCGCCATGTAGCTGTCAAGCAGGTCAACGTAGCGCACCAGCGACGAGTTAAAGAGCGCCGCCTGATCGGCGGAGGTCTTGCCGCCCCCGATCAAGGTGCACCGCCCCGGGGCCCGGTATTCTTCAAACTGCTGGCGCAGCGCCTGGAAAGGCGCGCCCTGCAGCCCGGCGATGGCGCAACCCAGGCTATCCAGGATATTGCGCCGGAACGTCTGCCGGATGGCTGGCGTCAAGTGTTCGGGCCGGGCTGCGGCGGCAAAGGCCGCGATGCGCTCCACTGCGGGTCGCGTTCCCGTCTGGGGCGGATGCGGCAGCGGCGCGGCAGCCCTGTTCTGGACGCCCTCTCGTTGCTCCCACCCCAAGGCGCTTGCGCCTTGGGGGCCCCGTCGGTCGGGCTGCGGCCGAAATTCGCTTGGCGACAACGCGCGCCCGCCCTGCTCGGTGAACGTGCCACTGGTGCCTTCATCCCTCCAAGATGCCTCGTCGAGTGTTGCCATGCAGCGTTCTCCTTGATGGACAAAAAGTGGGCCCTTACGGCTGCGCTCTCAGAAACGCCTGAACCAGCGCCGCGATCTGGTCGGCTCTGGTATCAAGCGCGAAGTGCCCGGCGTCGAGCATGTGGACCTCCGCCTCCGGCACATCCTGGCGGTAGCGTTCCGGCTCGCCCAGGTCGAAGGAGAGATCGTGCTTGCCCCAGAGGACAAGCAGCCGCGGCCGTTGCTCGCGCATCCATGCCTGCCACTGCGGATAGGCTGCGACATTGGTGCGGTAGTCATAGAAGAGATCGCTTTGAATCTGCGCTTGCCCGGGCGCGTTCAGAAAGGCGTACTCGTCGGTCCACAGGTCCGGGTCGTAGAGCTCCGGGTGCGGATCGTCCCCGATATGGCGCGTCTTCGTGGTCGCAAGCGACAGCAGGTTTTGGCGCAAGGTGGCTTCATTCGCCGGCCGATCCACCCAGAAGGCCCGGCGCGCTGCCCAGTTCGCCCCCAGCCCTTCGTTGTGGGCGACCGCGTCCTGAACGATGAGCGCCCGCACCCGTTCCGGATGCGACAACGCCATGCGGAAGCCCACCGGGCCACCGTAGTCCTGCATATAGAGCGTATATGCGGTGAGCCCCAGGGCGGCGGTGAACTCGTGCATTACCGCCGCGAGGTGGTCGAAAGTGTAGTCGAATCGTTGTGGATCGGGCCAATCGCTATGTCCATAGCCGGGATAGTCGGGCGCCACCAGATGGTACTCGTCGGCAAGCCGCGGCGGCGCGGCCGCCTTTCCCAGGACGCCCTCCCGGCGGTCGGGTTGCGGCCGACATTCGCCTGGCGGCAACGCGTGCCCGCTCAGCTCAGGGCGCGTCCAACTTGCCGCCTGCAGCAGCGGCTGGAACATCCGCGACGAGGACGGCAGGCCATGCAGCAACAGGAGCGTGGGAGCATCCTTCGGGCCCGCTTCCCGATAAAAGAGGGAGAGCCCAGCCACGCTCACGGTGCGATAACAGACCGGCATTGCCATGGTCTTGTCCTTATCTGGGGGGTTCCTGGCTCATGGCTACGGATCACCGGTCGCCTCGCTTCCGTCTCCATTCCAGGACCGGGCCGGCGATGGCGAGTACCTCGGCGACCAGCGCCTGCAGCAGGGCGGCCGCGTCGCGGTGCTGAGCCAGGCTAGCACTCTGGCCGGCCCACATCGGAAGCAGCTCTGAGTTCCCCGCCTTCTCGGCGGCCACTGCCAGGCTTCGCACCGGCACGCGCTGCAGGGGATAGGGGAGAATCTCCACCCCCGGGCGATTGAGCTCATCGAGCAACTGGTTGTGGACGGCGCGAGCCAGCCGCCCGGTAAAGCCCTTGGTCAATCCGGTGTTGCGTGCGCTTCCGGAGAGGATCGCTTCGCGGTGCCGCGCGCTGGCCCCGGATTGCTCGGTGGCCAGGAAAGCCGTCCCAATCTGTGCGCCCTCGGCACCCAAAGCAAGCGCGGCGACGATGCCGCGGGCGTCGGCTATGCCACCGGCCGCCAGCACCGGCACCGACACAGCATCGGCAACTTGCGGTACCAGCGAGAATGTCCCCGTGAGCGATTCCTCGGCGGGGCGCAGGAAGGAGCCGCGATGGCCGCCGGCTTCGAAGCCGGAAGCGACAATCACCGTGACTCCCGCTTGCTGGAGCGCGATGGCCTCATCCGGGGTGGTCGCGGTTCCGATGGTGGCGATGTCGTGCGCGCGGCATTCGTCGAGGATTTCCTTCGGCGGAATGCCGTAGATGAAGCTGAAGACGGGAACTTTGGCGTCAATCACGGCCCGCGCCTGATTCTCAAATTTGACCGGAAGGTAGGGCTCGTAGCGCGGGAGGGAGCCGCCCAGGGCTTGGATGTGGCCCGCGAGCGGCGCCAGGCTGCGCGCAAAGGCGGCGCGGCCGGACGTGCGCGCGCCCGCGTCTTCCATCGCCACCCAGAGATTGATCGCGAACGGCTTCGAGGTGAGGCTGCGGATCTCGGCGATGACATCCTTGATGGCGGACGGACTCCAACCGTGGGCGCCGAAGGAACCGAGTCCGCCGCCGTTGGACACCGTGGCTGTCAATCGCTGTGTGGGAACACCACCCATCGGGCCTTGCACGATGGGGTACTCGATGCCCAATCGCGCGGCAACCCGGGTCCGGTTCCACGGCGGCGACGGTTGATGGGCCTGTCCGCCATCGCGGCTCATGTTGCTACCTCGAAAATGACCTCGAGCTCGACCGGAACATTGAGGGGAAGGCTGGCCACGCCGACTATCACTCGGGCGGAGGCTTTCTCCGCGCCGAAAATATCCCGGAAGAGATCGGAGGCGGCATCCGCGACCCGGGGCTGATCCACGGCCGCGCCGGCGGTCGCGAGGTAGACGCACAGCCGCACCACGCGCGTCACCCGATTGAGCGAACCCAGATGTTGTCGCACCGCAGCCAGGGCACCGAGAGCCGCGGTGATGGCGGCATCGCGCCCCGCCTCAACATCCAACTCTTGCCCCAGCCGGCCAACATACTTCGGTATGTGGGAGACAACTGGAAGCATCCCGCTCAGGAAGAGCAGGTTGCCGGTCTGCGCCGCTTCGACGTAGGTGCCAAACGGCGTGGGCGCCGCGGGAAGTTGGATGCCAAGTTCACGCAAGCGGCGCTCGACGTCGCCCGTGAGGGAGCCGTTCCCGCCTACCATTGGCCTGCATGCGCACCGCCGTCCACGTGCAGCACCTCCCCGGTGACGTAGCGAGCTTCGGTCAAGTAGAGCACCGCTTCGGCGATGTCCTTGGGCTCCGCGATCGTGCCCATGGGCGACTGCATCCGCATCACGTCCCGCGCCGTGTCCTTGTGGAGCGGCGTGTCAACGACCCCCGGCGCTACGGCATTGAAACGGATGTTTTGTTTGGCGTACTCGCTGGCCAGACTGAGGATCGCCGTATTCAACCCGCCCTTGGTGATCATCGGCAGCGAGGCGGGCGATGCGGCGATGGGGTTGTCAGCCAAGGCAGCCGTGATGCTGGTGACGCTCCCGCCAGCGCCCTGCGACAGCATTTGCCTGACCGCGCACTGGGTCAAGAGGATGAACCCTTCCAGGTTGACGGACACCAGAGAACGGAATTCTTCGATCCCGTAGTCGGTAAATGGCTTCGGCCGGAATATGCCGGCGCAGTGGACGACATGATCGAGCGCGCCGAACTTTTCCCTTGCGGTCTGCGCCAACGTCTCCGACGTGGCCGCGCGGCTGATGTCTCCTTCCACCAGCGCGAGCGTCGGCGACGCCGCAAAGCCTGAGCCGGAAAAACCGAGGGACGTCGCCACCACGTTATAGCCCCGATCCAGAAACGCGTGGACAACGGCGGCTCCAATGCCCTGCGAAGCGCCAGTGACGATGACTGTTTTTGTGCTCGCCATGGATGGCTCCTGTATTTATCCGCCAGATCGAATTTGATGCAGCGATGACACCATACCGCGTAGCGGCGAGGCTATTGGACCTTGGTATCGGTCAACACGAAGTGCTGCAACTCGCACCGATGGCCGGCATGTGACCGGCCCGGAGTTGCACAGCTGACCCAGCGTGGCTGACCCCTCCGCCGCTACCTGTGGCGCTGGAAGACGGTACGGCCGCTGTTCTCAGGACGCCCTCCCGATGCTCCCACCCAAGGCGCAAGCGCCTTGAGGGCCCCGGGGTCGGGCTGCGGCCGGAATTTGCTTGGCGGCAACGCGCGTCCGCTCTGCTCAGGGCGCGTCCAAGTTGCCTCGTGACGAGCACACCTTCGGATTTACGACCACCCCAGCACGCCAGCGCGTGCTGGGGGCCCTGGTACGGGGCCCCTTGCGCCGGCTTTGCCCGCAACGCAAACGGCGCGACTCCCACGTGCGGTTTTGCTTTTCGCAAAGCCGCGCCGGGGCCGCTGCCCGGGGGTACAGCGCGGTTGTTTTTGGTCTGGCGGCAGGATCACAGTTGCTGTAGTTACCCGAACTGCCGCGTGGCGCCGGCCGGCGGCCGGCGCGCGGGTCGGCGACCCGCCCCACAGCAACGCCATCTCTGATTCCGAGCTAGCGGCGCTGGTCGGCCTGCAGCACCAGCTCGCGCGGGTTGACGTTGAGCTCGACCAGGGCAAGTTCCGGGCCACCGCTGTCGCCGTCATCGCCGGAGGGGTCCAGGGCGAGCACCAGCATCTGGAAATTGTGGCCGCGCTCGCGGACGTAGACGTGGGCCGCTTCGCCGCTATCGCGATTGACAGTGCGAACCATAAGGTACCATCCCGGCGCGAGAGCGGCACGCGCCAGCGCATCGAGGTCGGCGCCGGCGGGCGCCGGGAAAACAGCCAGACGCAGGCCGCCGGCCAGATGCGGGTGGGTGATGCGGCCGACAAAACCGGCGAAACCGAGCAGGTGGGGATGCACGGGCCGGGCGCGCAGCGCCACCTCGATGCGATGTTGCAGCGCAGTGAACGAGTACGGATTGCTGGCGGAAAGCGGCAGCAGGAGCAGGCCGGCCAACGCGGCGGCGGGAATGAGGCGGCGCGGCATGGCTAGTGCTTCTTCCCTGCCGGCGTGGTTTCAACCGCGGGAATGCCGAGATGGCCGCCGAGCGCGGCCAGTTCGGCAGGCTTGATGTCGCCCACGATATTGACGAGGTCCACTTCATCGGGTTGGACCGAGATGACCACCAGGCCGAGGATAGTGGCGCCGGAAGGCGCGGTGCGGACGTAGACTTCGTCGTTTTCGCCGTCGCGACGGGAGCGGACATTGACGATGCGCGACCAGCCGCCTTGTTTCAGTTGCTGGTGGAGGGTGTCGAGGTCGGCGGGATTCACCGTCACATGATGGTGGAACTCATAGCTGCGGACGTAGATGCCCTTGAGGCGGCTGAGCAGGCCGCGGGCCGCGGGGTCCATGTCCTTTTCGTCGCTGTTGATGAAGGCGAGGCCGAGGCGCAGCACCGGGCCGTCGAGGGTCACTTCGCTGACTTCGTCGGCGCGGGCGGCGAGGGCGGGGATATCGAGCTTGAGTTGGGGGGATTGCTGCGCCCGGAGCCAGAGCGGGGCGGCGAGCAGCAGCGCGGCAAGCAGGTAAAGTGGGCGTCGCATCAGGGCCTCATCTCTACATACGCTCGCCCGGCGGGGCCGAATGCGGCAGGCGCTGCTGGATGCGGTTAAGGTCGTTGGCGGTGAGGCGCAGCGCGCGCACGATCTGGCGGGCGGCGGAGGCCTGACGCTGGTAATTGCGCTCGGTCACGCGTTGCTGGACGAGCCAGCCGGCGGTGATGGCAACCGCCAGGCAGGCCGCGAGCGCCACCCAACTCCATAGTGGCCGCCGGCGCGGGGCGGCGGGCACCTGGCGGGCGCGGCGCAGCACTAGGAGTGCGAGGTCGCGGCTGGGCGACTGCGGCCGCAGCGCCTGGCGCAGGCGGCTTTCAAGCGGATCGGGGTCAAAGGGCAGCATTGTGCTCTCCCTCAGGCGGTGGTGCCAGCGACGCGGGCGCCTGCGCCTGGCGGCGCAGTGCGGCCAGTCCGCGCTGCAGCCAGCTTTTTACAGTATGAACGGGGCGGCCGAGCAGGCGGGCGATGTCGGCGGGCTCGAGGTCTTCCTGGTAGCGCAGGACGATGGCGGCGCGGTGACGCGGCGGCAAGGCGGCCAGCCAGCGCTCAAGCTGGGCGGCGAGCAGCGGATCGGCGGCGGCGGTGGTCGGCGCGACCGGCTCGGCAATGTCGTCGAGGCCGAGCCGCGGCCGCAACCGCTGGCGCCGGAGCTGGTCAATGGCGCGCCGGGTGGTGACCTGGCGCAGCCAGTGGCGGCGATGCGCTTCTGATTCCAGCCCGCCCCAGTGTTGATAGAGGCTCAAAAACACGTCTTGGGCCAACTCCTCGGCCACCTCCCGGTTGCCCACGATCCGCCAAGCCAGGCTGAACACCATGGCCTGGTGCGCATGCACGGCGGCGGTGAACACCTCGGGCTCGGGCGCGGGCGGCATGCCTTGCATTATCCGGCGCGCTGTGGGCTGAGGCCTCTCTGCCCGCAGCGTGCCCAACTACATGCTACGCGCCAGTTGGGCCGGCGAATGCACACGGCGCCTCGGCCCATGCCATCGCCGCCGCCGCCAACGCGAGCGCCTCGCGCGCCTGCTCGGGCGTGGCCGAGCCCGGGGTTTCGTAACGGAGCGTGGTGGCGTACGGGGTCATGAACTTGAGGCCCGCCGGAGCACCGGCGATTGTTCCGCCAGCCATTTCAATTTGCCGCAGTAGCTCCTCCAGCGCGTGCAGCCGTGGCGGCAGGCGATCGGCGAATCGAACGTAGACCGCCTTCAACGCCTTTTCAGCGCATTGTTGGCTGTGAAAGCATATGGCTTCCGTCAAGCCCCCGGGCGCGCCTGTCAAGGCGCGTGCGACTGCAAGCTCCTCGGCGGCCATCGCCAGCCACTCAGCGGGCGACAACGCTTCAGTCATTTTGCCGCCTCATACACCACTTTGCCGGTGCGCAACCATTCGCCCACCATGCTCACCGGGTGGTGCACTTTCCATGCGGCTTCAGCTTCGTCGACTACAAAAAGGTCCAACGGTACGTCAATGTCCAGAACCTGCTGGCGCATCCGAACGCTCTCCGCTCGCCAGTCCTTGACCTCATCGTGCATGATGACGAGCACGTCCAGGTCGCTGGTGGAGCGCAGTTCGTCCCGCGCGGCCGATCCAAAGATCACGATCCGGCTGGGGCGGGCGAAGGCGGCCAGCCTCTCCACGACGGCGGCGATCTTCTCCGGCGTCACCCGGCGTTCGATCTCCCAGGCTGGCGGCGGCGTAGCCATGACCCCATTATCCCGCCGTGCGCCCGGCATTAGTAGACCGCCAGGTCCTGCGCCATCACCACGCGGCCCTTGTAGCCGGCCTGAACTTCCGCGAGCAGCTCGGCCGGAGGCCGACCCTCGAACATGATGTGGTCAATTACCAGCAGCTTGGGATGCGCGGCGCGGGCGATGGCGGCGAGCTCGGTGGCGGAGGTGTGGAACGACTGCATATAGGTGCGCCACGCCGGCGTGATACGGCCCTGCGGGTTGTAGGCTTCGTGGAAGAGCAAATCGCAGCCATTGCAGGCCTTGGCCACGGCCGCAACCGGCGAGGTGTCACCGCTGAAGACGATGACGCGGTCGGCGGTCTGGAAGCGGTAACCGTAGGCGTGCGGCCAGGAGCCGTGATGCACGGCAAAGGCGGTGATGGTGACGTTGGCGTCGTGATAGATGACGCCGGGCAGGATTTCGTGGACGTTGACTTTGTAGCCGGTGCGGTTGGCGTGCTCGAGGCCGTCGGTGCGGATGGCGATGTCCTGGGTCCAGGCCCGCTCGATGGCGGCGGTCATGGCGGCGAGGCCGGGCGGGCCGTAGGCTTCAAGCGGCGCGCGGCGCCCCAGCACCCAGGGGGTGAAGATGAGGTCGGGGTACCCGAGGGTGTGGTCGGAGTGCAGATGGGTGAAGAAGACGTGGGAGATGTTGGGCAGCCGCAGCGCCGGGTGGCCGGCGAGCGCGGCCGCCTTGGCGCGGCGGACGACGCCGGGGCCGGCGTCCACCAGATAGGCCGCACCGTTGACAACGACGGCGGCCGCCGGTCCGGAGCGATCGGGCTCGGCGTTGGGTGTGCCGCTACCGAGCATGATGGCCTGGGTTTGGGCGCCGGCGGCGAGGGCAAGCACGAGCGAGAGCAACAGAGTGCGCATGCCGCGATTGTACGGCACGGGCTCGGCGGTCAGTGACGAACCCGAACGCTGTTGGCGCGGGCCTCAGCGTCGCTTCGCCGCGCCCCGCCTACGGCACCACCTTAATCTTCCCAAAGGCCCCGGCGCGAGCGTGGCCGGGATATATGTCGAAATAGTAGGCTGCCACCGGCTGCATTAACCGGAAAACCTGCGTCACCGTGTAGATGATGCCGTCCCTGGCCGGCGGGAGCGCCGGGTAGAGGGCTGGCCCGATCCTCCTAATGGGGTAGGTCCAGGGTCTCGGCCGTTCCGGTCCCTGCATGGGCCCGAAGGGCGGCCGCAGCCGACTCGAAATCGAAAACGACGCGAGCCGTAGGGAGCTTAGGTTCACAATGGTGACAGTCAGCGTCCCGCCGCTACGTAGCTCCAACCCAGGGTTCACAAAACCGGCAACGTGGAACTTCAGTGGGTCGTCCCGCCTCTCGACCCACAAGTGGACGTCTTTCTCCAGGCAGATGATCAGGTTCTGTTTAGGTACCGCATTGCACGCCGACTGGTCTGTTCTGACTTTTTGGCCGTTCGCGAGCTGACCAAGGCTCCACGAGGCAACAGGAATCGCGGGGTCAATCTGAGGCGGTCCCAGAGCGTGCCATTGGGGGCGCGCGAGCGACGCCAACAGCAGGAGGGTGCCCACGACCCGCCAACGTGTGGAACAGACCCGTGTTGTTCGGCAGTGGCTCACCGGCGCCTTCGGCGTCCTGGCAAATTGTAAACCTTCCCCGGCCGTGGATGCTACCGCGCCGCCTGAGCCAACGTGTAAAGCCTGGTTATATATTCGCCTGCGCAAAAGGCGAGCGACAAGATGCGGCGGGCGTGGTAAGCGGCGCGTACGTCAGTGCAGGGTGAAGCGGACGGTGATGAGGGTGGCGACGGGGACGGCGCGGCCATCGAGCCGCAGGGGGCGGTAGCGCCACTGACCCACGGCACGCTCGGCGGCGGCGGCGAGCACGGCGTTGCCGCGGACGCGGCTGAGGCGGGTGACGGCGCCGGCGGGGTTGATTTCGGCGGCGAGCACGACCGTGCCTTCGAGCCCAGCCTGGCGCGCGAAGGCGGGGTAGGGTGGCGGCGGGCAGGCGAGGCAGCGCGCCGCCTCGATCTCGCCGCCAATCGCCAGTGGCGTTTCCGAGGCGGGCGGCGCTGCGGGGGTAAGTGTCGGCGGTGCCGGCGTGACCGGGGCGGCAGCCGAAAATGCGGGGGCGGTGCCGGTGGTGTCGCCTCCCAGCCACGCGGGCGCCGCCACGGGCGCGGCGGCCGCGCGAGCGCGCAGCGGCGGCAGCGGCGCGGCAAGTTGCGGCGCTGCCCAGGCGAGCAGGCGGGTGGGGGCGCTCGGCGCCGCGGCGGGCGCGGGCGCGGGCGCAAGCGGGACCGCGAACGGCAGGGTTGCGTCCAGGTGCGGCATCGGGAACGAATGCAGCAGCGGCAAGACGACGGCGAGGGCCAGGACCAGGCTTTGCACGCCGAGCGACAACGCCACGCTCGCAGGCTTGCGTCCGCCGAGCGCGTGGCCAGTCTCAACCAGGCTCTGTTCGAACATGACCGCCTCCTGTCCCGGTAGACCCCGGGTGGAAGCGAAGAGTTCCCAGTTGGGGGTTGCCAGCGGCTATAGCAGACACAGTGATGCTGTATCCAAGTCAACCGGCAGGCGCTGGCCGGCCGGCGGCCGGCTAGCGGGTCGGCGACCCGCCCCACACCAACGCCGCGGCTACAGCATCTCTGATTTTGGCCAGTTGTCAGTGGCCAGTAGCAGCAGGGTCGAGCTGAGATCCACCAGGGCCGGCTCGGGGGCGGCGGCGGCGAGGCGGGCTTCGAGGTCGCGCCAGTAGGGCTCGGGATCGGCGAGCGTGCGGGCGTAGGCGCTGGCAAAGGAGGTCGAACGCCAAAAGCCAGTGTAGTCGTGCGCGGACATGGGAACGAGATTGGGGAATTTGGATTCTTCGAGCAGGGTGAAGCCGGCCGCGGCGCGAATCTCGACTTGCCAGTGACTGACGCGCTCCAGACGGTGGTCCCAAAAGGGCTTCCAATTTCCGCGCAACTCGGCGAGGGTCACCGCATCGCAAGCGGCGCCGGCGCGCGGCATCGGTCGGTCGTAGACGGCGAGAATACCGCCGGGACGGAGCCAGCGGCGGGCGCGTTCGAGCACTGCGGGGACATCCATCCAATGGAGGGCGTTGGCGATGGTGATCAGGTCGAGCGAGGCGTCGGGTTGCTGGTCCTCTTCGGCGGTGACGTTGCGGACCTCGGCCCCTGGCAAAGACTGCCGCAAAAACGCCGCCATGCCGGGGTCGGGCTCGACCGCGATGACCTCGCCAAAATGCTCGAGCAGGACTCGGGTCGATATGCCGGTGCCGGCGCCGAGGTCGAGTGCGCGGTCGCGGGCTTGCACAGCCGCGAAGATGCAGACGAACAGGTCGGGCGGATAGCCGGGCCGGTAGCGGTCGAACTCGCTGGCAACGCGGCCGAATTTGGCGTCAAAACCCATTGACTGGCGCGGGCCCCTGCCCGGCTGTGCCGTGCCTGCACTCGAAGGGCTGTGGAGCGCCGGCTCGGGGCCCGGCGAGCCCAAGGGGGCGCGAGCGGCCTTCTTCAATGGGGGCCGCGCCGCTTCGTTTGCCGGGAGCGGCGAAAGCGCCACTGGCGCTTTCACTCCGTCGGAATTCCACGTCCCTTCGCGCCGACTTTGCCCGCAGTGCAAACGGCGCGACTCCCACGAGCGGAACAGACCCGTGTTATTCGGCAGTGGCTCACCGGCGCCTCCGCGTCCTGGCAAATTGTAAACCCTCCCCGGCCGTGGATGCCACCGCGCCGCCTTAGACAACGTGTAAGGTCTGCTTATATTTTCGCCTGCGCAAAAGGCGAGCAACAAGATGCGGCGGGCGTGGTAAGCGGCACGTACGTCAGTGCAGGGTGAAGCGGAGGGTGATGACGGTGGCGACGGGGACGGCGCGGCCGTCGAGCCGCAGCCGGCGGTAGCGCCATTGGCTCACGGCGCGTTCGGCGGCGGCGGCGAGCACGGCGTTGCCGCGGACGCAGCTGAGGCGGGTGACGGCGCCGACGGGGTTGAGCAGCTTGGGATGCGCCTTGCGAGCCAGCGCGGCAAGCTCGATCGGGGAGGTGTGAAACGACTGCATGTAGGCGCGCCAGGCGGGGGTGGCCGCGCGGGTTGTAGGCCTCGTGCACGAGAATTTCGCAGCCATTGCAGGCCTTGGCGACCGCGTCCGCCGGCGAGGTGTCGCCGCTGAAGACGATGACGCGGTCGGCGGTCTGGAAGCGGTAGCCGTAGGCGTGCGGCCAGGAGCCGTTATGCACGGCGAAGGCGGAGATGGTGACGTTGGCGTCGTGGTAGGCCGGGCCGGGCAGAATATCGTGGACGTGGACCTTTTAGCCGGTGCGGTTGGCGTGTTCGAGCCCGTCGGTGCGGATGGCGATGTCCTCGGACCAGGCCGCCTCGATGCGGGCGGTCACGGCGGCGAGGCCGGGAAGGCCATACGCCTCGAGCGGCGCGGTGCGGCCCAGGACCCAGAGGGTGAAGCGGCACGGCCGCCCGGCAACGCGCGCCCGCTCTGTTCAGGGCGCGTCCAAGTTGCCTCGTGATGAGATCGGGGTAGCCCAGAGTGTGGTCGGAGGGAGGTGGGTGGAAAAGACGTGGGTGATGGCCGGCAACCGCAGCGCGGAGTGGCCAGCGAGCGCGGCCGCTTGGGCGCGGCGGACCACGCCCGGGCCGGCATCCACGATGTAGGGCGTGCCCTAGACCACCACTACCGCGGCGGGCCCGGAGCGCTCCGGCTCGGCGTTGGGTGTGCCGCTGCCGAGCATGATCGTCTGAGTCTGGGCCAGGGTGGCACGGCAGAGGGCTGCGGCGGCCAGCAGCGTGCGCATGGGGGACAGTATAGGCGCGCAGCGGGGTAGGCCGGGGGCCGACCCCTCGGCCGGGGGCCCGCCCCACCTGGCGTTGGGCTACAGCCCCTCGGTTTTGGCTCTAATGCAGTGCGGCGCTCCAGTTGGAGATCAGGATGAGGCGCGTGGTGTCGCGAGGATAGGAAAAGCTGAGGAAGTGCTGGCCATCAGGGGCGAGCGCCAGGGTGGGAGGAAAACTGGAGGCGAGCACTTTGAGCGCGCTGAAGCTGGGTGCGCCGCCGGAGTCGGCGACGGCGATGGTGGCCAACTGGCCGCTCTGGTCCGTCACCACCAGTTCCTTGCCGCCGGCGCTCCAGTAATAGGTGGCTACGCCGGGCTGCCCCACCTGCCAGCGGCTGCCGCCGCCAGCGGCGGCGATCAGCATCAGGCTCTTGGCTTCCCCCGGATCGCCCTGCAGGTAGGCGGCCCAGCGGCCATCGGGCGAATACGATGCCTGCGACAGCTCGGTCGGCGTGGGCGGCACCAGCACCTGGGGTGGGCCGCCGGCCAACGGGCGCTTAATCAGCGCATAGGAGGTGAAGTTGCTGTCGGTTTCGGTGTACAGCAGGTTGGCGCCGTCGGGCGACCAGGCCGCCAGATTCGCCGTGTATCCGGGCTGCTGAAGCAAAATCTGGGCGCCGCCGCTGCCGTCGGCGCGGCGGCGCGCCAGGCCGCCCGAGTTGGGCGGAAAGGCGAAGCTGTAGGCCACCCAGGCGCCGTCAGGCGACCACCTGGCGTACATGTTGGCGAGGGGGCCGAAGGTGAAGCGGCGGACCGCGCCACTGGCGAGATCGTCCATCCAGATGTCCTGCAGGCCGGCGTCCATACTGATGGCGACGCGCCGGCCATCGGGCGATACCGAGGCCGTCAGGGCCTGGCCCGCCAGTGGCGGCAGGGTGCCGGCCGGCTTGCCGCTACGATCGATCCACACCAGTTGCTCCTGGCCGGCGGAGCCGGTGACATAGACCAGCATGCCTTGGGCGATGCTGTAGCTCGGGCGCCAACTCTGAGGATCCTCACCCACGTCCTCGGCAATGTGCTGGGAGGCGCCGATCAGTTCGCCATCCGAAGGCTTGATCTGCTGGGCTAGCAGCGTTCCCGCCGACGAGTAGATCAGATAGCCGCGCCCGCCCGCTTCGGCGTAGATACCGCCGGTGAGGGAGTGCATCAGGGGGCGGTTGAGCTTGCCGTCGAGCGAGGCAAAGTACAGCATGTCCTTGCTTTCGTCGTCGTGCTCGATCGCCAGATAAATGAAATGCTGGCCATCGGGCAGAAAGACGGGGTAGCGCTGGGAGGTGAAGTCGGTGCTGCGAACGGAGGTGACGGCGACCGGTGCGCCGCCGGCGGCGGCGACGCGGAAGAGGCCGCCGGCCGCTTCCGGCGCGAACAGGATGACGCCGCCGCGGCCCCAACTGGCGCCGCGCGCGAGCATGCTGTGCGCCAGGCGGCGCGTCTGGCCGGTGGCCAGGTTGAGCAACATCAAACTTGACGCGTCTTGATCGAGGGTGCCGCTGGCGCTGCCCACGGTGAAAAAGCCGAGTTGGGAGCCGTCGGGCGACCAGAACGGCCAGCAGGCATCTTCGGTGGCGGGGAGCTTCTGGGCCTGAAACTGGTCGAGACGCCGCAGCCAGACATAAGGGTGGCCGTTGTCGCCGCTGGCCACAAAGGCGACCGCGGTGCCGTCGGGGGAGAGGGCAGGGGGGCTGGGGTCATAGCCGCCGAACTGAAAATGTTGGCCCGGGGGTGCGGCCCACTGGGCGATGAAGCGGGCCGGGGTGGGGTGGCGGAGCCCGAGCAGCGCCAACGCGAGCGCGACGGCAAGCGCGGCCGTCGCCACGCCAGGCCAGAGCCAGCGCCGGAGCGGGGGTGCGGCGGGCGTGGCGGGCGGCATCGAGGCGGCGCCGCCATGGGCGATCCAGTCGAGCTCGAGGCCCAGGTCGGCGGCCGCTTGCCAGCGCTCGTCGGGCGCCTTCGGCAGGCAGGCCGCGATGGCATGGCGGAGCGCCAGCGACGTGCCCGGCGCGTTGAGATCGAGCGGGGGCGGCTCCTGCTCGACGATGGCGGCGGCGAGGGCGAGGCTGCTTTTGCCGGCGAAGGCGCGCGTGCCACTGGCGCACTCGTAGAGGATGCAGCCCAGGGCAAATATATCGGAGCGGGCGTCGGCCTCCTGGCCCTGGACCTGCTCCGGACTCATGTACTGCATGGTGCCCAGCACGGCGCCCGCCTGCGTCACCGGCGCCTCCACTTGCGTCGGTGCCAGGGCGGCGGAGAGCGTGAGCGGGGCGCGGGCGGCGCTGGAGGCGCCGCCGGGCGAGGCCAGCTTGGCCAAGCCAAAATCCAGCAGCTTGGCCCCGGCGGCGGTGAGCATGATGTTGGCGGGCTTGAGGTCGCGGTGGACGATGCCGGCGCGGTGGGCGGCGGCCAGCGCAGCCGCGATCTGGCCGCCGAGACGCAGTAGATCGGGCGTGGGCAGCGGCCCACGCCGCAGTCGGCCGGCCAGCGTCTCGCCCTCAAGGTACTCCATCACCAGATAGGCTTGCTCACCCTCGCGGCCCACGTCATGCAGCACGCAGATGTGCGGATGCTGCAGCCCGGCGATGACGCGTGCCTCGCGCTCGAAGCGCGCGCGCAGTTGGGGCGTGTCGACGATTTTCCGGGAGAGCAGCTTGATGGCGACGGCGCGGTCCAGACGCGTGTCGCGGGCGCGGAAGACGTCACCCATGCCGCCGCTGCCGAGCGGCGCGAGGATCTCATAGGGGCCGAGCCGGGAGCCGGGGGTCATGGGGAGCAGCCGCAGGGTGCAGGTAACTGCAGGAAAATGCAGGAAACTGCAGGCCAGTCTAGCATGACGGCAGGGGCGGAGGCCGGAGCGGGCCCGCCCGGTGACGGCGGCGGAAGGGAAATGCAGGAGCGTGCAAGGAACGGCAGGGCCGTCTGGCGTGCCGGCTAGGGCGGGGTCGGCCCGAGGCCGACCCGCAGGCCGGGGGCTCGCCCCACGCGTCGGCGGCCGGAATTCGCTTGGCGGCAACGCGCGCCCGCTCTGCTCAGGGCGCGTCCAAGTTGCCTCGTGCTGGGTTCAGGATAACCGCAGAGTGGCGGGCGCGAGGCCGTCGGCGGTGGCCTGGAGCGTAAGCGGCGCGGCGCCGGTGGGCGCGACCAGCACCTGGCAGAGTCCGTTGAAGGCGCTGCGCTGGGCGGCGTGGTCGGGCTCGTGGCTGCTGGGGTCGCCGTTGCCGACGCCGAGAATGCGGCCCGGGCCATCGAGCGCGAAGCGGATGAGATTGTCGGCGGTGGGCATGAGGCGTCCGCGGGCATCGCGCACCTCGACCCGCACGACGTGCGCATCTGGAAACGACTCGGCGCTCAGCGCCAACTGCGCCGCCGGGCCGGTGGTCTCGCGGCGCGCGACGAGCGCAGTGCCTGAGTCGGTGCGGCCGCGCGCTTCGATCACGCCGGCGGCGTAGGGCACCTGCCATTGCAGGTGTCCCTGCGGCTCGACGCGCTTCGTCCCCAGGCTGCGGCCGTTGACGAACAGCTCGACTTCGGCGCAATTCGTATGGCACCAGACGGCAATCGGCTGGCCCTCGCGTCCCGCCCAGTTCCAGTGCGGAAACAGATGCAGCACCGGCTGGCCGCTCCACCAGGCCTGGTAGTAATAGAAGCTGTCCTTGGCGAAGCCGCAAGTGTCCATGATGCCGAAATGCGAGCTGATGCAGGGCCAGCCGTAGGGCGAGGGCTCGCCGCGGTAGTCGAAGCCGGTCCAGGCGAAGCCGCCGGCGAGAAACGGCCGCGCTGCGAAGATCGTCCACCAACCTTCGGCGTTGAGGGCATAGCTGGGGAAGTTGGTGTCGTAGGCGCTGACGTAGCCGCGCACCGGGTCCTTCTCGTAGATGCCGCGCGTCGAGACGGCGCTCGCCGTTTCGCTGCCGAAGCACGGCTTAGCCGGAAACTGGCCGTGGAAGGCGTCGATGTGATCGGCGGTTTTGGCGCTGCCGCCGCCGTTGCCGTAATTGAAGCCCTGCACGTCGACGACGGCCGAGGCGCCGCGGCCCCAGCCGCCGTTCATGGCGAGCGTCACGGGGCGCGTCGGATCGAGCTGCCGCGCGAGCCGCTTCATGCTGGCGTTGACGCGCGCGCCGACGGGCGTTCCCTGCTGCGGCTCTTCGTTGCCGAGCGACCACAGCACGACGCAGGGATGATTGCGATCGCGGCGGATGAGGCGCTCGAGCTGGCTCAGGCCTTCGGGCGTCGAGGCCATCATGCGCGTCTCGTCCATGACCAGCATGCCCAGGCGGTCGCAGGCATCGAGCAGCTCGGGCGTGGGCGGGTTGTGGCTGGTGCGGTAGGCGTTCGAGCCCATGGCCTGCAGGCGGTGGACGCGGTAGGTCTGCAAGCCGTCGGGCAGCGCGCTGCCGACGCCGGCATGGTCCTGATGGTTGCAGGTGCCTTTGAGCTCGATGCGCTCGCCGTTGAGGAAAAAGCCGCGCGCGGCATCGAAGCGCAGGCTGCGGATGCCGAACGTCACCGTGACCTCGTCGGTGACCGCGCCCTCGGCCTCGAGGCGGCAGATGGCCCGATAGAGATGCGGCGTCGCCGGCGACCAGAGCGAGGCCGCGCCGACCGTAGTCGCGGTCTCCGTCTCGGCATCGGACGCCGTCGCGGCCTGGACCGCCGCCGACCGCACCGCGCGCAAGCGCCGGCCGGCGGGGTCCACGAGCGTCACGTTGAGGCGGCAGCGCCGCGCGGCGCCGGTCTGATTGCGGATGGCCGCGCTCACGCGTACGTCCGCGCGCCCGCCGCTCGACGGTAGCGCGCGCACCACGACGGCGTCGGGCGCAAAGTGCAGGGGATGGGTGCGCGTCAGCCAGACGTGCCGGTAGATGCCCGCGCCCTCGTAGAACCAGCCTTCGCCCAGGGTCGCGTCCACGCGCACGGCCAGAATGTTGTCGCGCCCGGGTTCGGCGAGGTCGGTGAGGTCGAAGCGAAACGGGGCATAGCCGCTGAAGTTCTTGCCCAGATATTCGCCGTTGAGGAACACCGCGGCGTCGCGGAACACGCCATCGAACTCGATGCCCAGGCGGTCGGCGCCCAAATCGGCCGGCACGGCGATCACGCGCCGGTACCAGCCGATGCTGGTGGCGGGGTAGTCGCGTCCGAGGGGCTTGCTGCCGTGGGCGGTGAGGCGCCGGTCTTCGTGGAAGGGCAGGTCCACGGCCCAGTCGTGGGGCAGGCTCACGGACTGCCAGGCGCTGTCGTCGAAGCGCGCGCGGGCGGGCGCGGCGGCGTAGTTGGCCTTGGCGAAGGTCTCCTGGTTGCGCCCGAAGCCGAAGTCCTGGGCCGGGTGGTCGGCGTCGCCGAGGTTAAAGCGCCAGTCGGCGTCGATATTGACGCGGCGCGCAAATGGCGGCGGCGCGGGCGTCAGCGGCGCGGGCGGCCCGGCCGGCGCCGCGGCGACTTGCTGGCCGAGCGCGCGCGCGGGGAGGGCGGCGGCAGCCGCCGCGGCCGCGCCCGTCTTCAACACATCACGCCGGCTGGGCTTGATGGACGAGCTCATGCGCAATCTCCATTTACTGGCGCGGCCATCGCGTGGGAATTTTTCATGCCGCCAGTGTAGCCGCAAACTCCGGCGGCCATGCAAATGCCAGTCCGGGTCAACCCGAGCGGAGAACTTCGGCTGCCTCAGTCGAGGCCGCCTTCAGGGCCGGCGCAGCCGCTCCCAGCAAGGCGCAGCCTGAAAGCAGGGCCGCCGCTGTCATGAGCGTGCCAACGTGCAGCGGCGGAAGCCTCAGTTGCATGGGGCCGGCGGCGCTCTGGGCGACGAGGTATAAGGCCACGCCGGCGCCCAGGCCCGCAGCCACCGCCGCTGCGGCGTCGCCCAGGGACGTGCACAGCACGCTGCTGCGGCTAGCGCCGAGGGCGGCTCTGATGCCGAACTCGCGGCGCCGCGCGTGCCCCACCAAGGCCTGGAGGCAGCCGACGCAACCGCAAGCCAGGAGGAGCATCAATCCAGCCAGGGCGCTGGCAAAGATCGCCGCGAACCGCTGAGGGTCGGAGGTGGCGCTGAGACGCGCCTGCGCCGTGGTCACCTCCCTCATGGTCAAGGCCGGGACGACCTCGCGAACGACGGAGCTTACGGCGGGAAACACGGTGGCTCCAGGCACGCTCCGGACGAAGATGGTCATGCCGAAATTGCGGCTGAAGTTCATGAGGCCGCGGTTGGCGCCGTAGAGCATGAAGGCCTGGGGCTCCGGTGTGCTGCCTCCTCCGCCGGTGTTCTCGACAATTCCGATGACGGTGAAGGTATCTTCGGGCTCGACCGGCTGCCCATAGGCCAACTGGCGCCCCAGCAGGCTGGAGTCCGGGGAGATTAGAGCGGCCGCGGCGCGGTTCAGGAGCATCACCTGTGCGGCGGCGCGCTCGTCACCCCAGGACGGGCCGCGGCCGGCAAGCAGCCGGATCCGCGTTGCGCTGAGAAAATCGGGACCGACCACATCAATCGCGACGGGAAAGCCGCCATGAGCCCAGCCGCCGACGGGCTGGAGCGTTACGCCGCTCTGGATCCCTGTGACCAGAGGCGAGCTGGCGGCGGAGGCGAACGCCACGCCGCGAATAGCATCAATTCTTCGCAGCAGCCGGTCGTAGAGACTGCGCTGGGCCGCCAGGCTGAAGCCGTCGCTGGCCGGGCTCAGGTTGAATGTCAGCACGCCGGTGGGATCGAAGCCCGGGTTGGCGCGTTGAAGCCGCAGCAACTGCGACGTGAACGCCGATGCGGCCGCCACCAAAAGGAACGTTATTGCCAATTGCGCGGCAACAAGGCTGCGCGACCAGGGCCAGCGTCTCCTATTGCCTGCGCGCGTAGCCGCCACGCCTGTGAGGCTCGCCAGGACCGAGAGTTGTTGCGACCGGGAACTGAGCCGGAGAAATGGAGCCACGCCCAGAGCGACGGCGACGACGAGGTTCGCTACCGCGAATCCGGCCAGAGCCAGCCCGCCGGAAAAGCCGCCGGTGTGGAACCCAAACTGGCCGCCGGCGCCGCCAACCATCGGCCCGAGCGTTGACCCTGCGAGCAGGGCCGCGGCGAATGCGGCCGCGGTTGCTGCGCCGCAAAGAAAGACAAGTCCGAACGCCGTCTGCAATGCCAGCTCGGCGCCGGTCGCGCCCAGGCAAAGCCGGGTGGCCAGCTCGCTCAGCCGGAGCCGCGCGCGCAGTAGCAGCAGTCCTCCCACTGCCGCGGCGGCGATGAGCAGCGTGATCGCCGCCGCCGCTGCAAAGGGCCAGAGCGGGCCGCCGGCGAATGCGGAGAACTGAATTTCGCCGCGGCGTCCGCTGGACAATAGAATCGCAGGCGGCGATCCTGAGGAAATCCCAGAAGCGTCAGCGGCCGTCGCCTGAAAAATCGCATTCAGCTCGGCTTCGCCGGCGGCCTCGGTTGCGCCGGGCCGGAGGCGGCCGAAAACGGCCAGCCACCAGACACTTGGGGAGGTTAGCTCAGCGCCCATGCGGCGCATGGACGGCTTGATCATCGCCGAGGTGGCGATCGGCAACCAGATCCCGACGCTGAAGCCGTTCCTCAGCCCCTCAAACTCCGGCGGCGCAACGCCGATGATCGTATATGGCGAGCTGTCTACGGAGACCCGCGCGCCAATGGCTGATGCGCGTGCTCCGAAGCGTTGCTTCCAGAGACGGTAGCTGAGCACGGCGACAGGTGCGGCGCTTGCAGTGTCGTCGTCCGGGCTGATCAGTCGTCCGAGCGCTGGCACCAACCCGAGCCCGCCGAAGTAGCCGCCGCTTACAACAGATGCATTCGTAAAGGTGCCGACGCCACCCGAGCGTACTTCGGTTTGTTCACCGAGCGCGCTGATGGGCGCGAACGCGAACACATTACTCAACGTCGCCCGCGCTGCCGCCAGACGGCGAAATTCCGGCAGTGAGAAGGTGCTGTTGGGCACCTCGCCTGGGGCCCCTTCGGTCATGACGCCGAACGGGGCCCGCTCGGACTGCCAATGCATCAGTACCAATCTGCCCGGGTCACGGACCGGCAGCGAGCGCAAAAGATTGGTGTCGAGCAGGCCGAAAGCGCAAAACTCCGTGGCCATGGCCAAGGCCATTGCGAGCACGACAAAGGCCGAGAACCCAGGGGCGCGCCTCAGGTCGCCGACGGCATTCCTGGCGCATTGCAGCGCGGTCAATTTCGGCTCCCACAATGCGACTTGAACGCGCCCGCCGCGCCGGCCTTCAGCACATTGCGCCGGCTGGGCTGGCGGGCGGGGCTCACGCGGCAGCTCCAGGGACGGGGACGGCGAAGATCACGGCGTTGCCGCCGGGGTCGCGCACGCCGATTTCGCGCATGCCGTAGAACGTCTTGCGCTCGGGCAACGCGACCGGGTAGCCCTGCAGGCGGCGGCGCGGCCGCCCTTCTCTGGACGCCCTCCCGCTGGTCGGGCTGCGGCCGACATTCGCTTGGCGGCAACGCGCGCCCGCTCTGCTCAGGGCACGTCCAAGTTGCCTCGTGATGTCGTCGAAGTCGTCCACCTCGATGAAGAGGGCCGCTTGGGTTGCGGCCTGAGGCGTCAACTGGGGCACATCGTCGCGCGCCGCCGCCAGCGCCTGGATCATGAATTCGGCTCCGCCCCTGGCCAGGATCACGAGTCCCAACCGGCCCTGGTGAGGCACTTCGACCGTCTTGTCGAAACCCATGCGCCCGACCCAAAAATCGAGCAGCGGCTCGATGGCGTCGACGCCCAGTACGGCGGTGATTTTCATGCCGCCAGTGTAGCCCGCAAACGCTCGGCGGATCGCCTGCGAATCGAGATGCCACCTTGGATCGGGTACTTGGCATCAAAGGTGAGAGGTCCGTCGGGAGCTCGCAACCGGGCACAAGCTGATGGCGAAGGCGTGCGCAGAGCGCTCAATGAACGAGGCCTCATCGTGCATTTCAACTTGAAAACGCTGCTCGTGGTGGTCCCCGTCGTCTTTTTATTGGCGTGCGGAAAGCAAGAGGCGTCCCGGGATGACGTGCGCTCGGAACTCGTCACGTCGCTGTCCATGGCAGCCGAAGCCGAAACATTTGTCGGTTACGTAGGTCAGGGGCGCTCGACGTACGATTTTGCGTCCGGGCATCTGGATTATCTGTTGGGCGAAGTGAATCGAAGCGCCGCGGCGGTTTCGAATCTGAAGGCTTCGCCGGATTTGGCCCACGCCTTGAATGTTGACCGCGTTCAATTGCGCCTGCTGGCGGTGCAGATTGAGAACGTCCGGCGACACCTTCGGCAGCCGGGTGTTCTCGTTGCCACCGAACGACAGATTCGCGACATTCGCATGAAACTGGCCCGGGCGAACGCTTCGCTATGAAGAAGCTCCTCGGCCTGACGCTCGGCATCATGACGGCGTTGGGAGGCTTCGTTGATCTTGGTCAGATTGTTTTCACCACGCAAGCGGGCGCGCTGTTTGGATATCAGTTGCTGTGGTCCATCGTCCTCGGAACGCTCGCCATCATCGTTTACATGGAAATGTGCGGCCGGGTTGCGGTGGTGGCGCGGGAGCCGGTATTCGCCATTGTGCGAGGCCGGTTGGGCAAGCGGCTCGGGCTCGCAACGCTCATCGCTTCCAATCTATTGAACCTGCTCACCTGCGCCGCCGAGCTGGGCGGAGTAGCCATCGTGATCCATCTGCTCACGGGATGGAATGACCGGCTGGTGCTTGTCGGGTCAACCCTGGCCCTCATTTTCTTCGTCCTGGTTTGCCGATTTCAATGGGTCGAGCGGGCCTTCGGACTATCGGGGCTTTTGATGATCGTCTTTGCCGTTTCCGCACTAGCCCTCCATCCGAGTTGGGGGAGCCTGGCGCGCGGTTTGTTCCTACGTTGAAGATGGCGGATCCCAAGCGCGGCCTGCTTTACGCCTATTTCGCCGTGGGGATATTCAGTGCAATGTTGATGGAGTATGAGGTGCATTTCTATTCCTCGGGCGCCATCGAGGAAGACTGGAAGCGCAGTGATCTGGGCGAGAACTTCATGGTGGCCTCGCTTGGCTCGATCCTGGGATCGCTCCTCACAATTGCTCTCCTGATTCTGGGGGCCTTGATCTATCTGCCGAGGGGCATTTTTCCGGACCTTCTGAGCACGGCGGTATTTGCCGGAGCATTCCCATTCGCGCAGAAAGCTCTGGTGCTGGCGCTCGCGGGAACGTTTGTCTGCATCGCCGGCGCTGCGGTGGAAACTGCCATGTCCGGGGGCTACAACGTTTGCCAATTTTATAATTTGCCCTGGGGCAAGAACCTTCCCTCTCGTTCCGCTCCGGCCTTCGCCGTGACCTGGATTGGGATGTTTTCCGTCGCCGGGCTGATCGCCCTGGCTGGAGTCCGCCCATTACAGCTTGTCAACTTCTCCATCATCTTTGGCATGGCCGTCATGCCGTTCACGTACTACCCGATTCTGAGGATGGCGTCAGACAAGAACATCATGGGCAAGCACGTGAACGCCGGAATTGTCACCGCCCTTGGAATAGGCTTTCTCGTCCCCATCATCGCCGCCGCCATCGCGGCGTTTCCGTTGATGATTCTTACGCACTCGGGGCAGCCCTAATCGAACATTGACTGGCGCGAGCCCCCGCCGGCCGGGGCCGCGCCTCTTCGATTCCCAGGGGCGGCCCGATGGCGTCGATCTTCGGCACGGCGGTGACTTTCATGCCGCCAGTGTAGTCCGCCGGCGCCAGGGCGGCTCGGAGCCGGTGCAGTACCACAATACGGAAAGGTAAAAAAATGGGCAGAAAGGTAGAAAAGGCAAAATCGGCCAAGGCGGCCAGCTTGAACATCAAAGACCCCGAGGTACGCCGGCTCGCCGCCGCCATTGCCCATGAAACCGGCGAGACCATGACAAGGGTCGTGGCTGGCGCATTGCGTGACCGCTATGCGCGGCTGCAGCAGCGCAAGAGCCTCGCCTCGCTGAAGGAATTGCTCGCCATTGCCGATCGCGCCGCCGCACTGGTCCGTCGCCCGTATCGCCCGCACGGCGATCTGCTCTACGGCGAGCACGGCTTGCCCAAGTGATCCTGGACACCTCAGCCTTGATCGCGGCCCTATATCGCGAGCCGGAGGCCGCGCTCGGCGCATCGCTCGTCGGGCGGCCGGCCCCGGATTTAGGCCGCACCTGGCGGGTCGCGCGGAAGCTCGCCGCGGCTATATCCTGCTCCCACCTCCCTGGAGGGGTCAGTTCTTCGTGCTCCCCAAGGGGTCGGTTTTACAAGCTCGATCACGGACGTGCCAAGCGTCCACCTCAGATTACGTGAATACTTGTCCGGACGACCCAGCGACGGCGGCTGTGCGACTCCCTGCCGCCCGGGATTGTCGCTATGATGAGGACCGCGGTTCTCCGAGGAGGCGTCATGGCTG
Source organism: Terriglobales bacterium (assembly GCA_050745565.1). Taxonomy (GTDB): domain Bacteria; phylum Acidobacteriota; class Terriglobia; order Terriglobales; family SCQP01; genus SCQP01. The sequence continues at coordinate 1,410 of JBOGKJ010000326.1, read as the reverse complement.
CCGTTACAAGCTTCGGCGGTGCATTTTTGCGGGCGGACGATCCCGGGTCTCTATACCAATGGTACGAGCGGCATCTCGGCCTGGTGAAGTCGGAGGCCGGCTCCTACTCGTTTCCAGCTCCGGCGCAACACCGGGAGGTTGTCTTCTCATTTTTCAAGCAGGACGACGCCTATTTCCCCCCGGCACAAAAAGCGATGATCAACCTTCAGGTGGAAGATCTCGATGGACTGCTGGACCGCCTGATCGCCGCCGGTGTAACGGTCGATCCCAAGCGCGAAAGCTACGACTTCGGCAAGTTCGGCTGGATCACCGACCCGGAAGGCAATCGCGTGGAGCTGTGGCAGCCAGCCACGTCCGAATGACCGCGTGGCCGCAGCGCAAGGGCCGCGCCTATTCCATTCCCGTGAGCGGCCCCCGGTGGAGTTTTGCCGAGCTCGCGCGCCGGCTCCGCCCCCAGTGCAAACGCCGCGGCCCTCGCGTGTGCTACCCCTGTAGTGACCTTTGACACCTATGTTTCACACGCGGGTAAAAACGCGCCATGCCGTGCGCAGCCTCGCGGGCGGCAATTTGCGGGCCGCACTGGGCAAGGTCCGCACGCGCACCGTGACAATCGCCCTGGCTCTCGGGGCAAGTGCCTTGGTATTTGCAGTTGCACAGTCGCCTGGCGCTGAAACGGTATACCTACTTGCGGGAACGCCGACCATAGATTTCAGCGTGTCCTACCCGTCAACGCTGTATGTAGTTGGCCGGGGCCAGAAGCTGGAGGCTGTTCGACAGGTTTGCGCCGGCTTGTTCGATATACGCTCTGATCTTGCGGGGACGATTTACCTCATGGAGGATTCCCAAAAGTCGATCTCGCTAATTCATGAGGATGATCCGGCCAAGCCCGATGTAATAGCTTTGTCAACGCTTGGCACGCCGGACGCGCCCGCCGGCGGCGGGTTCTCCTTCAATGACGCTTCCTGGGGCGTTGTCGCTGGACCCGGCATAGCGCCAAGCGCAGTTCTCCCGAGCCCCGACAACCCTGCACATGAGTGGCGTGTCACCCGAATCCTGGCGTCCCCGTCTTCGCCGGCGCGGGTAACTCAGGCCGCCGGAAGTGTCTACAAAGATTTTCGCTACAACGGCCCGGGAGGAGGGCCTTACCCATATATTTCGCCAGGCGCCAACATAGACGGCGGCGCCCGCCTCACAGTGCCGCGGTTCCTGTTCGGCAACGGCCCGTGGCTCCTGGCGGCCTTCCCCCAAGGCTTGCTCGCCCCGCAAGCCGGCGAGTCTCAGGTTACGGTGGAAGATGCTTCCGGCCGACGGGTGGTGACGACGCGGGGCGCCATTGTTGTTGCCGACACAGCCCAGGTGTTCGCTTTCGCCCCGGACGTGACCTATGGATCCCGGAAATCTGTCTTCGCG
>JBOGKJ010000325.1:0-14381 GCA_050745565.1 Terriglobales bacterium | reverse complement strand
TGGCCGATCAGGTGGTGATGCTCGGCGGCCACTTTGATTCCTGGCAGTCAGCCACCGGCGCCACCGACAACGGCGCCGGGGCGGCCACCATGATGGAAGCGCTGCGCCTGCTCAAAGTCAGCGGGCTCAAGATGCGCCGGACGGTGCGGCTGGCGCTGTGGACAGGCGAGGAGCAGGGCCTGCTGGGCTCGCGCGCCTACGTCCTGCAGCATTTCCGCAACGCCCAGGGCGCGGTGCTGCCGGAACAGAAGCAGATCAGCGGGTACTATAACCTCGACAACGGCTCAGGCGCGATTCGCGGCGTCTATCTGCAGGGCAACGACATGGTGGCGCCGCTATTCCGCGCCTGGATGACGCCATTTCATGATCTCGGCATGACGACGCTCACCATTCGCGACACGGGCGGCACCGACCACCTCAGTTTTGTTGCTGACGGCATTCCGGGTTTCCAGTTCATCCAGGACCAGCTCGATTACGAGACCCGCACCCATCACTCCAGCGCCGACACCTATGAGCACGTCATCCCCTGGGACATGGAGCGCAACGCCATCATCGTGGCCTCGTTCGTTTACCTGACCGCCAGCCGCGGCCCAATGCTGCCGCGTCCGCCACTGCCGCCGGTCAGCGCCCGGCCGTTCTGAGCCGCATTGCTCAGGCAATGCGGGCAGCGGTTAGCGAATAGCATTTAGCGATTAGCAATTAGCGATTGCGGGACGGGCGCGGCGGTCAGGCGCCGATGAGGGCGTCCACGAACTGGCCGGGCTCGAACGGCAGCAAGTCGCGGGCTTGCTCGCCCACGCCCAGGTAGCGCACCGGCAGGCCGAGCTCGCGCGCGATCGCCACCACGATGCCGCCGCGGGCGGTGCCGTCGAGTTTGGTTACGACGATGCCGGTGAGCGGCGCCGCCTGGGTGAACTGGCGCGCCTGCTGCAAACCATTCTGTCCCGTGGTGGCGTCGAGCACCAGCAGGGTTTCGTGCGGCGCCCCCGGCACCAGGCGTCCGGCGATGCGGTGCATTTTGGCCAACTCCTGCATCAGGTTGGTCTTGGTGTGCAGGCGCCCGGCGGTGTCCACCAGGACAAAGTTGACGTGCCGGGCATTGGCGGCGCTGAGCGCGTCGAACAGCACGGCGCTGGGGTCGGCGCCGGGCTTCTGCTGCACGATCTCGACTCCGGCGCGCTGCGCCCAGACCGCCACCTGCTCGCCGGCGGCGGCGCGGAACGTATCGCCGGCGCAGATCAGCGAGCTGAACCCTTCGCCCTTGTAACGCTCGGCCAGCTTGCCGATGGTGGTGGTTTTGCCGGTGCCGTTGACGCCGACCAGCAGGATGACGAAGGGGGCGCCGTCGCCGGTCTGTGCCGCGGGCCGCGCGGTGCGGTCAAAGATGGCCACCAGCTCGGATTTGATGGCGGCATGCACCGCCTCGGGCGTCGCCACGGGCTGCTGCCGGACGCGCGCGATGATGTCGGCCGCGGTGCGCGCGCCCAGATCGGCCGCGATCAGCCGGGCTTCCAGTTCCCGCAGCAGCTCCGGACTGGCCTGCGTCCTGCCCTGGAATAGATCGGCGACCTGGGTGCTGAGGTTCTCGCGTGTCTTCTCAACCGCGCCCGCCATCCGCTCGGAGAGGCGCTCGAAAATCGAGGCCTTGGGCGGGGGCCCAAATAGCGTCTGGATCATTCCTTTAATTTTCGCACGCCGCCGCGGAACATGCGCCACAGCTCACCGCCGCCGCGCACCGCCACGATCAGCGTGATCACGAGAAACGCCGCCCCGGCGAGCAGCAGCGCCGCAATCCAGAAGTAAAGCCAAAAGCCGCTATACATACGCCGCCTCCCCGCCACGCGCGCGCTCGGGCGGTCCCGAGCCGCGCCGCTTGCGCCACTCGCCGATCCAGGTGCCGACAACCATGGCCACCGCCGCCAACCCGAAGGCCACGAAGCCCGAGTAGGTCGCCGGCAGATTCAGGAAGAAGTAGCCCAACGTGCCGCCGGCGCCGAAAATCATGGCCGCGTACCCGCCCACCAGGTTGGCCCGCTTCCAGTAGAGCCCGCCAATGACCGCCGCAAACGTACCCGACAAGAAGATGGTGGCGGTCAGGTTCAGGTACAGGTACAGCGGGCCGGAGAGCGTGTACCACAGACTCCACCACAGGATGAACACGCTGACGCCAACGTTGGCGATGCGGTTGATCCGGATCTGCACCCGCGAGCTGAGCGCCCGCCGGCGGAGCGGCATGATGATGTCCTGGGAGATGATCGAACTCCAGCCCAGCAGGTAGCTGCTGTTCACCGACATGGTCGCGGCCAGCATCCCGGCCACCACCAATCCCTTCACCCCCGGCCCCAGCAGCCGCGCCAACAGCGTCGGCATGGCGTTCATGGAGTTGGCGTGCGGGCCCAACACCGCCAGCGCGGCGATGCCCCAGAGCATCGGCAGCATACCCCGCCCGAGGAAGATCAGGCCCGTCCAGCCGAACACTTTCTTGCTCAGCTCGGGGCTTTTCATGGACATCGTCCGCATCGCCGTCGTCTGCCAGCAGGTGTTCACGGCCGTCCAGAGGATGACCTGCCAAACAATGTAGCCCCAGCCGTAGGTGGGGTTTGACAGGGGGCTGAAGCCCTGCGATCCCATCTGCAGCGTCACTGCATGCACCATCGAGCCCCAGCCCACCCGGACCACGCAATAGATGGTCACGATAATGGTGCCGAGACTGAGCGCAACATATTGGATGAAATCAGTCACCACGATCGAGAGCATGCCGCCCACCACGGTGTAGAGCAGCTCGATCAACAGGATGGCGGTCATCGCCAGCTTCAGGTACTGGAACGGGATGCCGGTGAGGATCACCAGAAAGGAGCCTTCGACCCGAAGGAACATGCCCATGTTGAGGATGCCGCCGGTCGCCACCAGCACGCCGGTCAGCACGCGCAGGCCGCGGCTGTACTTGCGCTCAAAGTACTCCGGCACCGTCATCAGCTCGAGCTTGCGGAAGCGATGGATGATGAAGCCGGTGTAACCCACCAGCAGCATCACCACGCCCGAGATCAGCCCGGTGATGAAGGCGGCAAAGCCCGTCTGGAATCCCAGTTGGGCGTAGTACATGAAGGTGACCGTGCCGGTTTCGGTCGCGGCCAGGGTGGCGACCCCAAGAAACAGACCCAGGCCGCGCCCGGCCACCAGGTAGTCGGTGATGTCACTCAGAAACCGTTTGGCCGCCAGGCCAATGGCGAGCGTGCCCGCCAGGTAACAGAGGACGATGGCGGTGTCGAGCGGGGTGAAGCCCATCGCGGTAGTCCGTTGTCAACGGCCGGCGGGCAACACCGACGGCACAGGTCTGCGCCATCCTAGCACGTCATCCGCCGACAGTGCGGTGGCTGCCTTACTTGGAGACGAATCGGCGGTGGCAGCCTCCGCACTTGTACACGCGCGCCCTACCGAGCAGCCGCTCCCACCAGGAGCGATGCACGCGTTGTAGATCGGCGGAGTGACAGTGAGGGCAAACGTCAGGCATCGCCATAGGGGGAATACCTGCTGCGATGCTAACACGCACGGGAGGAAACTCCGTAAAATCAGAGGGTGATTCCCGCCCCCCAACTGTCACCCCGGTCGCGCCGCCGCGGCCCGCGCCTGGGCCCCCGCCGGGGCCCCCGCCTAGGACTGGACGCGCTGCTGGCGGCGCTGCTGATCGTGGTGGCCCTGTGCGGGCTGGCTTACTGGTACCTGGTGCATGGCAGTGAGCCGAAAATGGATGGCCAAGTCTCGCTGGCCGGGCTGACGGCGGCAGCCACCATCGTCCGTGACAGTCGCGGCATTGCGCACATCACCGCCGCCAACGTCCACGATCTGTCGCTCGCCCAGGGTTATGCCATGGCCCAAGACCGGCTCTGGCAGATGGACTTGATGCGGCGACTGGGCGAAGGGCGATTGTCGGCGGTGTTTGGCCCGGTGGCGCTGGAAGCGGACGAACTCAACCGTCGCCTCGGGTTGGGACGGGCGGCCGAGGCCGCCGCTGGCCGGCTGGGCCCGGAAGACACCATGCTGCTCGGAGCCTTTGCCCAGGGCGTCAATGACTACATCGCGCGTCGCGGCCTGAAGCTGCCGCTGGAGTTTCTGCTGCTGCGCTACCGGCCCCAGCCCTGGCGCCCGCAGGACTCGTTGGCGCTGGCGGCCTACATGTACCAGGCGCTGGGTTCGGACTACAAAACCAAATTGCGGCGGGAGACCTTTACCGCCGCCCTCGGCCCGGCGCTCGAGCAGCAGTTATATCCGGAGAGCTCGGCCTGGGACATTGTGCCGGGCGGGCCGCTGCCGGCGGCGGCGCCGCTGCGGCCGTTCGGGTTTCGGCGCGGAGGAGGCAGCATCGGCCCGGCCAGCAGCCTGGCGCTGCCGCCCTTGCCGGTGTTCTCCGCGCCGGCGCTGCCGGACGACCCGCCGCGGGGCGGCAGCAACAACTGGGTGTTGGCGGGCCGGCGCAGTTTTAGCGGCCTGCCGATTCTGGCCAATGATCCCCATCTGCAGTTCCAGGTGCCGGGATTGTGGTGGGCGGCCCAACTTACCGTGCCAGGACCACAGGGATTTAGTGTTGAGGGCGTGGCGATTGCCGGCACGCCCGGCATCATCATTGGCCACAACCAACACATTGCCTGGGGTGACACCAACACCGAGGCCGATATTCAGGACCTCTACCGCGAGAAGCTGGACGGCAAGGGCAACGTACTTACGGCCTCGGGCTGGCGCCCGCTGCAGCATTGGCACGAGAGCATCCCGGTCCGGGGCGCCAAGCCGGTCGAGCTGGATATTCCGGTCACCCCGCACGGCCCGATCATCGCCAGCGATGCGGGCGGGCCGCTGGCGCTGAATTGGACGCTCTACGCCCCCGGCGCACTGGCCGCCACCAGTGTGTTTCTGCGCCTCGACCAGGCGCGGAACTGGACCCAGTTCGAGGCGGCGCTCAGCAACTTTGCCGGCCCGCCGCAAAACTTTGTCTATGCCGACACCGCCGGCCACATCGGCTTTCAATGCGCCGGCTGGGTGCCGGTGCGCCGAGGTTTTGATGGCTCCGTGCCGGTGCCGGGCAACGACGCGCGTTACGAGTGGCAGGGTTGGATTCCTTTCAGCCAGATGCCGAGGGTGTTCGACCCCGCCTCCGGCCTGCTCGCCACCGCCAACGCCCGGATCACGCCCGACGGCTATCCCTACACCATCACGACGGACTGGGATGCCCCCAACCGCACGCGGAGAATATATCAGCTTCTCCAGCAATTGCCGCGCTGGAACGCCAGCGCCATGGGACGCGTGCAGGCGGACGTCATCAGCGAGCAGGACGCGGACTTCGCCCGCGCTTTGGTGGCCGCGGGAGCGGCCGAGCGCTCGGCGGGAGCGAGGTTGCCGGCCACGGCCGTGCGCGCCCTGGCGATGCTGCGCGGCTTCCGCGGCGCCATGGGCCACACCAGCGCGGCGCCGACACTCGCCTTTCTGACCCGCCAGGAGTTTCTGCGGCGCGTGCTGAGCGCCAAAGTGGGCAATCAAACCGCGCGCCAGTACCGCTGGCATCGCGCGCCGACGTTCGAGCAGTGGCTGCTCGTCACCCATCCCAAGCAGTGGTTGCCACCCGGCTACGCCGACTGGAATGTGCTGCTGGTGGCGTCACTCGAGGGCGTGGCGGCCGAAACCACGCTGGAGCCGCCGGCGGTGCATTGGGGCAAATACGAAACGCTCTCCATACTGCACCCGGTGTACAACCATATTCCGCTGCTGCGCAACAGCGCCGATCTGGGGCCGGTCGAGATCAATGGCAGCCCGCTGACGGTGAAACAGGCGCGCAACGTCGAGCTGGGCAACATCCACGATCTCGGACCCAGCATGCGCTTCGTGGCCGACCTCGCCGACTGGGACCGCTCGACGCTGACGCTCGAGGCGGGCGAGAGCGGCGAACCCTTCAGCCGGCATTACCGGGACGAGTTCCCGGCCTATCTATCCGCGCGCGGGCTGCCGCTGTGGTTCTCGCCCACCGCCGTCGCCGACCACCTCCGCCATCGCCTGCAATTAGCGCCGGCACGAACGAGGCCTTAGCCGCTTAGCCCTTAGCCGTCAGCCTTTAGCCGTTAGGAAGGCGCAGCGACAGGACTGACATCCGAGCGCCGTAGCCACTGCGGCAGCACCGGGACACCGTGGACACCGCCTACGATGGCGAACAGACGCCCGCCTACATTTCCTACCCCTACTTTTCCAACGGCATTAGTTCGACCAAAGCCACCGCCAACTCCGCCGAGCCGGGCGATACTTCCCTGTTCGACGCCCTCGGCCGCGCCACCTCCGTTACCCACGCCGACGGCGCGGCGATCAACACCAGCTACCCGGGAACTTACGCCGCCGTAACCGACGCGGCGGGGCGCAGGCGCGACCTGGTCCATGACGGGCTCGGCCGCCTCGCCGAGGTCCGGGAGTACACCGACTCCGACGGCGACCACTACTCGACCTACTACGGCTACGGCCTGCTGGACGACCTGAAAGCCGTCACCCAGGACAGCGAAACCCGCAGCGCGTACACGGGCTGGCGCCACTGCGCGGGCTCTTCGCCGCAGTTATCGCGCCGCTCCCCCGTGCCTTGCTGGACACCGGGCGCTGATGCTGCTGCTAGCAGTCTTGATAGGAGGGGACGGCTGGCCTGCGCGCCGCGACCTGTGGGAGGGATCGGGTGAGCGCCGACAGGCGGCCCTGGGCCTCGGCATCCTGAGGACGGGCGCAGGGTCGTTGCACGTGGCTCTGCGCCGCGCCACTCTTCTTGGATGGTTGCGGCATTCCAACTTCGCAGCGGCGGCAAGCATGGGCGCGCTTTGTTTTCCCGCAGCCCTGCTCATCGGCCATCAAACCTTGAATGAGACGGGGGCTGCTGTCGCGTGCTGCGGGTTCGCCCTCGTTTTTCCCTGGTTCGCGCGCGGAAATCTTTTAGGGATGGACGGGAGCGGCGTCTGGCGCTATGCCTGCGCCGACATTGCGCCATCCGAGGTTCTGATGCAGCGCGGCCTGACGCTGAATCTTGTCCAGGCCGTGATGCTGATACCAACCGTGGCGGTGGCGGTGGCGTCGCGGCCTGGTTGGGCGAGCCTCATCGGACTCGCCGCTTCATCGTTGCTCATTTGGCGCTGCAGGACGCCGCCGGGCTGCTGCTCTCCTATGCCTATCCCGAACTTGTTGACCGGTCCGAGTTCCATTCCGGAACCAACGCCATTGGGGGCAACTGGATACTGGTGGGCCAGCTGGGTTGGACCGCAGCATTCGTGTTCGGTGTGATTTTCACCGCGTCGGATCCGATCTCGCATTGGTGGCCCGCCGCAGCTGCCGCGCTATGCGTGCTAGTTCGAAGCCAACTGATCCGCAACCTGCGTCGGGGCGCGAATAACACCTGGAACGTTCAAATCCAAAATCGCCTGGGCGGGGCCTGGGCGTGAACCTGGCGATCGAGCTGAAAGCGGTGGACAAGCGCTACGGCGAGCGGTACCGCTACGCCGTCCAGGGTGTGACGCTCGCGGTCGCGCCGAGCGAGGTGCTGGGCCTCATCGGCCCCAACGGCGCCGGCAAGACCACCACCGTGCTGATGCACTCGCCTCAGGCGGTCAGCGTTAGCACCATTTGCTCAAACAACAGGCGGGGCGAGGGCGGACTGGCGCGCAGCGCGACGTCGGTCTGATGGAACTGGCGGAGGGCGAGGGTGAGCCGGTTCTCGTCCATGTGGCGCGCCAGGGCGAGGATGGTATCGGCGGCGAATCCGGGCGGGCGCAGGCCGTCGGGCAGCACTTGATAGAGCGCACGCCGATCGCTGGCGCGCTGCTGGCGGACCACCCAGGCCATCGCCATCGCGCGGCTCAACTGAAAAACCAGCCCGATGGCGGCGCCGTCGCCCTCCTCGGCCCACAACCGGTCGAGGCTCGCGAGCGCCTGCGGGCGCTGGCGGCGCGCCATGGATTCGGCCAAGGCGTAGGCCGAACTCACCCGGGCGGCAGGCACCAGAGCGGCGATGGCTTCGGCGGTGATGGCAGCGCCCGGGCCCACCATCGTCGCCAGCGCTTCAAGCTCCCGCGCCATGACGCCCAGGTTGCACTCCAGCATTTCGGCCAGCAATCCCGCCTCGGGTCGCGCCAGCCGCACGCCCAAGCCCTGAGCCATCTGTTCGGCCTGCGCCGCCGCCTCGGCCGGGCCGGCGCGCGCGCACCAGACCAGCTCGCCGAATCGGCCCAGCGTTTCTTCCAGGCGCTGCAGGCGGCCTTTGTCGTCGAGCGACATCCGTTGGCGGTCCACGCTGCCGGGCCCGGCCCCGGCGGGCAGGACCAGGTCATCGGCCAGGAACACCACCACCGCATCCGGCGGCGCCGCGGCGGCGCGGGCGAAGCGCTCCAGATTGGCGGGAAAATCGCCGTGTTTTTTGCGGGCGCCGGCGGCGCCATACAACTCGCGCGCATTGCGGGCAAACGTTATCTGCAGCGGCGCCATGAGCGACGGCATGGCCGCCCGCTCGAAAACGTCGTCGAGCGGCGTCGCCGCCAGGTCGTCTTCATGCAGGCTGAATTCCAGCGTGGCCGGATCCAGACAGTTGATCAGGTCGCGCCGGAATCGGTCCCGGGCGAAGGTCTCGTCCCCAACCAGAACATAGACGGGCTTTAGCGCAGCCGCTTTCAAAACGCCTCCAGGATGTTGGCGACCACGGTTTGCGCCGCCTCGCGGCTGAGGCGTTGATACGCGCTGGAGTTCTCCTCGAAGAAATTCTGCTGTTCGGTGCTGATCTGGTACTGCTCGTGGAAGACCAGGTCGTTATTGCGATAGATCTCGCGGCCGCCGGGCTCGGCGGTCAGCCAGACCTGTACATGCATGACGACCTCAACCGTGGTGGCGCGGCCACTGGCGGCGTCAAAGGTGACGGGCGTGGCCTGCAGGCTGCGGACGTCGCCATGCACGGCGACGTCGCTGCCGGCGAGCACGGGCTGAATGCGGTAATGGGCGCGCTGCTGGAACTCCTGCGCCACGGCGGCGCCGAGCGCCTGCCCCAACTGCGGTTGGCGGGTGTGGTTGGCAAACGGCAGCACGGCGACCACGCGGGTGGAGGCCGGCAGCACGGCGCCACGCCCGGCCAGATGATAGCCGCACGCCACCAGCCACGGCAGGATGGCGGCCAGCATCCACCGGGCCGCGGAGCGCCGGCTCAAGCGCGCTCCTCCAGCGCTGCGCGCGCGGCATCGGCGGCGGCGTAAGCGAGCCGCCGGAGGTTATCCAGAGTCGCAAAGAGCCACCAACCCCCGGCGCCGTCGGCGCGCGGCGGCCCGATTTGTATGCGATCGGCGCCGGCGGCGCTGATCACGTCGGGATAGTCGGCCTGGCGCTCGATCCACGGGCTGGTGAGAAGCCGGTCGAGGGCGTCAGCGGTCAGCGGCGGGTGGTTACGCACGTAGAGGGAAAGCACCGAGGCGTGAAACACCGGCGCTTGCAGCAGTTCCACCGCCGGCTGCGGCCACGGCGAGGTGGCGGCCTCCGTCAGCGCCTGCAGTTGGCGCACGATCTGCTGCCGCACCGCCGCCAGCCCGGGCGCGGCCGCCGGACCCAGTGCGGCGCGAAGGTTGAAGCTGACTTGAGCGTCAAAGATCGCCTGCGGCAATGGTTGCAGGCTGAGCAAACTGCGGCTTTGTTCCTCGAGCTCCTGGATGGCGGCGAGGCCGCGCTGGCTGGCCGGCTCAAACACCGTCGCCACACACCCCTGCAGGCCGCCGGTCAACTGCAGCCGCTCCAGCAGCAACGCCAACGCCTGCGCGGCCGGGTGGGCGATCACCACCGGGCGCTGCCTCTCGCCCGCGCCCAGCGCGCCCAAGCCCGCCAGGCGCGCCCCTGGCACCTCGTCCAGGCCGCCGCTCAGGTCCACGGCCAGCGCGCCAGCCGCCTCGATCAACGGCCAAGTCCGGCGTGCCAGCTCCGGCGTCGTGGCGAGAAATACCGCCTCCAGGCCTTCCAGCGCCGCCGGCGAGCAGGGCTCGACCACGGCCGCCTCGTCTTCAAATTCGATCAGCCGGCGCGCTTGAGTATCGCCGGGTTCGGCGCCGTTGGTGGGCGCCGGAGGACTCAGCAGCACAGTGCCGCGGGTGGGAAAGGCGCGCTCGCGCAACGCTTCGCCCAGCTCCTTACCCAACAGCTCCGAGGCGCCGACGATGCCGATGCGATAGCTGCGGCTCACAGCGCCCCCCGCCGGTTCCGCAGGAGGTGGGAGTAATAATGCGCCCGCCAGCTCAAGGCCGAACCGACGTACACCGCCGCGAGCGCCATCAGCACCACCTCGGAGAAATACCAGATGCCGGCAAATAGTGCCGCGATGCTGACCATGAAGACGTAGGGGTGCCGCCGCTGCAGGTCAATGTCTTTGAAACTGTAAAAGCGCCAGGTGCTCACCATCAGCGACCCGAGCCCCAGCACCAGCGCCAGCCACACGATCGCCAGCACGCGGGAGGTGTTGACGGCGGTGAAGGCAAAGCTGGGCGAGGCACAAAAGTGGACCACCGCGGCGAGCGTGCCGGCGGCCGCCGGAATCGGCATGCCGACAAAATAGCGGCGTCCGGGTTTGCCCGGATTCGAGGGGTGCGATTCATAATCGGCAATGTTGAAGCGCGCCAGCCGGGCGGCGCCGGCCACCACGAACAGAAAAATCACGATCTGCGCGGCGCGGTTCAGCCCCAGTTCCCAACCCGGCCCCACTGCCAGAAACCGCACTCCCCAGACGTAGGCCATCAGTGCCGGGGCCACGCCGAAGCTGATCACATCGGCCAGCGAATCGAGCTCGCGGCCAAAGGCGCTGGAGGCGTTGGCCATGCGGGCGATGGGGCCGTCCAGCCCGTCGAGCAGAATGGCCCAGCCGATGGCCTTGGCCGCGGTGTCGAGCAGCGTGGCCGGCGCGGTGGATTGCAGCGCCAGCAGGGACTGCTGAATGGCCACCCAGCCCATGCCCAAGTTGGCAATGGTGAACAGCGAGGGCAGCAGGGCCACACCACGGCGCAAAGGCCGGGGCGGATGCGACGGTGGATAGGCAGACACGGGAGCCGACGCGGACACTTCTAGGATGATAGCCTGCCGCGCGAAAGCGGAACCGGCCAGGTTGGCGCCAAGGGTCAGGCCTGGGCGGTGGCGCGGGCCCGGGCTTCGTCCTCGGCCTTATACATGTACTTGACAAAGGCCTTGTAGATCAATAAGTTGGGCTCGCCCGCCCGATGCAGCTTGAGGCAATGCCGGTCATACCACTCGATCACGCCGCGGATGAGCTCGCCGTCGCGCAGGACCAGCACCATTTCAGTCTTGGCCTGCATTTGTTTGAGGAAATAGAAACTCTCGGCGTTGGTCTGTTCCGGCGGCACCGGCTTTTTAGGCAGCCGCGGCTGCACCGGCGCGGGCGCCGGCACCACGGCGGCGCGGGCGAGCTGGTCGCGGACATCGGCGAGCGAGGGGCGGATCAGCTTGCGATTGGCGGAGAGGTCCGGTTCCGGGTGACGGCGGATAGGGGTCTCATTCAGCGGCGAGGCCATAGCAGTAGGCTCCAGTCATGACCGGCCGGGTCGGTTCAGGGCCGCTGCAGCGCCCAGGCCGCCAAGGCCAGGGGGCGGAACGCATTGCGCTCCGCTGCCGATTGCGCCCGATCCAGTCCCTCCGCCAGCGCCGCCAGCCGCGAGGGCTGGAAACGCCGGGCGAGTGAGTCAAGTTCGGGCAGGCAATCCACGTTGCAAACCGCTTCGGAAAAACCCGTCTGGAGATAACCAATATCTTGCAAGACACTATAAAGAATTTCGACTAACGATTCAAATATTTCTTTGCTGCCTCGCGTGGACTCACTGGCGCCCAGCAGCGCGGCCGCGGGCGGGTGCTCGGCGGCGGCGGCGCGGGCCAGCTCCAGCGCCTGGGCGCGGCGGGCCCGATAGGCCTCCAGATCGAACCCCAGCGCCCGGCCGGGCCGCCCCCGCGCCAGCCGCGTCACCAGCTCGGGCGAGGCCACGCCGCGGGCGGCGAGGGCGGCGGCCAGCTCCGGGGCGGCCACCGGGGCCAGCCGGACGAGCAGCGCGCGGGAGCGCACCGTCGGCAGCAGCGCCAGCGGGTTACGGGCCAGCGCAACGATGGCCACCGCGGGCGGAGGCTCTTCCAGCGTCTTGAGCAGCGCCGCCTGCGTTGCCCAGCGCGCCCGGTCCAGGTCGGCGACGATCAACACCCAGCGCCGGCCGGCATCCGGGGTGAGGTGCGCCTGGCGCATCAGCGCGCGCGCCTGCGGCAGCGAGAGCATGTCGCCGTCAGGCGGGTACCAGCGCACCGCCGGATGCGGCGCCACCACCAGCGGCGCCGTCTCCCGCGGGCTGGTTTTCACCTCGGCGGCGCGGAAGCTGACCGCCTCCGCCAGCCGCTCCGCCAGCGCCGCCGGCGCGGCCGCCTGGCGGCAACTGGCGCACTGCCCGCAGATCGCCCCCCCGGTTCCGGGCGCCTCGCAGTTCAAGGCCAGCCCAAACAGGTAGGCCAAGGTGGTCTTGCCCACCCCTTCCGGGCCGGCGAGCACCAGCGTGCGGCAGCCCTGGCCTGCCGCCACCAACCCGCGCAGCATGCCCACCGCCTCGCCATTGCCGATGAATTGTTCCCACATAGCCGCTATACGATGCCCTCCCAGCGCGCGCCCACCAGCGCCAGGATCCGCCGCGCCACGGCTTCGCGGTCGCCGACCGCCTCCACCAGGCGGCAGCGCGCCGGCTCCCGGGCGGCCAAGGCGCGATAGGCAGCCTCGACCCGGGCAAAGAAGGCGTCGTGCTCGGCCTCGAAGCGCCCGGCCGAAGGCAGGCGGCGGGCGCGCGCCAGCGCCGTGGCGCGGTCCAGGGTTAAGATCATGGTCAAATCTGGCATCAGGCCCGCGCACAGAAGCTGGTGCAGGCGGGCGATGGTGTCGAGGTCCAGGCCACGCCCGCCGCCCTGATAGGCGACGGTGGCGTCGTAGTAGCGGTCGCAGAGCACCCACGCGCCCGAGGCCAGCGCGGGCTGGATGCGTTCGGCCACGTGCTGGGCCCGCGCCGCCGTCATCAGCGCCAACTCGGCTGCCGGCACAGGCGCCGCCGATCCCGCCAGCAGCCAGTCCCGGATGCGCTCGCCCAGTTTCGTGCCCCCCGGCTCCCGCGTGGTCTCGACCTGGAGCCCGCGGGCGCGCAAATGGGACGCCAACAACTCCAGTTGGGTGCTTTTGCCGGTTCCGTCGAGGCCCTCGAAGGTGATGAATGCAGGTGGTATCATGCCTGGTCGCTTCCGGCGGCGGGCCGCCGCGGCATCCATGAGTTTAGCCGAACATCTCGACCAAGCATGCACCGCCATCGCCGCGGCCTGCGCGCGCCGCGGACGCGACCCCGGCCAGGTTCGGCTGCTGGCCGCGACCAAGACCGTGGCCGCCGATCAAATCCGCGAAATCCACCGGCTTGGCATCCGGGTGTTCGGTGAAAACCGCGTGCAGGAGGCGGAGGCCAAGCGCGCGGACCTGGCGGACCTGGCAGCCGAATGGCACCTGATCGGCCCGCTGCAGGCCAATAAAGCGGCCCGGGCGCTGAGCTTTGATTGCCTCGAAACCCTCGATTCCCTGCCCCTGGCCCAGCGTCTGAGCCGGCTGGCCGCCGCCGCCGGCCGCCCGGCCCTGCCGGTGTTGCTGGAAATCAACCTGGCGCGGGAGCCCCAGAAAGCGGGCGTGGCGCCGGAGGCGGCACTGGAGCTGGCGCAGCAGATCGCCATGTTGCCCGCGCTCGCGCTGCGCGGCCTGATGGCGGTGCCTCCGGCCGCCGCCGACCCGGAAGCCAGCCGCCCGCACTTCGCCCGGCTGGCCGAACTCGCCGCCGAGGTGCGCGCCGTAACCGGCGGCGGCGCGCGGGGGTGGGAGATTTCCATGGGCATGTCGCATGACTTTGTGGTGGCGGTCGAGGAGGGCGCCACCCTCGTGCGCCTCGGCACCGCCCTGTTTGGCAAGCGGAGTTGAAGGCGGAAGGTTGAAGGCGGAAGGTACACCCTGGCCCGTGCGGCCCAGCCGCGGCGAGCCCGGGCGCGCCGCAATCCGAGGCAACGCCGACGCAGTCCCTCAGTTACCTTCAACTTTCAACTTTCCGCACCGGGCGCGCCGCAACCCGAGCGAAGTTGAAGGCAGAAGGTTGAAAGCGGAAGGTACACTCTGGCCCGTGCGGCCGAGCCGCGACAAGCCCGGGCGCGCCGCGACCCGAGGCAACGCCGACGCAGTCCCATTAACGGGCGCGGGCCCCTGCCCCTGCTCGCTGAGACGCTCGCAGCGCCGTGCCCGCACTCGAAGGGCTGTGGAGCGCCGGCCCGGGGCCCGGCGAGCCCAAGCCGGCGCG